>CAZJTM010000157.1:0-13191 GCA_964548925.1 uncultured Verrucomicrobiota bacterium | reverse complement strand
CCTTCGCGGTGGGCATCAGCGGCGGACCTGAGCCCTACCGCTGCCAATGGTATGGCCCGGCAGGGTTGATCTACGGCGAGGAAAGTCCTGTGTTGACCATCCCGCTGCCGCAACCTTCCGACGCCGGGGTCTATTACTGCATCGTGACCAACGCGGGTGCCGGCGTCACCAGCAGCAATGCCATCCTTACTGTCACGCCCGACACGGTTCCACCCACCGTCGTCTCCGTGGGCAGTCTCGATGGCAACAGCGTCGGTGTCGTGTTTGATGAGGTGGTGGACGAGTCCATCGCCATGGATCCCAATCGGTATGTATTCACCGCTGGCGGCGGCAGCGTTATCGGAGCCACCCGGCGTGCCGATGGCAAGACAGTCCACTTGGACCTTGCGGCACCCATCACCGGGGCCTTCACGATCCGGGTGGACACCATGAAAGACCTCGCCGGCAACGAACGGGCTTCGAGTTCAGCCTCCGGCACCGTCCTCGGGTTCACCAAGCAGGACCTCTCGTTCTTGGGGTCTGCCTTCACGGGCGATGGCAACGTGATCGAGGTTGGGGGGAGCGGGGCGGACATTTGGGGAACGGCTGACGCGTTCATGTACGTGTACAAAGTCGTTTCCGGCGACTTCGATGCCAAAGTGCGGGTGGAGTCATTGACGCAGGCCAACGTCTGGAGCAAGGCCGGCATCATGGCGCGGGAGAATGATCTTCCGGGCAGCCGGAACGTAATGATTCTCACGACGCCCTTGCCCTTGAACAACCTTCAGCAAACCCAGTGGCGGGACATCGCTGACAGCGACTCAGCCGCCAAAGGCGAACCCGGACCCGTGACGTATCCAGACGCCTGGGTGCGGTTGGTCCGCGAGGGCAATCGGTTCATCTCCCTGTTCAAGACCAACAACACGGACTGGGTGCTGGCCCACACCTACACGCCGAGCGCGGCTTATCCAAGCGCAATCCTCCTGGGCCTCGCGGTCACAGCCCACGACGCTGCCCTGACGGCTACAGGCATCTTCAGCGGCTACTCGGTCACGTTGGGGCAGCCCGCTGCGGATATAAAACTGACCAAGGCCGCCAATCCCGGCTCGGTTTCTCAGGGCGGCACAGTGACCTACACCATTACCGCGGTGAACCAGGGAGCCGGCACGGCCAACTCAGTGGTTGTGACGGATCCGCTGCCCGCAGGGCTGACCTATAGCGGCAACACGGCCACTTTGGGCAGTGCGGTTTACAGCGCCGGCACGGTGACGTGGACGATAGGCACCTTGACCAACGGCCAGTCCACCGTGCTGACGCTGACGGCCACGGCCGAGGCCACCGGCAGCATTGTCAACACCGCGACCGCCGCTTCAGCGGGAACGGACGAGAATCCAGCCAACAACTCGGCCTCGGCCGCCATCACTGTAATCGGGAAACCAACGCTGACGGTGCCAACTTACGCCAACGGCAAGTTCAGCATGTCACTCGCCACGGCACCGGGCGTAACCTACAAAATTATCCACAGCGCAGACATTGCCGCGCCGCTGTCCACTTGGGCCACGCTAACAACCATCCTCGGAGATGGAACAACAAAGGTAATTGAAGATAGCGCCCCGGCGCTGCAGCAGTACTATGCCGTGGTGATCACCTCGCCGTAACGGGCAAGAAAACTATAATCAGCAGACAGGAAGACCGGGCCTTGTGCCCGGTCTTCTTTTCCAAGACCCCAAGGGGTACGGCTGCCCGGTTTGGCGCAATCTTCCGGCTTGGCAACCGGACTGACTACCGCGCCTGCCGCACCCGGATGGTGAACCGCTTTGCCTTGTCGTTGATCGAGGTGAATTTCACCTGCTCGGTGGCGTTCTCGGTCAGGATCACGGTTTGGAAAGGCGTCTCGTCTCCGGTGCTGATGCCATTCACGTCTTTGAAAACGCAATTGGCCTGCACTTCGATCCGCCGGTTCTCACGATTGCGCAGTTGGACGGTCACTTCCATCCGCCCGTCCGGCAACAGTTGCGCGAACGGGTGGCCGGTCGTGGTGATGGACCGCCGCACGCCGGGGTCCAGCAGCACGGTGGGTTCGGTGCTTTCGTAGGCCGGGGTCTTCGAGCCTTGGGGCAAGTACGGGCCTTTGTCATAGGTGCTGCAACCGACCGCCAGCAGTCCGGCGGCGGCAAGCAGAAGCGAGGGGATGATGATCTGTTTCATTGCGTTTGTGGTGTGGTTGAAGTGTCACTGACGAAAATGACCTTGTCCGGACCGCCGTGGGGCACGGTGAAGGTGATGGTCTTGGTCAGGTTGGCTACCGGCTTGCCGTCCTGGCCGATGAACTCGATAGTGGCCGTGTGCGGACCGGCGGGCAGCGCCAACTGGGCAAAGGTAATAAACTGCGGGAGGTTGTCCCAAGCCCGCGTGTCCGCCTCGGGCGTGGCGGCGGCCGAGATGAGCTTGCTCACCAAGCCTGCAACCATCAGCCCCGCGCCGATTTCGTCCGCGGCCGTCCCGCTGCGGTGGCCGGTGCCGGCGAGAATTGCGCCGCTCATGATGGCGGCATTGCCGGCCGTGTCCGTGGTGGATTTGAACACCGCCTTGTTCGCCAGGATGTGATCCATCAGGCGCCCGCCGCGCGTCGTAGCTTGGAACCCCACGTCGTCCACCGGCGCGATGGGGATGTTCAAAGTGTTCACCTTGAGCAAGGCGGAGCGAACCGGCGAGGTGGCGATGCGGAAGCGCAGTTCCTGGCTGTATTCGCCGGTGGCGTATTTCGCCGGACCGGGGCCGAACTCCACGAAGAAGAGCGTGTTCACTCCCGGATCGAGTGGCGGCAGCGTGGCGTTCTTCACGCTGGTTTGCGCGCGCTTGAACGCATCCGTGCCGTCACCGCCAAGCTTCGCCGTGGCCAGGGCTTCGAGGTAGTCCGGCAACACCCAGTCACCGGCATACTCCTTGTTCTCCGTGTCGCTGTCCTCGAACTGCGCGCTGCGGAAACAGGCGCGGGCGTTGTCCAACTCGCCGTCCATCCAGTAAAGAACGCCGCGATAGATATAGGCCATGCTGCGCTCATAGGGCTCGCCAATGAACGTCTTGCGGGCCTCACGGGAGAACACGCTGCGCGACTTCCGCGCCTCGGCGTCCGGGCCGAAGATGCCTTGGAGCGTCCGCAACGCGTCGTCGAGCAGCGGCTTGGCCTCGGCGAACTTGCCCTGACGCATGGCGGCGGCGGCGGTGCGGTACTGCCAGAGCACGCGGTCACGCGGCGGACCTTCAGCAGCCATCTTGGGGCCGTCCACAAGGACGTCGCCAGTCATCGCGACCTTCGGCGTCGGCATGGTGGCGCAGCCGGAGAAGGCGAACACCGCGAGTAGGGCTGACAAGTCCAACGCAAAGGCGCAAAGGCGCAAAGACGCAACGCTCCAAAAGCCTGCTGTTCTTGACGTCTGGACGTTTGGGCGTTTGGGCGTTTCGGTGTTCATGCAGAACGGCTTGCCACCGTCAGAGCAGGCAGTTGAAGCCCTTGAATGGGAAAGTGCCAACACCAATGACTGGCTGCCTTTACCGATACGCCGCGTCCTCCAGTCCCTGCTTCTTGATCTCGGCCATGTCTTCCCAGACGATCACGCTGGTCCGCGCGTCAATCAGGTGGAACGAGTAGAGGATGTAGTCGCTCGTGCCCTTGGAGGTGCGCGTGGAGAGACCCTCCAGCGAACCGGTCAGGAAATAATCCGCGCCCTTGAACTCCTGCACCTTCGAATCGGTGCTGGCCGTGACCGCGCCCTCGCGCTTGAGGTTACGCTCCTTCTCCAGCGCCGCCATGCGCTCGCGCGCCAGGAACTGCACCTTGCCGAACGTCTTCGAGTTGAGTTGCGCCCGGATGCGCGTCAGGAAGATGTCCTTGTTGATCGGGAAGCGCGTCTTGTTCTCGACCGGATCGAGCACGATGACCGGCGGCGTGGGCGCGTTGGCGATCTGGGGGATGGCGAGGATGCTGCGTGCCATTTTGTCGGCCACGGCCACGAGGTCCTGTGACTCGATGCCCGTGCCGGCGACGAAGCCCTGTTCGTCGGCGTTCAGGCGTGTGACGCCCGTGCCGGAGGGATTCTGCACGCCGCGGGAGGCGCAGCCCGCGACCAGCGCAAGCGCGGTGAAGGTGGTGAGTGTGCTCGTGAATTTGGAGATGCTTTGTTTCATGTTGCGGTATTTGGTTGGCGGTCAAATCCGAAATCCGAAGCCCGAAATCCGAAGGAAACCCGAAGCCCGAAAACCAAAGAAACGCTGAGCGGGTGGTGATTCCGAACGCAGGTCACCTCGGGCCAACACCCGGAAGATGGGGCGCGCCAAAACCGGTGATCCCTTGAGGTTGCGGGCTTCGGTTTTCGGATTTCGTTCGGGCTTCGACATTCGAATTCCGAGTTTCAGAAAGTCGGCGCATCCGGGACGCGCGGGGCATCCGGGATTTGCGGGCGCGGCGTCCAGTAATAGGTTGAATTCGCGCAGGGTTGCGAAGTCATTTGTGGGAGCGGAGCGGGCTGAGTTTCCGGCGCGGCTGCGGTTTGGTTGGCTGGCGCTGGCGTGGCTGACGCCACCACGGCGGCGCGTTGTTCGTGTTGCCTGGCGCTCGCTTCCGCGAGGCCGCCCACGATGAGCCCGGCGGCGGCTCCGATGGCCGCGCCTTCGCCGGCCCGATGGTCGCCAGCACCAATCAATGCCCCGGAGGCGGCGCCCAGCAACGTCCCGCCGATGGCGTAATTGGGGCGTGTGGGGCGGTAGTAATAGCCCGGCGCGCAATAGGCGTTCGGAGCGTAATACACGTAGGTGGAACTCCCGTGGCTGGTGTAGCCGTAGCCCAAGCTCACCGTTGGCGCGGGCGCGCAAGGGTGTCCCGGTGATTCGCAGTAAGCACTGCGTCGCGCCTCGCCCGCCAACGCGCCGGCCAGCAGCCCGATGCCCGCCCCAATCGCCGCGCCCTCTCCCGAAAAACTGTGGTGGTAGTGGCGGCCATGCCGGTGACTGTCACCACCAACGATCCCACCAATCAACCCGCCCCAAGCTGCCCCGTGCAGGGATTCTGGACTGAACAACTGGGCTTGCGCCGAGAGCAACATGCCCGTGGCCAGAATTGCGGTTATTGTCGTTTTCATCCGTCTGTTTCTTCGACGCTGGGTCTTGGCCTTTATTCGCCTGCAGAATTTACCACCGGGTCGGATTTCGGCAATCACGCTGACGCACACGCGCATCTTGGCAACGCGTCGCCGTCGGGCGGGTCCCCGGTGAAGCGGTCCAAACAAGCGACGCCCGCAGGCGTTTCCGCGCTGCGGGCGTTTGGAAATCGAGGACAACCTATGGGTTTGTGGTCGCGGCGGACGGCGCGCCGGCGGGCGCGGAGAGCAGGTTGCTCAGCGCCGGGGCGGCGGCGGGAGCCGGTTGCTCCGCCGCAGGTGGCGGTGTCACCAGGGAGGTGGGCTGCTTGCCGAGTTTCTCCAACTCGCGCTGCAACTCGGCGGCGGTGTTGCGCTTGCCGAACGCGCCCTGGAGCACGCCCAAACCGATGGCGAGCACAAAGAACGCGGCCGCAGCGTACTTCGTGATCTTGGTGAGCACGTTGCCAGAGCCGGCGCCAAACAGCGCGTCGGTGGCAGCGCCCCCAAACGCCAAACCCGCGCCCGCCTCCTTCTTGGGAAGCTGCACCAGCACCAAGAGGATCAGCAGCACGCAATCCAACACCAAAATAAAGGTCAGGAGACCAAGGAAGAATGCCATAACAATTGACTAGATGGAGTTTTTGACAATGTCCGCAAAGCTGCGCACTTCCAGCGCGGCCCCGCCGACCAGCGCGCCGTCCACGTCCGGCAGGCTCATGAGTTCCCGCGCGTTCGCCGGCTTGACGCTGCCGCCATATTGGATGCGGACCTTGCGCGCCACGGTTTCGTCGAAAAGGCTGGCGAGCACCTTGCGAATGAAGGCGTGCGCCTCCTGCGCCTGGGCGGCGCTGGCGGTCTTGCCCGTGCCGATGGCCCAAACCGGCTCATAGGCGACGATGGTCTCCACCATTTGCTCCTTGCTCAGCCCGGCGAGGCTGCCGCGCACCTGGGTCTCCAGAACCTTTTCCGTCTCGCCGGCCTCGCGCTCGGCGAGCGTTTCGCCAATGCAAACAATGGGCTTCAGCGCCGCGGTATGCACGGCGAGCGCCTTCTTGGCGATGAGGGCGTCGGATTCCTTCTGGTATTGACGGCGCTCGGAGTGCCCCAGAATAACATAGCGCACGGAGAATTCCTTGAGCATGACGGCGGCAATCTCGCCCGTGTAGGCGCCGACGTTGTGCTCGCTCATGTTCTGCGCCCCGAGCCGAATGTTCGAGTCAAGAATGGCTCGGGAGACTTCGCCGAGGGCGGTGAAGGGCGGGCACACCACGATGTCCACCTCTTTCACGCTCGCCAGTTCGAGCTTCAGACCGCGCACGAGGTCGAGCGCCTCGGCGACGGTCTTGTTCATCTTCCAGTTGCCGGCAATGATCAGCTTGCGTTCTTTGTTCATGTCAAGGGTCAGAGGTCAAGTGTCGAAGGCAAAGGGCAAGGTGCGGGCTATCCGCAGGAGCAGCAGCAGGATTTGTCCGTCAGCGCCGCGACCCCGGGCAACACCGCGCCCTCCAAGAATTCGAGGCTTGCGCCGCCGCCGGTGCTCATGAAGGTCACTTGGTCGCCCAGCTTGGCCTTGTTTAGCGCCTTCACGCTGTCGCCACCGCCGATGATGCTCTTCGCGCCGTTCTTCTGCGTGGCATTGGCCACGGCTTGCGCCACGGCGTTTGTGCCGGCGGCAAACTGCTTGTTCTCGAACAACCCCATCGGACCGTTCCACAGAATTGTCTTCGCCTTCGCGATGACGTCAGAATAGGCCTTCACCGTCGCCGGCCCGATGTCGAGCCCTGCGGCGTCCTCCGGACAATTCATGTCCGGATTGGCCTTGGGATTCTGGAAATCAATCACCGGTTTGCCCTTCTTGTCGAGCTTGTCGGTTTTGACGGGGGTGGCGACGACATCGTCCACGGGCAGCAGGAATTGCACGTTCTTGGCCTGGGCCTTGGCGAGCGCGGACTTCGCAATCTCTCTGGCGTCCGGTTCGACAAGCGACTTTCCGGTCCGGTAGCCTTGGGCGAGCCGAAACGTGTATGCCATCGCGCCGCCGATGAGGATCGTGTCCGCCTTGTCGAGCAGGCGATCAATGACCTTGATCTTGTCGGAAACCTTCGCACCGCCGAGGATGACCACGAACGGGCGGGCCGGGGTTTCGAGTTCGTCGCCCAGAAACTTGAGTTCGCGCTCCATGAGCAAGCCCGCGGCGCAGAGCCCGCCGCGCTTGGCCACGATGCGCGCCACACCTTCCGTCGAGGCGTGCGCCCGGTGCGCGGCGCCAAAGGCGTCGTTCACATACACGTCGGCCACCTTCGCCAACTGCTCGGCGAACGCTGGATCGTTTTGCTCTTCCGCGTTGTAGTACCGGACGTTTTCAAGGAGCAAAACGTCCCCGTCCTTCAGCGTGGCGGCGGTCTGCTCGACCTTTTCGCCAATGCAATCCTCGACGAACGCCACAGGCCGGCAGAGCAGTTCCGCCAGCCGGGCGGCCACCGGGCGGAGTGACATCGAGGGTTCGCGCTGGCCCTTGGGGCGGCCCAAGTGGGCGGCGAGAATCAGCCGGCCGCCCTGCTCGATAAGCAACCGCAGGGTGGGCAACGTCTCCCGGATGCGGGTTTCATCCGTGATGCACATCTGGCCGTTCTTCTCTTCCAGCGGGACATTGTAATCCACGCGGATAAAGACGCGCCGGCCCCGCACATTCAAATCTCGCACTGTCAGTTTCGCCATAGATAAAAGCCTTTGAACAAGGCCGGGGAGGATAGCCAACACCTGCGGCGAGTCAAAGCTGAATTCTGGTGACGATGCGACAGCGGGCGCATCTCAGTTTGTTTCAAGGAGTTGCCGGACAAGAAGCGTCGCACGGACTTCCAAGTCTGCGCCGCTTGGCATCGCGCCCGTTCGGGTGTGGAATAAACGGTTTAGGCGATGCGGTCGAACCCATGAATCTGGGTGGGCCGCCGGGGACCGGCCGCGTCCGCGGCCTGCCGCGCTTCTCGTTGGGCGATCTGCTGGAGCGCCCGGGCCTCCATCTGGGCAGCGCGCGCGGCCACCGCGGCATCCTGACCCGAAGGGTCGGCGGGCGCGTTGGCGGCGGCGCGGAGTTGACGGGCCTTGGCGAGCGTTTCTTCCGGCGTCCGTCCCGGCATAACCGTGATTTGCACTTTGCCGGCGACCGCGTAGAGCTTCCCGTCCGGACCGGTTTCGTAGGTGAATTGCATACCGCCGGCCATGCCGCCCGCGGCGCCGGCATGCTGCGCCTCATGAAGGCGCACCTCTCGGTCGCGCGCGGCCAATCGGGCCACCTCGGCCAGTTCTTCGGCGGTCAACTGCTGTCCGCCATTGACCGCACTGATTGCTCTCACTTCGTCCATGGAACTCAAGCTGTCACTTGTTTGTCGTCGGCCCGCAGGCCGTGCCCAAGGGCAGGCATACGGCTTATCGGCAGAATGGACAGCGGGCTTGAGTCCCACCGGGTAGCAGTAGAATCCACCGTTTCACCTTTCCTCGCCTTCGGGGTGTCAGCCGGAATGCGCGTGGGCGGGGCGCTCCCTGCCGCTTTTTGCTTTCAACCGCCCGCCGCCCTGCGCATTCTTTGGCCGCATTGGGAAAACACTGATTCGATGAAGCTATCGTTGCTTGCCATTGTGATGGGACTCGCCGTGGGGGCGCTGCAAGTCTTTGGACTGACCCGGCCGGCGGCCTTCACCGCCGCGCTGCGGCAATTCCCGCGCTCGGTTTCGTGGGGCAACGCGTTGATGGCCATCGGCACGGTCTGGTTTCTCTGGAACTTGGGGCAGGAGAACATCGCGGACTTCGCGGCGCTCAAGAAGTACCTCCTGCTGGGTTTCGCGGCCATCGGCATTGGCACCTGCATCTTCGTCAAAGATTTCCTCGGGGCGCGCGGGCTGGCGGTGGTGTTCCTGTTGCTCGCCAAGCTGATGGTGGATACGGGGCGGCCGCACTTGAACGAAACCGCGTGGGTCTTGGTCATCCAGACCTGGGCCTACGTGCTCGTAATCGCCGGGATGTGGTTCACCATCTCACCCTACCGGTTGCGCGACGTGATCGAATGGGCCACGGCGAACGAGACGCGCATCAAGATCGGCTGTGGTGTGCGGCTGGTGTTTGCGCTCTTTGTGGTCACACTGGGGCTCACGGCCTTCCGCGGCCTGTGATTGCGCGCCAGGGCAAGATTCTGGTCATCCGGGGTGGGGCCATTGGCGATTTCATCCTCACGCTTCCGGCCCTCGCCGCGCTGCGCGCCCAATTCCCGGCGGCGCACTTGGAAATCCTCGGCTACCCGCACATCGCGCAACTGGCCCTGGCTGGCGGTTTGGTGGACCGCGTGCAAGCCATCGAGGCTCGTGGCTTGGCTGGCTTCTTCGCGCGCGACGGCGAACTCTCCGAGGACTTGCGCGACTACTTCTCCGAGTTCGACCTGATCATTTCCTACCTCTACGACCCGGACGAGGTTTTCCAAGCGAACGTGCGGCGCTGCGCGACGGGCCAGTTCATCGCCGGCCCGCATCGCCCCGATGAACAAGGGCACACGCACGCGACACAGGTTTTCCTGAAGCCGCTGGAACGGCTCGCCATCTTCGATGCCGACGCCGTGCCACGGCTCACCGTAGGACAGGCCTCCAGCCTGTCTCTCGAAGCCGAGTTCAAAATTGGAGACAGGCTGGAAGCCTGTCCTACGGTGGCCGTTCACCCCGGCAGCGGCAGTGAGCGGAAGAACTGGCCGGAAGCACGCTGGGCGGAATTGCTGGCGCACCTGGCGGAACGCACCGAGGCGCGGCTACTGCTGGTCGGCGGCGAAGCGGAGGGCGAACGGTTGCAGCACCTGGCGGCGGCGCTGCGTCCGTCGCGCCGGGAGGTCCTGCAAAGCCGGCCCTTGCCGGAGTTGGCGGCGCGACTTCAAACCTGCCGCGGGTTCGTGGGGCACGATTCGGGCATCACCCACCTGGCGGCGGCGCTCGGTTTGCCGACCCTTGTGCTTTGGGCCGACACGGTTGAGGAGGTTTGGCGGCCGCAAGGCCAGCGGGTGACGATCGTGAAAGATGTCAAGGGCCTACCCTCGCTCAGTGTTGAGCGCGTATTGCAGGAATTGGCGGCAATCGTTCCGCTGGGCTCGTAGCGCGCGTCGCCCGCTGGTCTCCTTCTGCGGATGAGCCGAAGCACCGGAACTGAAAGCCTGTTTGAAAACTTGGTCGAAGCGCCGTGTGAGGGCACACGGCCTACAAGAATTGGCGGAAGTCGCTGTTGTTTGTAGGCCCGGTGCCCTCACCGGGCGAGTTTTCAAACAGGCTCTGAGGCGACTCTTACCAATACCCCCGCGCACCGTCCGCGTTTTCAGCGAGAAGGGGGCGGACTCACGTCCGCGGCTACGAGCCGCGGCTACGAGAACCGGTATTGGCCCGGAATGGCCACCTTTGGGAAGGGCAGCGGGCCGAACTCATATTTCTCCGGCCCGAGGCGCAGCGTCGAGTTCAGCGCCGTCTCCCACTCGATGGTCTTCCCGCTGTAGGCGGATTCGCGGCCCATGATGCCGGTGAGCGTGGATTCGGCCACGGCCTGCGCTTCGTTCAGCGGCTGGCCGGCGCGAATGCTGTTAATCAAATCCAGGTGCTCCTGCTCGTAGGCGTTGACTTCCTGATCCCGGAAACGCCAGTTCTCGCCGCCCTTGACGCGCATCCAGTTGGCGCAATTGCTCGAACCCTTCGCGCCGACGATGAACTCTTCCACCTTGTTGTCGCAGCGGTCCATCTGCCGGCATTGGCTGAACATGCGCACGCCGTTGGGATACTCGTATTCCACGGCGAAGTGGTCGTAAATGTGGCCGTAGTTGTCGTTGGGCCGCGCCTGCCGTCCGCCGAGCGCCATGGCCTTGATCGGGTGCGCGCCGATCACCCAGTTCATGATGTCGAGGTTGTGGACGTGCTGTTCGACGATGTGGTCGCCGGAGAGCCAGGTGAAGTAATTCCAGTTGCGGAGCTGCCATTCCAGGTCGCTCCACTCGGGCTTGCGCTCAATGACCCAGATGACGCCGCCGTTCCAATAGCAGGTACCGTAGATCAGTTCCCCCAACGCGCCGTCGTGAATGCGCCGGATGGTCTCGTTGTAGCCGCGCATGTGCCGGCGCTGCGTGCCGGCGACGATGCCGAGTCCCTTTTCCTTCGCCAGCTTGCCAGCTTCCATCACCAGGCGCACCCCGGGACCGTCCACGGCCGCGGGCTTTTCCATGAACACATGTTTGCCGGCCCGGATGGCGGCCATGAGGTGCTGCGGGCGGAAGTGCGGCGGCTCGGCCAGGATGACGTAGTTCACGTCGGGCACGGCCAGCAGTTTCTCGTGCGCGTCGAAACCCACGAAACAGCGGTCGTCGGGCACGTTCACGCCGAGCTTGCTGAGGTTCTGCCGGCAGGCCGTCATGCGATCCGGAAAGGCGTCGGCCAGCGCCGCGATGGTGACGTTCTTGCGCTTGATCGCCGCTCCCTCCTTGACCGTCTCCGTGTGATACCCGGCTTGGGGATAGACAACGTGCGCCTCCGCGCCCAGCGCGTCCAACGCGGCGCCTCCACCCCGTCCGCCACAGCCAATCACGCCAATCCGGATCGGATCATCCGGCGCCGCGTGGCTGATCACGACGAAGGGTAACTGGCTGGCCGCCGCGGCTCCGGCCGCCGCGAGTGTGGACTGTTTCAGGAATGAACGGCGGGAAAATGCTGGGGTTGTCTCTTTGGAGAGGAGGTCTGGCGTTTTCATGGTCTGTTGAATTTCAAAGCTGACCGAGTTTGGCCCTGCGAAGCTTCCGTTTCAAAGCCAATTTCGTCCGGGCGGTGTCGCGAGAATGCAGGACAGAATCATCCTTCCTGACTGCTGCTTCCCGAAAGCGGTGCTGAAGACACGCGCAGTCCAAACGCTGGCGCGACCTTCTGGCGTCTTGGCATCTCGCGGAGCGTCTGGAGTGCGTGCGGTTTACCGCCGCTTTGCTCGGGCGGCAAGCTCAAGTCTTCCCCAACACTGCGAAAGCGCCCTCGGCCTGGACAGCTTCCCAAGTCAGGTCAATCAGGGTGGCGGCTTCCGGGCCGGCCTTCACGGACCAGATTGCGCGGAGAAGCTCGCCGACCGATTCCCGCGTGAAGGGGCACGCTGGACGGGGCAGTTGCGCCATGGCCTGCCCGAGAAAATCCCATTGGTCCAGCAGGGAGAGAAGTGCAGCCGCGGCGCCTTGGGTAAGGTGGGTGGGGCGAATGCCGCAGTTCAGGGCGAGCCGCATGGTGCCGAAGAAGCGGTCGTCGTAGCCGAGTTTGCGAACCTGATCGCGGGTGACGCGAGCGATAAGGTCGTTGAGGGTGGGGCGAACCATTCGCTCCAGCAGGTCGTCGGCGTACGCGGCGTAGCCGGACGGAGTGAAAAGCGGATCGCCGAGCGGAGCGTATTTGCGGATGAGGGCGGCGCCGGATTCATCGAGAAACGCGGCGCGGGCGGTGGCCATGAGGTCGGGGTGCGCGGCCGCCTCGGACATGTTGGTTAAGCCGCGGCGCGCCCCCAGGAAGCCGAGCAGCGCGTGAATGGCGTTGTGACCATAGAGCTTGGCCTCCTCGAAGGGCAACAGGTCGGGTTTCTCGATGAAGACTTCGATCCCGCGCGAAAAGGCCGGGAGCGTGATTTGTGAAATCAGGATGCGGTTGAATTCCTCGACGAGCACCGCCTTGGGGGTGGTGGGCGTCAGCGTGGCGAGGCGCAGTTTCGCAAGCGTGGCGGCGTCGGTAATCACGCCGGACATCTTGCCGATGACGGTGTTCAGGAACTGGATGCCGTCCAGGTCTGCGGGCGGGCAGTATTTCGCGACGGCATCGCGCAGGAGTTCGGCGGCGTGGTTATGGTTTTCCGCGGTGTAAATGATGGTGGGCCGGCGGGTGCCGCGAAGGGAAAGCCCGTCTGCCAGCATGCGGGCCACACTGGTCTGGCCGCCCCGGTCGTAGAACGCGACGCTGGGCAAGGAGGTGGCCAGCTCGTCGCTTTCGGCAATCGCTCGGAGGATTTGCTGCCGCTCGGGTGGGATGGCGGGATTGTAGAG
>CAZJTM010000156.1:0-15744 GCA_964548925.1 uncultured Verrucomicrobiota bacterium | reverse complement strand
GGCGATCCTGCGGTGGTTGGATGAACTGCATTTGGAGCGGCCGGTTTACGGGAGTGTGCGGCGGACGGCGCGGTTGCGGCGGGAGGGCGGGGAGATCAACCGCAAGCGCGTCATGCGCCTGATGGCCTTGATGGGGATCGCGGCGATCTATCCGCAGCAGGCGACCAGCCGGCCGGGGGAAGGGCACGAGATCTACCCGTATTTATTGCGTGGAAAAGAGATCACCGGTCCCGACCAGGTGGGGTGCGCCGATGTCACCTACCTCCCGATGCGTTACGGTTTCATGGATCTGGTGGCGGTGATGGACTGGTGGCGCCGCTACGTGCTGGCCTGGCGCTTGAGCACCACGCGGGAGGCGGCCTTCTGCGTGTGGGCCTGGCGGGCAGCCCTCAAGCATGGCAGTCGAGCGCCGTTGATTTCCAACACCGATCAGGGCTCGCAGTTCACTTCGACCGCCTACGTGGAAGCAGTCGAAGAAGTCGGGACGTTGGTCAGCAGGGATGGACGGGGTCGCTGCCTGGACAACGTGTTCGTGGAACGGCTGTGGCGCAGTGTGAAGTACGAAGACATCTACCTGCGCGATTACCAGGACGGCTTGGAGTTGGAAGAGGGACTGTTCCCATGGTTCGCCGCTTACAACGACAGCCGCCCCCATCAAGCCTTGGGCGATGCGACCCCGCGGGAGGGGTATCGGTTCCCCGAATCGTATGGCGCCAAGCCCGCGAAGTGGGCGTTGAATTCAGACCGCCTGCGGCGGTAAAATGACGGTGCCTAAAGAAAACGGGAGAGCGGAGGCCGGCGCGTTGCGTCGCCTTCTCTTTTCCAAAAGGATTCTGTGCGCAGAGCAGAGATCAACAAAACACGACTCCTGCAGACCCAAAGGATCACACCTTATTTTCTGCGCTCAGTGGTTTGAAAATGGGGTCAACCTCAGGGTTGTTCCGGATTTCCTCATCGCTGCGCATGCCCAGCTTCACGCTAATGGTTTGCTGGCACGCGACCGCGGCTACTACCGGGATTACTTCCGCAACTTGACGGTGACCGATCCGGGTGCTCAATGAGCTTCATGGCTCACGACGAGGCAGCTCGCGCCCGGCGCGGGTGTCGCGTTGCCAGGACACGGGGTCCTCGATGCCGCAGAAAGCATTCGCGCTGGCCAACTTCTTCAGCGCGTTGACGCGACGCTGTGATTACACATCGGGAGACGCGGCGGCGGACGGTTCTTCCAGCGGCGTGATGAGGGCCTGAATGAGCCGGGTGGAAGGGAACACACCCTCGCTGTCTTCGAGCCACCGAATTCGGTCGCCTTGAACCGTGGCTTTGAGCGTTGTCAACATGGTTACTTCGTACGCCGGGACGGCCTCGGATTCAAGTTTGATTTGCCGCCCAGCATCATCCCGCTCAATCTTTGCAGTTGCGCCTACTTCGTCAGGTAGTACTTCTCCGCGTATTCCTTGACCATCCGGTCGGTACTGAACTGCGGCACGAGACTGACCATCGCGCGGCGGATGCGTTGAATCCACTGGCGCGGGATACCTTGCGCGTCGCGCTGGTAGAAGAGCGGAATGACCTCGTCCGTCAACGCCTTGTAAAGGTTGGCGCTGTCCACGCGGTCCTGCTCCTCGATGGACGCCGGATGCGCGTCCGGGCCGATGGCAAAGCCGTTCGTGCCGTCATAGGCCTCGCGCCACCAGCCATCCAGGATGCTGAAGTTCAGGCAGCCGTGGCACAGGGCCTTCATGCCGCTGGTGCCGGAGGCTTCGAGCGGACGGCGGGGGGTGTTCAGCCAGACGTCGCAGCCGGAAACCATCTGCCGCGCCACGTGGATGTCGTAGTTCTCGAGGAACACGAGGTGGCCTTGCAGGTCGCTGAATTTGCTGAGGTGAATGATGTGTTGGATGAAACGCTTGCCCTCGTCGTCGCGGGGGTGGGCCTTGCCGGCGAAGATGAACTGCACGGGCCGCTGTTGGTCGCGGGTGAGCCGGACGATGTTGTCGAACTGCTGGAAGATCAGCGGGGCGCGCTTGTAGGTGGCGAACCGGCGGGCGAACCCGATGGTCAGCGCGTCGGGATTCAACAGGTGATCGAAGATGATGAAGTCATCCTGGCTGACGCGCTGTTGCTGGAGGCGGAGACGGCGGCGGGCGAATTCAAGCAACTCGCGCCGCAACCGGTAGCGCAGCGCCCAGATTTCTTCATCCGAGATGAACGCGGGGTCGGCCAGCCGGGCCCAGAACTCGGGCGAATTGATGTAGAAATCCCAATCGCTGACGTGGCCCGTGAGCTTGCGGCGCCAATAACTGCGCAGCGTGCCTTTCATCCAGCCCATGACGTGGATGCCGTTCGTGACGTGGCCGATGGGGACCTGGTCCTCGGGCCGGTCCGGGTAGAGGCAGTGCCACATGTGCCGGCTCACGCGTCCGTGCAATTCACTGACCGCGTTGGCGGCGCGCGAGCCTTTCAGGGCCAGCACGGTCATGCAGAAGGGTTCGCGCGCGTCGTCCGGCCGCACGCGGCCCAAGCCCATGAGTTGATCGTGGCTCAGCTTGAGGTGCTCCGCGAACTTGTGCCCGGCGTAGCCCATGAGTTCGCTGGTGAACCGGTCGTGGCCCGCTTCCACCGGTGTGTGGGTCGTAAAGAGGCACTCCTGGCGGGTCGCCTCAAAGGCGTCCTTGAAACTGTGGCCCGCCGCCATCTTCTCGCGCGTGAGTTCCAGCGTGAGGAACGCGGCATGGCCCTCGTTCATGTGGAAGACGGAAGGCTCGACGCCCAGGGCGCGCAGCAACCGCACGCCGCCCACGCCAAGCAGGATTTCCTGCATGATCCGCACGGTGCTGTCGCCGCCATAGACACGGCGCGTGAGATCCCGGAAGTGTTGCTCGTTGTCGGGATGATCGGTGTCCAGCAGATAGACGGGCACGCGGCCCACGTTCACCCGCCACGCCCGCACGCGGACCTGCGACATGGCGATCCGCACCAGCAGGGTCAACGGCTGTCCCTTGAGATCAAGCACCGGCTCGACGGGCAGATTCTTGGGATTCAGGAGCGAATAGTACTCGGTCTGCCAGTTGTTCACGTCCACCGCTTGCTGGAAGTACCCTTCCCGATAGAACAGGCTGATCCCGACGAGCCCGAGGCCCAGGTCGCTGGCCGATTTCATGTGATCGCCGGCGAGCACGCCCAAACCGCCCGCGGCGATCGGCAGGGTTTCGTGGAAGCCGAACTCGGCCGAAAAATAGGCGACGGGCCGGGTCTTGAACTGCGGCGCGTGCTTGTTGGCCCAGGTGCGCGGCTCCTTCATGTAGGCGTCAAACGCGGTGAGGACGGCACGCACTTGGGCGGCAAACTCCGGTTCGCGCAGCCGGACGCGCAGTTCGTAATCGGAAACCTCGCGCAGGATGGCCACGGCGTTGTGGTAAAGATTCTGCCAGCCGCGCGGCGAGAGTTGCGCGAACACATCCTGCGCCGCCTGGTCCCAAGTCCACCAGAGGTTCAACGCGAGACGGTTCAGTCCCGCGGTCAATTCATTCAGTTCTTCAGTCGTCAGCGGTTTGGTCGCCATACCGGTTTGGAGGCCGGGTTTCGAGAGGAATTCCCGAAGCCCAGCCACGGCTTGCACGCTACCGGCGGAACCGCGCGCTCGCAAATCAAATCTCCCGCTACTCGTAACGCAGCGCCTGGATCGGATCCAGTCGGGCGGCCTTGAAGGCGGGAAACATTCCGGCGACGACGCCCACGGCGGCGCTGAAGGCCACGGCCACCATCATGGCCACGGGCGTGATGACGGGGGCGTTGGCGGTGGGGGTGATGGTTTCCAGGACGCGGACGAAGCCGTAGGAAGCGCCCACGCCCAGCGCGGCGCCCACCAGCGCCAACACGACGCTCTCGATGAGCACCTGCGTGAAGATCGCGAACCCGGTCGCGCCCACGGCCTTGCATATGCCGATTTCGCGGATGCGTTCGTTGATGCTGGCGAGCATGATGTTCATGATGCCGATGCCGCCGACCAGCAGGCTGATGGCCGCGATGATGCCGCCGCTCATGCGCGCGTTGCGGATTTGTTGGTTGATGCTCTCCAGTTGATTCTCCTGCGTGCGGAAACCGAAGTCCTCGATGCCGCGATGCGTGAGCATCAAGACATTCCGGGCCTGCTGCAACGCCGGCTCCAACTCGTCGAGGTTGGCCACCTTGAGGTCCACGTCCGTCAGGCGGGGGTCGGGGATGCCGTCTTTGTCCGCCGAAGCCCGGAAGCGCAGCCAGGCGGTGTGGAGCGGCAGGTAGATCGTCTGGTTTTTGCGGGCAAAGGCCCAGTTGCCGCCGCGGCCAAACCCACGGGCGCGTGCCGGTCCCGCCCGGTCTTCCTGGGGCTGTTTCCTGGCCAGCTCCCGCAGTTTCTTCTCTTGCTCGCCTTCGTAACGCTCGAACATGCCCACGATGGTGAAGGGCTGGCTGTTGATAAAGATGATCTCTCCGAGCGGGATGATCTCGCGGCCAGTCCGGTCCGGCGAACCGAACAGGTCGTCACGGATTCCGGTGCCAATGACGCAGACGGCGTTGGCGTTTTCCTCGTCGAGGTCGGTGAAGAACCGCCCATGGGCCAGCGTGTGCAGATTCATCTCCAGCACGGCCGGGAAAACGCCCACGCACTCGGACGGCACGCTGGTCTTTTCGCCGCGCGTCAGCAGGACGTTGTTCACCGCCATCTCCGGCGAGACAAGGCGGAGCAGCGGCGCGCTTTCCCGGAGTGCTTTCACGTCGGTCAGCGTGCGGCCCGGCGCCTGATCGGCCAGATGCTCCTGTTCGGTGGGGACGTCTTGCTGCTCCAGGAGAACTTTGTCCGCGCCGCCCATGGCGACCATGGTTTCCTTCATCCCGTTTTCCATGCCCTTGATGATGGCAGCCATGCCCACCAAGCTCGCCACCCCGAGAATAATGCCGAGCATGGTCAGCAGCGACCGGAGCTTGTGTGCCCAGACTTCTTTGAAGCCGACCAGGATGGTGGTGAGGAGGCTCATGGTCACTCGTACCGGAGTGCTTGGATGGGATTGAGCCGCGCGGCTTTCACGGCGGGAACGATGCCCGCCAAGATGCCAACCACCACGCTGAAGCCAAACGCCACCATCAGCGCCAGCGGGGTCACGATGGGCGCATTCTCCGTGGGCGAAAGATCGCCGAGGAGTTGAACCAGCCCAAACGAGGTCGCCAATCCCGCCAAGCCGCCCAAGATGGCAATCACCACCGACTCGGCGAGTATCTGAATGAAAATGTCGCCGGTGGAAGCGCCGACCGACTTGCGGATGCCGATCTCCCGCACGCGCTCCGAGATGCTGGCCAGCATGATGTTCATGATGCCGATACCCCCGACCAGCAGACTGATGCCCGCGATCAACCCGCCGCTAAGCCGGGCGTTGCGCACAAAGGTATTGATCTGTTCCGCCCAGTCCTCCTGGGTGCGAAAGGTAAAATCCTCGATGCCGCGGTGGGTGTGCATCAGGATGTTCCGAACCTGTTGCAGTGACTCGGGCAGGAGGTCCACGCCGGCGATCTTGAGTTCCAAGCCGGAGAGGCGCGGGTCGCCGGTCGCGCCGCCGGCACCAACGCTTTGTTGCCCTCCAAAGCCCGAGCCGGTGGTGCTGATGCCGCTGCGGAATTTCATCCATATGGTGTTCAGCGGAATGTAGATGGTGGAGTTCTTGAGATAGAAGGCGAAGTTGCCACGCCGCCCCCCGCGTCCCCCGCGTCCGCGGTCCCGGGCGACGCCGGTCTGCGCCTGAGGTTGCTGCTCGACCTGGAGCTTGGCGTGCTCGCGCGCCTTGCGTTCCTGCTCGCTTTCGTAGTGCTGGAACATGCCGATGATGGTGAACGGCATGCCGTTCAAATAGACCGTTTCGCCAAGGGGAATGAACTCCTGTCCGGTCTGCTCCGGCGAACCCCAAAGCTCGTCGCGGGTGGCCGTGCCGATGATGCAGACGTTGCGGGCCATCTCGTCGTCGAGTTCGTTGAACATTCGGCCATGAGCCAATACGTGTTCCGACATTTCCAGCGCGACGGGCCAGACGCCGGTGCAGAGCCAGGGCCTAAAGGTGCGGCCATTGGCGGAAGCCGTGGCGGGCAGACGCATTTCGGGGGAGAGGCGTTTGACCAGCGGCGCCCCTTGGGCCAGCGCGTAAACGTCATTGATCGTAATGCCGACCGCCTGGTCCGCCAAATGCCGCTGCTCCACAGGTAGCGGGGCGGGTTCAACGCGCACCTTCTCGAGGCCACCGATGGCCACCAGCGCTTCCTTCGCGCCCTTCTCCATCCCCGCGACAAGCGCCGACATGGCGACCAGGCTCGACACTCCCAGAATGATGCCGAGCATGGTCAGCGCGGAACGGAACTTGTGCGCCCAAATCTCGCGCAAACCGGCCACCAGCGTTGTCGTCAGTTGCGTGGACGACGGCCGCATAGCAATGGCAGAAACCTGGGGAGGCAACGGGCTCATTTCCTGTTCAACCCCGCCAGGGTCAGATCCAGCTTCTGTGCGATCTTCCCGTCGCGGATTTCAATGCGCCGCGGCGTCACGGCGGCGATTTCGGGATCGTGGGTCACGAGCACGATGGTGCGGCCCTCGGTGCTGAGCTTGCGAAAGAGGTTCAGGATCGCCTCGCCCGTGTGCGAGTCGAGGTTGCCGGTGGGCTCGTCGGCGAAGATGATGCGCGGCGAATTCACCAGCGCGCGGGCGATGGCGGCGCGCTGCTGCTGGCCGCCGGAAAGCTGGCTGGGCCGGTGCCTGGCGCGGTTCGCCATGTCCACGGCGCTCAGCGCGGCCATCGCGCGCTCGCGGCGTTCCTTGCCGGAAACGCCGCTGTAGATCATGGGCAGTTCGACGTTTTGCAGCACGTTGAGCTTGGGCAGGAGGTTGAAGAACTGAAATACGAACCCAATCTTGCGATTCCGCATGGTTGCCAGCTCGCGGGACGACGCGTCCTGGATCATCACGCCATCCAGTTGGATCGTGCCTTGGGTGGGGGAATCCAAGCAGCCCAGAATGTGCATCAGCGTGGACTTGCCGCTGCCCGACGGGCCGATGATGGAAATGAACTCGCCCGCCTCGATGTCCAGCGATACGTCATCGAGGGCGCGGATCTCTTCCCCGCCGAGGTGGTAAATCTTGCTGACGTTGCGTAGTTCGACCAGGGCCATGAGCGCTCCTAGGTGGGATGTGAAGGTCCCATCATCGCGAGGAACGGCCTTCGCCGCGCCCCGATCTTCCCCCCGCCGCGCCGCCGGAGGACCGCCCGCCTGCGGCCCCCTCGCCGCCGGCGGCTTTCTGACCCACGAGCTGACGCGTCTTCTTCTCGCGCTCTTCCTTCGGCAGTTCGAGGGCAACGACCTCGCCCGCCTGCAAGCCCTCCTGCACTTCGGCGAAGAAGAAGTCCGACACGCCGACCTTGACGTTCCGCTTCTCCAATATTCCACCCCGCTGCACGTAAACGAAGCGTTCATACTCGCCCGTGTCGGCGTTCTTCTCGGTGAAGACGGCGGCCAGCGGCACGGCGGTAACATTCTCGGCCGAGGCCACGGGAATCCGGATGTTGGCCGTCATGCCAGGCCGGACGCGCGAGTCCACGTTCTTGAGCAGGATGCGGGCGGCAAAACCCTTGATGTTGTTCTTGATCGTGGCTTGGGGGGCGATGCGCTCGACAATGCCGTTGATGCGCAAGCCCGCCACGGCTTCCACAGTGACTTCCACCGTTTCACCGACCTTGAGCCGTGGCACGTCAGCCTGGTTGACGTGGGCGTTGATGACCATTGAGGTGAGGTCGGCGATGCTCAGCACTTCCGTGCCGCCGCTCACCCCACCACTGCCAGAAACCGCCTGACCCATCGAGATTGGCCGGGTGAGCACCGTGCAATCGAACGGGGCGCGCACCTCGGTCTTCGTCAGACGTTCCTCGATGATCGCCAGTTCGCGCTGGGAACGTTCGAGCGAGTTCTTCGCCAGTTCAAAGGCCGTGTGCGTGTCGTCGTAGAGTTCCTGGGAGATCAGCTTGTCGGCCAACAACCGTTCGGCGCGCTGGTAGTCACGCTCGGCCTTGGCGAGTTCCAGCCGGGAACGCTCGATAGCAGTGAGCGTGGAGGCCTTCTGTTGCTGGAGTTCCTTGTCATCCAGCTTGAAGAGCAAGTCTCCCTTTTTGACCTGGTCGCCGAGGTCCACCGGCAGCACCTCGACCTTGCCATTGATTTCCGGACGCACCGAGACCTGCTCGGCAGGGCTGATTTCGCCCGCGGCGTTCACGGCGAAGCTGATGTTGGTCTGGATCACCACGGCCGTCGTGGGCCGCGCCGCATTGCCGCCGCCCGCGGCTCCGTCGCGGGGCGACTTGCTCCAGTACCAGTAGCCGGCCCCGCCGAAGGCGACCAGTAAGAGGACAATAATGGCTCTTCTCATTCGAATTGCAGGGCCCAGCGTACCCGCCCTTGGGCCCGGCTGTAAACGCGATTCCACCGACAAATTGCGGCGAAAATGAAACGCGGCTTGCCACCACCGAATGAAGCGGGTTTGCTGAAACCCCTATTTGGATGCGAAATGAGGCCGGCGTATTTAATCGTTTTGCTGGTGTTGAATGTTTTTTGGGCGGGCACATACTCCGCCTTTAAGGCGTTCGCGCCGTATCTGGATGCCGGTCAGGTGGCCACGCTGCGCTACGATCTCGCCGCGCTGGTCTTGCTCGCATGTTGGCCGTGGCTCGGCGGCAAGGCGCCGCGGGGACGCGACCTCGTCCGCACCGCCGTGATGGGGATCATCGTGTTCGTGCTCGCGCCGCGGTTGCAGGTGGCCGGGGTGCAACGTGGGCAGGCCACGGACGCCTCTGTGCTCATGGCGCTGGAACCGCTCGTGACCTCCGTGGCGGCGGCGCTGTTCCTGCGGGAGCGCATCGGCCCGCGCCGCTGGACGGGATTCAGTCTGGGCCTGCTCGGGGTGGTGGTCATGGCGGAGGTCTGGCGTCCGAACT
The DNA here is from genome assembly GCA_964548925.1 of uncultured Verrucomicrobiota bacterium. Classification (GTDB taxonomy): domain Bacteria; phylum Verrucomicrobiota; class Verrucomicrobiia; order Limisphaerales; family MWDV01; genus MWDV01. The sequence continues at coordinate 6,745 of CAZJTM010000156.1, read as the reverse complement.
TCCATTGGCCCGGGCTGGTGGCCAATGCGCTGTTCGTCGCGTCTTTCGTCTGCGAGGCGGCGTATTCGGTCATCGGCAAGCCGCTGCTGGGCCGGCTGGGGTTAATGAAGCTGGTTACCGTCGCGCTGGCGAGCGGCGCCGTGGTGAACACGGCGTTGGACGGCCCGCAAACCCTGCAAGCGGCCCTCCGCCTGCCGATGCAGGGCTGGGCGTTGATGGGGTATCTCTCGCTGATTTGCACCGTCATTGGTTACGCCTTCTGGTTCGTGGTCATCCGCGAAACCGAGGTCAACGTCACGGCGCTGACCGTGTTCACGCAGCCGGTTCTGGGCGTGTTGATCGCCACCGTGACGCTGGGGGAGACCCTGCGCTGGGGACAACTCTGGGGCAGCGCGGTGATCGTCTCAGGACTGGTCATCGGCCTATCGCGTCAGATTAAGCGAACTCGGCAGAACCCCGACCGATTAAAAGGCTGAGCGCGTGCATCGAAACGACGAGCCAAGTGGAAGCCCCCAAGAATTCCAAGCGTTCCGGGATTCGATCCAACTCATCCACGGACGCTTCGAATCCCTGCGAGGGCATCCAAGGCTCACGGGCCGGAAGGCAACGCCCGTCGCGCGGCGGAAGCGACTGGCGGCGCTTACATCCGGCGCGGCCCGCCGCTGTAGTAAAACAACACCAGCGCCCCGGCCAACCCCGCGGCGATGAGCACGCCGAGCACCAGGGTCACGACGATGGTGTTGGTCTTGCGGCGGCGCTCGAACTTGCGATCACGCGGAAACAGCAGATTGCCCAGCCAGTCCATGCGGGCGGACGATAACAGGAATCGGCCCGTGGGCAAGCTCGGGGAAGTGGTCCGCAGCAATTCTCATTATGGACCAGATAGAGACGCCGGGTGAGGGCCACCGGCCACAACCGGGCGGTTTTGTGCGGAGGTAGGCCGGGTGCCCTCACCCGGCGGAGATGGACATCATCAAAATGAGGATTGCTGAGTGATCCGGCGGCCTTTCGTCGGATCGCGAGGCCGAACAGGATGCCCTGTTCCGGGTCGCACGTCGCCCGCAGGCGGTGCGGCTCAATCACCGGTGCTACGCCTTTGTTCAGCACTTGTTCCCGCGCCGCCGCTCCAGCCATCGGCAGACACAGGCAGTCAGGAGCAACCCTGTGGCAGCCCCCATCGAGTCAATCAAGACATCCCACGCCGACGCGGTCCGGGTGGGAACGTATCCCTGATGAAGTTCGTCGCTCACGGCAAAAGCCACGGCGAACAGGAACACCCCAAACGCCGTGGACCAGCGCCAAAGCTGCGGCTCGCCACGCCGCGGCTTGCGCGCCGCGCGCCACAGCAGCACCGCCAACACCGCGAATTCGGTGAAGTGCGCCGCCTTGCGTGCGTGGAAGATGATCCGCTCCACGTCCGGCTCGGGCATCCGGGGAAACAACCAGTGGACGATCGGCCCGATGATGCGCGAGGAACGCTGCGCTGATGCCGTGTCGCTGGAGGCTCCAAAGATCAGGAGCATCCAGAACAACACCGGCAGCCAATAGCGGGCAAACGAACTGACGCGCGACACGGCGCAGAAGGAACAAACTCCGCGCGCCCGATGCAACCCAAATTCCAGCCGCATTCAGGTTTGCCAAACGCGCCCGTCTCTGGCACACAAAGGCGCGTTTATGCGGACTTTTCGGATTCTGTGGTTCACGACATTGCTGGGGCTTGGGTTTGGTTGCCAGAAGGCGCCGCCACCCGCGCCGCCGGCACCACCGCCAAAACCGGACGTGCTGGTGCGCGTTCATTTCGCGGGCGCGGAACTGTTCCATTCCACCACAAACGCCGGGGCGTTGAAGACCATTCTCGCTTTGCCTGAGAGCAGCAACCTTCTGCACCAAACCCTGGGGAAGCTGGCCCGGGCTCCCTACACGCGTTTCCAAGCCCAACTTGGGGACCAGACCAACGACTGCGCAGAATTGTTGCGACCGCTTCTGGATGATCTTACGCAGGCGGAATCGTGTTTTGAAATGGGCGTTCTCTCGAACCAGCCTCCCGAGTGGGCCTTGGCCGTGCGGGTGCCTGCGGTGCAGGCCGAGATCTGGCGGACAAACTTGGCGGCCACCGTGGCGGCGTTCACCGGCATCCAGCCCACGAACCGCGCCACCGGCAACCCCCAAGGCTGGGTGTTATGGAAACATGACGCCCCAAATCTTTTCGCGCTCACGCTCGCTGGCGACTGGGTTGTGTTGGGAGCGGGGCACAACGAGTTGCGGCTGCAAACCGGCATGGTGGAGCGCATCCAAACGCGGCAACGGCCGACCGACGCCATCACGAACTATCTGCACGCGGTGGTGGACTGGCCGCGCCTGGCCGGCCAACCGCAGTGGCTCGCCGCGCTCCGTCTGCCGAAGATGGACGTCACCGTGGAGGCCAAAGGCGAGAACCTGCAAACCAAGATCGAAATGACCCTGCCGGCGCCGCTGGACTGGAAAGCCGAACCGTGGCACTTCCCCACCAACACCATTCGCGAACCGGTGGTGAGCTTCTCCGCCATGCAAGGATTTGGCGACCGCCTGAAACCCCTCCTCCAGTTGCTCGGCTGGAAGGCTGATGCCATCCCGAACCAGCTCTGCACGTGGTCGCTCGCGGAGATTCCGTTTCAGACCTTTGCGGCCTTTCCCGCGCCCGACGCCACCAACTTGATGGCCCACCTTTGCGACACGTTGCCGCCGCTCTTCAACAGCAACAGCCAGGGTCGCGCGCTGGGAACCTGGCGGACGAGCACCAACAAGGACGCCATTGTCTGGGGCGACATGCCGTTCTTTGGTGGCTTCCTGGGCGTGGCCCATGAAGAAACCAACAGCGGCTTCATTCTCGGAGGTCTGTTTCCCAACACCCCCAAGAGAATCCCGCCGCCCCCGGAGTTGTACTTCCAAGTGCTGGGCCGAACCAACCTGGCCTACTACGACTGGGAGATCGGCGCCGAACGCCTGCTGGCCTGGCGGAACATGTGCCAACTCGCGCTCCTGCTGGCGGAGAAGCCCCAACTCGAACGGGAGTCGGCCACCATGAAATGGATGGAAGCCGTCGCGCCCACCTTGGGAAACATCGGCACCTCCATCACCGTCAATGCGCCGGACCAGATGACCTTCCTGCGCCTGTCGCCTTTCGGTTTCACCAGCCTCGAAACCGTGTTGCTGGCAAATTGGCTGGAATCGGTGACCTTCCCCTGGGGTTACGAATTGCCGGCGCCGCCCAAACCGAAGCGAAAGTCCGCGGCGGCAAAACCGAACCCTTGAGTCATGCTGAAACTCGGCGTCAACATTGATCACGTCGCCACGTTGCGGGAGGCGCGCTATCGCGCGCGCCCGCAGGGCGAACCCAGCCCGGTCACCGCCGCGCAGCTCTGCGAAGCCGCCGGCGCCCACGGCATCACCTGCCACCTGCGCGAGGACCGCCGCCACATCGTGGACCGCGACGTCAAGGCGCTCCGCGAGGTGGTCAAGACGCGGCTGAATCTCGAGATGGCCAACGTGCCGGAGATCGTCGCCATCGCGCTCAAGCTCAAGCCCGACATTGTCTGCGTCGTGCCCGAGCGCCGCTCGGAGGTCACCACCGAGGGCGGCCTGGACGTGCTGGCCCATCGCACCGCCATTCGCGAGACGCGCAAGCAAATGAATGACGCGGGCATTGACGTGAGCCTCTTCATCACCCCCGATGCCGCCCAAGTGGACGCCGCCGCGCAGGTTGGGACTCAGTTCATCGAACTGCACACCGGCGCGTTCGCCGAGTGCTTCGAGGACCCGCGCCGCCACGAAGTCGAACTGGCGCGGTTGGTTTCCGCCGCCCGTCAAGCGCATGGCTTGGGCCTGCGGGTCAATGCGGGGCACGGCCTCAATTACCGAAACCTCCCCACGCTGCATCAAGTCCCGCATCTCATCGAACTCAACATCGGCCACAGCATCATCAGCCGGGCGGTGTTCGTCGGCTTGGAAACGGCCGTTCGGGAGATGCTGGCCCTGATGAGCGACTACCGCGGCTGAGCCGCTCAGGGCGCATGACCTCCGTTTCAACGGTTCAGCGGCCCCACAGTTCCGCGCTCCCATGATTCTGGGCATTGGCATTGACCTCATCGAAGTCGAGCGCATCAAGGCGAGCTACGAGCGCTTCGGCGAGCGCTTCGTGAACCGCATTCTGCATCCGGCGGAAATCAGCTACTGCCTGTCCCACAAAGAGCCGTCGCCGTTTCTGGCGGCGCGCTTCGCAGCCAAGGAGGCGATCTCGAAAGCCTTCGGCACCGGCATCGGCGCGCAGCTTGGCTGGCTGGACATGGAAGTCGGGCGGCGGGAAAGCGGCGAACCATTCGTCATTCTCCACGGCAACGGCCTGCTCCTGTTCGAGGAGCGCAACGCCCGCGCCCTGCGGCTGAGCTTGAGCCACACCCAGGCGCACGCGACCGCCGTGGCGATCCTGGAGGGGGAATAGCAGCAACCACTCCTGACGCTCGGTGCGGTGCAAATGAAGAAATACTGGCACGTCATCAACATCGGCATTCAGAACCACCTCGCCTACCGGTTCAATTTCCTGGCGCGGACGTTGTTCGGGCTGATCCCACTCACGGCGATGTTGATGCTCTGGCGCACGATCTACGCCGGCAAAGACCCGGGCGCGCTCGTCGGCTCCTACTCGCTGGCGGAGATGATTTCCTACTACCTGGTTGTCACCGTCGTCAGCGCGCTCACCTCGGTCAGCGAGGATGACTGGCAGATCGCCGCCGACATCCGGGACGGCAACATCAACCATTTCCTGGCCAAGCCGATGGATTACCTCGCCTACCGCCTCTGCCTGTTCTTCTCGGGCCGAGCGATCTACATGGCGGTGGCCGCGCTGCCGCTGGCCGGGTTCATCTGGCTGATGCGCGAATACGTCCGGTTGCCGGCTGACGCCGCCACGGTCGCCTGGTTCCTGCTCTCCGTGTTGCTCACCGCGCTGCTTCAGTTTTTCACCTCTTACGCCTTGGCGATGCTGGCGTTCTGGGTGATGGAGGTTTCAACCTTCATCTTCATCGTCTATGCCTTCGAGTATATCGCCAGCGGGCATCTGTTTCCCTTGGACATCCTGCCGGCGGGCCTGCAACGCGTGCTGGCATTCACCCCGTTTCCCTACGAACTGTATTTCTCCGTGAGCGTTTACATGGGCAAGGTCAGCGGGGCGGCGCTGTGGCAGGGCATGGCGATTCAGCTTCTCTGGGTGGCGATGGCTTACGGCGCGGCACGGTTCGCGTGGCACCGCGGCATCCGGCGGTATGCCGCAGCGGGAGGATGAGGCCAGAATGAAATCCGAAATCCGAAATCCGAAATCCGAAGACGCCACTTCCGCCGGCGGGACTTCGACCGGAGAGGGCAACCTCCCTCCCGTCACGCATCACGCGCCGCGCGTCACGCGTTACGCCCGCATTTATGCCGCGCTCTGGAAGAACTCGGTGACTCGCGAGATGACGTTCAAGAGCAACTTCCTGCTCTGGATCGTCGTCGAACTGCTCTGGTTCGCGCTGCAAGTCTGTTTCATCAATGTGCTCTACCTGCATACCGAATCCATCGGGACGTGGACGAAGTGGCAGGTGGTCCTGCTCATTGGCGCGAGTCATTTCATCCAGGAGGTTTTCCAGGCGTTCTTCCTGATCAACTGCACGAACCTGAGCGAGTTGGTCCGCACCGGCAAGCTCGACTTCCTGCTGCTGCTTCCGGCGAACACGCGCTTCATTGTGTCGCTGCGGCAGGTGGACCTCGGCAGCTTCGTCAACGCCGCCAGCGCCCTCGTCGTGATGTTCTACGCCGCCCATCGCCTGCAACTCTCGCCGAGCCTGGCGCAGCTTGCGGGATTCGTCGGGCTCTGCGCGTTTGGCATCCTCATCCACTATTCGCTGATGTTCCTGTTGGCCACGGTCAGCTTTTGGACCGTGAAGGCGCAAGGGATCGTGTGGGGTTACTACAACCTATTCCAACTGGCGCGAATGCCGGACGAAGCGTTTCGCGGCCTGTTCAAAGCCGTGTTCACCTTCGCGCTGCCCGTCCTGCTGGTCTCGAACGTGCCGGTGCGCGTGCTCGCCGACAAGCTCCCGTCCCCTGCCCTCGCGTTCATACTGGTGGGCATGGCGTTGGCCTGCGCTCTGGTTTCGGAGGTGGGCTGGCGGTTCTCTGTGCGGCACTACACGAGCGCGAGTTCGTGAAGGGCTCGTCGGATTGATTCAACTGGGAGTTTCGAATCTCGTCTTCAGGAGTTTTGAGCTGCCGCCGCAGCCACCGGCTCTGATCTTGACCGGTTTGTCCCCCCGCCCTAGTTTCCGTTCCAGAACGATATGAATGCCCTGCTCGAGAGAGTTGAACATGAGGCCCTCAGCCTGCCCGGTGAGGAGCGCGCGCGGCTGGCGGAGAAGCTGTGGGAGAGCTTGGGTGAAAGCGAGCCCCTGAGCGAGGCGTGGATGGCTGAAATCAGTCGTCGCCGTGAGGAAATCCGCAAAGGCCGAGCCAAGCCAGTGGCCGGCGCGGACGTGTCGCGCAAGGCATGGGAGATCGTCAAGAACACCGGCGCCTGACGTGCTGGGCCACGAGTATCATCCGGCGGCGGAAGCGGAGTACCTGGCGGAGGTGGAATACTACAGCCGCGTGAGCGCGGACCTTGGCCTGCGATTCGTCAAAGGTAAGCGGTGTTGGGGCGACCCTCTATTCTGACGCGCCGAGCGTGATAGGATGA
>CAZJTM010000155.1:15266-15775 GCA_964548925.1 uncultured Verrucomicrobiota bacterium | reverse complement strand
CCAATGGGCCAACGTCCTGGGCTACCTCCGCTACGGCGACCCGGGCGATGTGTTCTTCCTCGGCAATCTGTCTGATGGCACTGATGCCCGAGTGACTTATGGCAAGCCCTCGAGCAGCGGCTTGAGTGGGGTTCTTTCCGTGCTCAACAGCAGCGGCGCGGTGGTCGCCTCCGCGACGGCGGGCACGACCAATCTCACGTACACCATTCCCGCCGGCCAGGGTGGGGCTTATTACGCGCGGATTCAAGCGGGGCCGCCCGGCTATGCCTCCACGCCGGAAAGCGCGTTGTATTTCGACGGTGGCTACACTTTCGTGGATTTGGGCGCATGGTCGCCGGGGGCGCAATGGACCGTTGAGGCCCGGGTGCGGCCGGTCAGCCTGCCTGGTGGGCGGCGCACCATTGTTGGGGGTTTCGCTCAGTGCTTGGACTGGGGGATTACGATGCAGGATGGCCGTTTCGGCATCGGGATCAAACCTCCTGGCAGTTGTTCCCAGACCGTTAGCGCGC
>CAZJTM010000155.1:12641-15256 GCA_964548925.1 uncultured Verrucomicrobiota bacterium | reverse complement strand
CCGGACACGGTTGCGCTGGGTCAATGGTATCACGTGCTGGCCACTTGCGACGGGCTGACCGCTCGGCTCTACGTGAACGGCCAGTTCAGCGCCTCCGGCGCGGTGGAACCCAACTACACCGGCACCGCCAACGGCACGCGCATTGGCAGCGAGGTCTGCTGCGGCGGGAACACCTTCCCAGGCTACATTGACGAAGTCGCCATTTGGAACCGCCCGGTCACCGGAGAGGAAGTCCAAGCCCGGCTGGCCGGCCCGCTGACCGGGGGTGAGAATGGGTTGGTGGGCTATTGGCGGTTCAACGAAGGCCAGGGAGGCACGACGGCGGATGCCACCGCGCAAGGCCGGACCGGCACGCTCCAAAACGGGGTGGCGTGGGTTTCCATGGCCCCCTCGTCCGCCGGGGAACCGGGGTTGTTGACCCAATACCTCTTGAACCTCAATCTCACCGACACGCTGCCGCCGACGATCGTGGCCGACACGCTGCCGGCCGAGGGCAGCAGCGTGCTGGGATTGTTTGATCGTTTCTCGCTGACGTTCTCGGAGGACATGCTGGCGACCAGCGTGAACGCGCCGTCCAGCTACGAACTCCGCGCCAGCGGCCCCGACGGCCAGCTCGACACCGCCGACGACCTCTTCTGGCCAGTGGCGGCCAGCCCGGCTTACAGTGCAGGTCTGACGGCGAACTACCGCGTCACCAGCGGCGCGTTGCCGCCGGGCCGCTACCGCTTCACGGCCAAGACCGCGTTGCAGGATCGCTCGGGCAATCCGTTGGCGGCGGCGTATGCCCGCCAGTTCGAGGTTCTCCAAGTCCCCGGTTTCTACACGGAATCCGAACCCAACAACACCCGCGAAACCGCCACGCCGCTGCCGATGGTGAGCACGCAGCCGAACCTGATCTCCGGCGCGGGCCGCGGCTTCCTGGTGGACAGCAGCGATTGGGATTACTGGAGCTTCGAGGCACAGGCCGGCGACGTGATGATCCTGGCGGCCGAGACGCCGGGGAATGTTTCCGGCAGCGGTCTCTACTACACCCTCTTCAGCCCGTCGGGCGCGCAATTGGTCGGGGTCTATGCGGACAGCAACGGTTTGCTCCAGAACGGACCGCGGGTGCTGACCGACACCGGCGTTTATACCGTCCGCGTCAGTTACAACTACGGTTATTACAACGAACATCGCCTCCGCGTTTCCCTCTACCGCAACGGCCTGCCGATGGAAGTGGAGTCGAACAACACCCTGGCCACGGCCACGCCGCTGAGTTACACGACCAATGGCAACACCCGCGCGGCGGTCATCGGCGGCTACACGCAGCTCTCCACCGACCTGGATTACTTCGGGTTGGGCACGATTGAGGCCGGCAAGACGGTGTTCCTCCGCACGCGTCAGCCCGCCAGCAGCCCGCTCGCCCCGGTGGTCAGCCTCTACAACGCGGCCAACGCCTACATGCCCGAGGCCGGCAGCGGCCGGCCTTCGGACGGCGTGGCGGAGGTGCGCATCGAGCAAACCGGCGGCTACTACGCGTTGGTCCGGGCCGGCGGGAACTCCGCTGGGCTGATGAGCGAATACCTCTTGGACGTGTCGGTGTTGCCGACGACCGACGTGGTGATCCCGAACTTGCAGGTCACCAACATCTTCGTGCCCGTCGCCACCGGCCTCCGGAGCGGCGACCCCTTCACCTTCAGCTTTGCTGTCGCCAACGTCGGCTCGCTGGCCACGCCGGTCAGCCTTTGGTTTGACCGCGCGGTGTTGTCCGCCGACACGGTGATGGACGTGAACGACCTGCCGCTGGGGTTGTATCAACACAACGGCGCGCTGCAACCCGGCCAGGGCTACAGCGTCACCAACACTGTGAATCTGCCCGACGGCGTCAGCGGCAGCTTCTATCTCATTGTGAAGGCCGATTACACGGACACGGTCAACGAGTTCCTGCTGGAGGGCGACAATGAAACCGTCACGGAAAACCCGATCGTCATCACCTTGGCGGATTATCCGGACCTTAAGATCGAGAACTTCAACCTCACCGGGCCGGATGGCAGCCAGACGTACACCGTCAGTTGGAGCACCTTCAACCGCGGCACCGCGTCCGCTCCCGCCGGCTTCAAGGAACGCGTCCGCGTCCGCAACCAAACCACGGCCACCACGGTCTTCGACCAAACCTACACCGTCGGCGGTGCGCTGGCCGTGAACGCCTCCGTTTCCCGCCAGGTCAACTTCCAAGCCAACACGCCGGGCACCTACCTCGTCGAAGTGACCACGGATTCGGATCAGCAGATTTACGAATATGACGGCGTGAGCCACGCCAGCGCGGAGGCCAACACGGCCACCGCCACGTTTGCCATCACCCAGTTCTTCACGGTGACGTTGAACGCGTCCCCGCTGGGCGCCGGCACGTTGACCGGCGCGGGCACATATCCGGCGGGGACAAGCGTGACCGTGACGGCCACGCCCGTGACCAACCAGGCGCCCTACATCTTCCAGAGCTGGACCGAAGGTGGAGTGGTGCGCAGCGCCAATCCCAGTTACACCTTCACGCTGAACCAAAACGCAACATTGACGGCGCTCTTTGGCCTGCCTGGCTTCCAGCTCACCGCGTCGAACAACCCGCCTGCCGCGGGATC
>CAZJTM010000155.1:0-12631 GCA_964548925.1 uncultured Verrucomicrobiota bacterium | reverse complement strand
CGGGATCGGTCGTCGGGGCGGGCGTCTTCCCGTGGGGCAGCACCAACACCCTCACCGCCCAGCCGGCCTTCGGCTACAAGTTCAGCCACTGGACCGAGAACGGCTTGACGGTCGGCACGAACGTGACGTTGACCACTGTGCTTTACAGCAACCGGTTCTTCGTGGCCAATTACGCCGATGCGAACCTGATCCACGTGGTGACCACGGCCACACTGCCCGCCGGCTTGGCGACGGTTTCCGGCGTGGGCACTTACGCCAATGGCCAGTCCACCACCATCAGCGCGCCCCTGGCGGTGACGAACGCCCCGCCGGATTACTATGCCTTCAAGCGATTCACCCTCAACGGCGCGGTGTTCGGCACCAACGCAAGCTTCCTCAAGACGTTTGTTACCACCGACCCGACGAACATGCTCTTCGTCGCGGAATACGACTTCGTGGACCGCACCCCGCCGACCTTGGGGCCGATCACCGTCACCTCCAATACGGCCTCGGCGATCATCGCCTGGACCACGGGCGAGGCGGCGTCCGCCCGCGTGGAATACGGCCTCACGACGGCCTACGGGTTCACCAACAGCTCGGCGCTCGTGCGGACCTCCCACAGCTTCAACCTCACCGGCTTGACCCCAGCCACGCTGTATCATTTCCGCGTCCGCGTGACTGACGCCGCCGGCAATGAAACCGTGTCGGGCGATCACACCTTCTCGACGCTGGCGCCGCCGGACCTCGTGGCGGGTGCGGTCACCGTGCCGGCTTCCGCCCAGGCGGGCACGATGGTGCCGCTGGTGTTTGTGATCACGAACATCGGTCCCGGCGCCGCCTTCGGACCGTGGCAGAACAGCGTGCTGATCTCGCCCAACGCCGGAGGCGCCGGCGCGCAGTCGCTCGGGGCGGTCAGCTTCAGCCCCGGCGCCGCGGGGTTGGCCGCGGGCGCGAGTCTGACCGTGACGCAGCAGGTGATCGTGCCTGCGGTGGGCACGGGCCCGCGCTACTTCGGCGTCCTGCTGGATAGCGGCAATCAGGTGGTGGAACTGAACGAAACCAACAACACCGCGTTTGCCGTCGCGCCGCTGAACATCGTGGCCACCGACTTGCGCGTGGCCCAAGTGACGGCGCCGGCCAACGCCACCTTTGGCCAGACCGTGCCGGTCACGTTTGTGGTGACCAACGCCGGCAGCGCCGCCGCAGCCGTGTCGTGGGTGGACCGCCTCTATCTTTCCACCACCAGCAACACGCTGGCCACGCTCCTGACCACGGCCAACGCGCCGACGGTGCCGCTTGCCCCGGCCTCCAGCTACACAAACACCGTGTCCGTGACGTTGCCGCTGGCCGGCTCGTCCACGCCCGGCCAGTATTTCCTGGTCGTGGCGGCGGATCACGGCAACGACATCGCCGAGTCCGATGAGAGCAACAATCTGCGGGCGTCGCCGATGGCCTTGGGCTTGCCGCCGTTGCCCGATCTGACCGTAGTGAACATCTTGTCGCCGAGCAACGCCCAGCCCGGGCAGACCGTGTCGCTGGTCTATACCGTGACCAACCGGGGCAGCGCGAGCGCCGGCCCCGTCTGGTCCGAAACCGTCTATCTGGCCACGAACAGCGCCGGTGCCGGCGCGGTGGAACTGGCCACCTGGGCCTTCACCAACACCCTGCCCGGTGGCGTGGGCCTGGCGCGCACGCAGGCCGTGGTGGTGCCGGCGGGCGGTTCATTGGGCAACCTGTGGTTCACCGTGCTGGTGGACGGGCGCGCCGACGTGATCGAAAGCAACGAAGCCAACAACCTCGGCGCGGCCTCGCACAGCACCCTCGTCCCGGCGGTGCTCACGCTGCAACTCTCCGCCGCGCAGGTCAACGAGGGCGCTTCGCAACCCGTCACGGCCACCGTCACCCGCAACGGCAGCCGCGCCGCCGCCCTCACCGTTTCCTTGATCAACGGCGATCCAACGGAGGTGTCGTTGCCCGCGCAGGTCGTGATTCCCGCCGGCCAAGGGTCCACTTCGCTCCAGGTGCAAGCGCTCCTGGATGGTATCGTGGATGGGCCGCAGTCCGTGACGATTGGCGCCACCGCCCCCGGTTTCGAGCCAGCGTCGGCGCAACTCACCGTCCTTGACGTGGACCTGCCGACGTTGACGGTGGCCTTTGTCACCAACCAAGTGCTGGAAGGCCAGTGGCTCCAAGGCATGTTGTCGCGGGACGCTGGCACGGAAGTGTTGGTCGTCACGCTGACCAGCTCCAGCGCCGCGCAGTTGGGCGTGCCGGCCAACTTGATGTTCGCCGCGGGCGAAACCAGCGTCCCCTTCACCGTCAACGCGCTGGATGACACGCAGGTCGAGTCGCCGCTGACCGTGGCCGTCACCGCAACCGCCAACGGCTACCGCAGTGGCACGGCCAATGTGACCATCCTCGACGACGACTGGCCGGCGGTTACGCTGACCATCGCGCCGGACACCTTCAGCGAAAGCGCCGGACCGCAGGCCGCGCGGGCCACGCTCACGCGCGCCGCGGTTTCGCCCCGCCCGCTCGAAATCGAACTGGAGAGCAGCAACACGAACGCCCTGCGCGTGCCGCGCCTGGTCACCATCCCGGCCAGCGAAACCAACGTCAGCTTCCTGGTCAGCGCGGTGGACAACGATCAAGTGGACGGCAACAAGGTAGTGACCGTCCGCTCGTGGTTCCGCGCCACCGGCGCCGCCACGCGGCTGGGCGAGGGCACACCCGCGACGGTAACGGTGACGGACGACGACGGCCCGACGCTACGGTTGGCCACGGATCGCGTGGTTCTGCCCGAGGGGCAGGATCCCGTTGCCACCGGCACGGTGACCCGCAACACCGGGACGGGTTCGCCGCTGGTCGTCACCTTGGTTTCCGGCAACACCAACGAACTCCGCTTGCCGCCCACCGTCACCATTCCGGTCGGCGCGGTGTCGGCAACCTTCCCGATGGCTTCCGTGGACGACGGCGTCACGGACGGCAATCAGACCGTGACGATCACCGCCACGGCATCCGGATTTACGGCTGGCACGCTGCCGGTGACCGTTACGGATGTGAACCTCCCGGACTTGGTGGTCGGCAGCGTGACCGTGCCGGCGTCGGCGGAAACCGAGGCGTACGTGGACATCGGTTACCAGATTCGTAACCAAGGCGTTGTGGCCTCGCCGTCCAACGCCGTGGTGCAACGGATTTATCTCTCGACCGATTCGCTGGTGGGTGACGACGTGTTGATGGGCCAATTCACCTTCAACGGCGGGTTGCCTGCGGGCAGCCAGTTCAGCCAAACCCTGCCCGTGCGTACTCCCCAGACTGCGGGTGACTACTGGGTCATCGTGGTTACCGACGCCGCCAACAACGTCACCGAGTTGATCGAGGACAACAACATCGGCATTTCCGCCACGCCGATCCGGGTTTCGCCGGCTTACAGCGCCACGGTTTCCACCACGCTGGAGGCCGCTCCAGCCGGCACGCCGGTGCCGCTGACCGGCCAGGCCTTCCGACCCGGCGGGGCGCCGGCGCAATACGCGCTGGTGAGCATCCACATCCGGGTGCGGGGCACGACGCGCACCATCGCGGCCCTCACCGACATCCAAGGCCGCTTCTCCACGACTTGGCAACCGCTGCCTGGCGAGGCTGGGTTCTACGAACTTGCCGCCGGGCATCCCGGCGTGAGTGATCCGCCCACACAAGATAGTTTCTATCTCCTGGGCATGAAGGCGCAGCCCGCGCAGCCGTCCGTGCGGTTGAGCGAAGGCAGCAGCGTGGGGGGCAGCGCGCAGATTGAAAACCTGAGCGACGTGCCGCTAACCGGGCTGGCCACGGAGTTGGTCAGCAAGCCGCCGAACGTGAACGTGACGCTGACGCTCCAGACCAACGTGCTGGCGGGCAACGCCACAATCCAAGTGGCCTACGGCATTTCGGCCCTGGATGCCTCGTTCACTTGGGGCTACATCCACGCGCGGGTGACCAGCCTCGAGGGGGCCGTGTTGGATTTGCCCATCCGGGTGGACATTGACCCGCTCGTGCCGCGGCTGGTGGCCTATCCGGGCCGGCTGGACGGCGGCATGAAGCGCGGCGCGCAGCGGACCGTCTCGTTCCAGATCGCGAACAACGGCGGTTTGGAAACCGGGCCGGTTACGGTTTCGCTGCCGCCTGTTCCGTGGATGCGCCTGGCGTCGCCGAATCCGATGCCATCACTCGCTCCGGGTGAAACCAACACCGTGACCCTGCAACTGAACCCGCCGGAAGACATCCCGTTGACCGTGCATCAGGGCAGCCTGGCGGTGAATGGCACGGCCACGGGCATTTCCGTGCCGTTCTCGTTCCGCGCGTTGTCCGAGGCCAAGGGCGCGCTGCTGATCAGCGCGGCGGACGAGTTCACGTACTATGCTGCCGGCGGGCCGCCGTTGACCAACGCCACCGTGCGCGTGCGCGACGCCGTCAACAGCGCCGTGGTGACCAACGGCGTCACAGACGCGCTGGGCCGCTTCTTCGTGCCCGAGCTGATGGAGGGTTACTACAACCTCGAACTGGACGCCGAGCAGCACAATGCCCACCGCAGCACCATCTTCGTCGAGCCGGGCATCACCAATGAAGTGACCGCGTTCCTGGCCTATCAGGCGGTGCGGTACACCTGGACGGTGGAACGGATTGAGATCGAGGATCATTACAAGATCACCATCGAAACCGAGTTTGAGGCGGTGGTGCCCGCCCCGGTGGTCACCCTCGAACCCGCCTCGCTGGACGTGAGTGACTTGAAGATTGTGGGCCAGACCAAGCAGGTCAACATGACCTTCCGCAATCACGGCTTGATCCGCGCGGACGACGTGAAGCTGCGCTTTGACAAGCATCCCTTCTACTCCATCGAACCGTTGATCGAGGACATCGGACAACTGCCCGCCAAGGCCTCGCTGACCATCCCGATCACGTTGCGACGGATTGGCGACTTCACCAATCCCGCGCCGGGCCAGGTGCGGTCGGCCAGTGGCGTGCCGTGCGGTATGGGCGGCGGCGCCGAGTGGAAGTATGAGTGCGGTCCCTTCAAGCTGAGCGGCGGCGCGCCGGTGGGCGTCAGCGGCGTGTCCGGTGACTGCGGCGGTGGCGGTGGCGGCGGCGGTGGCGGCGGCGGCGGTTGGGGTGGTTGGGGTGGCGGCGGTGGCGGCGGCGGTGGCGGTGGCGGCAGCACCAGCTACAGCGCCCCGGCTATCAGCACCAAGGCCGCCTGCGACGCCCTGTGCTACGTTTTGGCCGCGGCCGGCTGCGTGCCGGGTCCGGTGGGTTGCTTCTTTGCGGGATTCTCCTGCAGCGTCGGCATTGGCGGATCCCCCACCGATCCGATGAGTTACGTGGACTGCGCCGTGGGCATTGCCGGTTGCCTGTTCCCACCAGCAGCGATCCCGGCCTGCATCTACTCGATGCTCCGTTGTGTCCAAGCTTCCTTGAGCGGAGGTGAGCCGGCCTACTCGGCCGCTGGCGGGCCCGAAGACCCCGCCGCCCACTTCTTAAAGGGAGTCCGCGCGGGCTTGGATGTGTTCAACGCGGTGACCGGCGCTCCCGATGGCGTCTGGGTGAATCCCCAAATGGATTCGCGCATGGGCGATTGGTGGGCGCGTTTCCTGACGGCGGCGTCGGAAGGGTCCGCCGGTGGGCGTTGGATCACCACGGCGGAACGGGCGGAATTGCTGACGGGCGAGCAACCTCCGGGCGTGGCTCCCGATGAAGTGAACCGGGTGTTGGACCGGTGGAACCGAAGTCTCGACAACTGGGCGCAGAACATCCTGCGTCCCGCCGACGCGCCCCCCGGCGCCAACCTCGACTTCATTGACGCGCCGGCGCTGCACGCGAAAATGCTCCAGGTCGCCGCCTATCAGCAGGAGGCCACAGCGGCGGGATTCACGGACCCGATCAACGCCATCGTGGAAACCGTGCGCATTCGCTCGCAAGCCGGTGAGGAAGGCGGCGTGTGCGCCAAGGTCAAGATCAAGCTCGATCAGGAAGCCGTGCTCAGCCGCGAAGCCTTCCGCGCGACGCTGGAAATTGACAACGCCACGGCCAACGCCCTCGACAGTATCCGGGTCGTCGTCCGCGTGACCGACGCCCAGGGCAAGGACGCGAACGACATGTTCGGTCTCCGCCCGCCCGAACTGATCGGCATCAGCGACGTGGATGGCGGCGGAAGTGTGGCCGGCGGGGCGAAAGGCACCGCCCGCTGGGTGCTCGTGCCCACCGTGGATGCCGCGCCGCTCGAACCGACCGTGTATTACGTGGGTGGTGAGTTCCGCTACACCCTCAGCGGGATGGTCGTGACTGTGCCGCTCTCGCCGGTGCCGATCACGGTCAATCCCACCGCGCGGCTCACGCTGGATTACTTCCACCAGCGGGACGTGTACTCGGACGATCCGTTCACGGACATCGTCGAGCCGAGCATTCCGTTCAACCTTGCGGTCATGGTCAATAACTGGGGCGCCGGCGCGGCGAAGAACTTCCGCATCACCTCGGCCCAGCCCGAAATCGTGGATAACGAGAAGGGACTGCTGATTGACTTCAAGATCATCGCCACCGAGGTCGCGGGGCAGAACATGACGCCCACCTTGACCGCCAACTTCGGCACCATTCCGCCCGGCGGCATCAGCGTCGCCCGCTGGCTGATGACCTCCACGCTCCAGGGTTTGTTCATCAACTACAGTGCCACGTTCGAGCACTTGGATGGCCAGGGCAATCCGCGCCTCTCGCTGATTGACGAAGTGCGCATCCACGAGATGATCCGGCTCGTGCAGGCGGGCGGGCCGTTTGCGGACGGCAAACCCGACTTCCTTGTCAACGACCGCGCCGATCTGTATGACTTGCCGGATACGCTCTGGTTGAGCGACGGCAGTTCGAACGCCGTCGAGGTGGTCACCAACGCGGTCATCACCGGCACGCTCTCGCCGGCCAACTTGCAGGTGCAGTTGAACGCCAACCTGCCCGGCGGCTGGGCCTATTTGCGCGTGCCCGATCCGGCCAATGGCCAGTATATCCTCATCAGCGTCACCCGCTCCGACAACGGGTCAGTCCCGAGCGACAACGCTTGGGTAACCGACCGCACGTTCCTCGGTCAGGGCCGGCGGCCGAAGAACGAGCATGTTCTGCACTTGCTGGATTACAACAGCACCGGCCAATACACGCTGACCTACGCGTTGCTGCCGGCGGTGGACAATCAGCCGCCCACCAGCAGCGTGGCCGCCTTGCCGGCGCAGAGCCGCTCGGCCTTCCTGGTGCAGTGGTCCGGCGAGGACAACCCCGGCGGCAGCGGCGTGGCGACTTTTGACATCTACTATAGCGAGAACGGCGGGCCGTTCCAACGCTGGCTCCAAGCCACGCCCGCCAACGGCGCCGTCTTCCAAGGCACATCGGGCAAGACCTACGCCTTCTACAGCGTGGCGGCCGATCAGGCCGGCAATCGCGAGCCGGTGCCCGCCGCCCCGCAGGCCCAAACAACCGTGTCCCTCGAGAACCGGCCGCCGGTCTTCGCGGCCCAAACCAATGTTGTCATCGTCGAGGGCGCAACCTTCGCGCTCACCGTCACCGCTACGGATCCCGACGGCGACGCGCTCACCTACCAGCTTGGCGCCGGCGCGCCGGCGGGATTGGTCTTCAACAGCCAGAGTGGTCAGATGACTTGGATCACCTCCGAGGCTCACGGTCCGAGCACGAACAACATTCGCGTCATCGCCCGCGACAGCGGCACCCCGTCGCTCACCGCCACGCAGGCGTTCGCCGTGATCGTCCTCGAATCCAACTCGCCGCCCGTCCTCGCGGCGATCACCAACCGCACCGTCTCGGAAGGAACAACGCTGGTCATCACCAACGTGGCGTCCGACGCCGACCTGCCGGCGCAACGGCTTACTTTCAGCCTCGGCGCGGGGGCGCCCGCCGGCGCGTCCATCAACGCCACGAACGGCGTGTTCACCTGGCGGCCGACCGAGTTCCAGGGCGGCACCAACTACCTCATTTCCATCAGGGTGACCGACGATGGCAGTCCGAGCCTGAGCGCCACACAGAGCTTTGCGGTCGTTGTGCTCGACACGCAGGCCGACTTCCTCCTGGCCATCGGCAGCACCGCCGTGTTGTCCAATGGCGTCGGCAACGTGCCCTTGACGATGCAGGCGGGAGTGGAGCTGAACCAGGTCGAGTTGCTGCTCAACCTCAGCGGCGGCCGGCTGACCAACCTGCACCTGACCAATCTGGCCGCGCAGGTTTCGGCAAACCTTGTGCCGCTCGGAGCGAACCGCTTCCGCGTGGAGTTCCAGCGCCAGAGCGGCGCGTCGCTGGTGGGCAATCTCACCCTGGCGCGACTGGCCTTCGCGGTCGTGCCGGATGAACACTCCGCCGTGGCGATCCTGCGCGGGGAATCGCTCACGGGCGTTCGCACCGATGCGTTGACCGCCAACGGCCGGGCCGGCTTGGGCCGCGTCTTCGTGGTCGGCCGCGAGCCGATCTTGGACCTCGCGCGCGCCAGCCAGCAGGTGGCGCTCACGTTGTATGCGTTGCCCGGTCAGGCCTACTCCATCGAGCGCACCTCTGCGCTGGGTGGGGCGGGTGGGTGGTCGTTCGACAGCACGATAACGCCCACCAGTCTGCGCACCGACCTGCCGCCGCGCCCGGCGACCGGGCCGGTGGAGTTCTTCCGCGCCAGCATTGGCGGCGCGCCGCCAACACTCACGGTGCGGTTTGTGGGCGGCCAGCTCGTCGTGGAATGGCCGGCGGAGTGCGGGGGCTGCGCGCTGTTCCAGTCGGATAGCATCGGTCCTGACGCCGCGTGGACTCCGGTGCTGGCGACGCCGGAAGTGGTCAATGGCCGCAACCGCGTGACGTTGCCGCCGCCGGACCACCCGCTCTTCCTGCGGCTGGGCATCTCCGGAGCGTTGAGCATCCGGGCGGAAGGCGGCCACGCCATCATCGAGTGGTCGCTCGGCTGCGCCGGTTGCACCCTGCTCCAGTCCTCCAGCATCGGTCCCGACGCCGTCTGGACGCCGAGCGCCGTGCAGCCCGGGGTGGTCAATGATCGCTACCGGGTCATGCTGCCGCTGTCCGCCCAACCGCGGTTCCTGCGGTTGATCCCGGCACCCTGAGATCACCCGGTTGATTGGATCAACCACGCTGCGGCTACGGTGGCGGAGGCTGCTGTAGCCGCGGGGGGCTGCGGCACTCCCGCTTATTCGGCCAGCAGGTAGCGGAGGTCGTCGAGGGAGAGGCCCTGCGCGAACTTCTCCTCGCCCAACACGTCTTCGGCGAGCGCCTTCTTCTGCTTTTGCAGCGTGCGGATTTTCTCCTCGATGCTGTCCTTGATGAGCAACCGATAGGCAATGACCTTGCGGTCCTGGCCGATGCGGTGCGTACGGTCAATGGCCTGCGCCTCCACGGCCGGATTCCACCACGGATCGAACAGCACCACGTAGCTTGCCGCCGTGAGGTTCAGGCCAAACCCGCCCGCCTTGAGCGAGATGAGGAACACGCCCGCGCCGTCGGCTGATTGGAATTCACTGACGAGGTCGCCGCGGTTTTCGGTGTCGCCAGCCAGATACCATTGCCGCCAGCCGCGTTCCTCGATCGCGCCGCGCAGCAGGTCCAGCAGCTCGACGAACTGCGAAAACACCAGCACCTTCTCGCCTTCGTCCATCAGTGGTTCGAGCGTTTCGACCAGCGCCTCGACTTTCGCGCTCGCGGCTTTCGAGTCGGGCTTCACGAGCTTGGGGTGGCAGCAAATCTGGCGCAGCCGCAACAGTGAAGTGAGGAAGTTGAAGCGCTCCTTGTTCAACGCCGCCGCGGTCTTGATGCCGAGGAGCATGGCTTGGGCGCGCTTCAACTCGGCTCGATATAGCGTCTTCTGCTCACCTTCGAGTTCGCAGAAGAGGTCCTCCTCCACGCGGTCGGGCAGGTCGCGCGCGACCTGGCTTTTCGTGCGGCGGATGAGGAAAGGGCGGACGCGGGCGGAGAGGCGCTGGCGGGCGAAGGGATCGCTCTTGGAGTCGTAGAGGCGGGCGAACTCGGCGCGGTTGCCCAGCGCGCCCGGCATGGCGAAGCTCATCAAGCTCCACAAATCCAGCAGCCGGTTTTCGATGGGCGTGCCGCTGAGGATCAGCCGGTGCGTGGCGCGCAACCGCCGGGCGACCTGCGCCGTCTGGCTGGACGGGTTCTTGATGTACTGGCCCTCGTCCAGAATAACGGCGTGGAAGTCGGCGCGGGCCAGATCGTCAGCCACCTGGCGAAGTTGGCTGTAGTTCAGCACGTGCAAGTCCGCGGACGCGAGCTGGCCCGCGAGCGACTTGAGTTCGTTCGCCCGCCAGACGCGCACGGCGAGCGTCGGAAAAAAAACGCGCCGCCTCCGCGTGCCAGTTGTCCATGACGGATTTCGGGCAGACGACGAGGGAAGGTGGATGCGACGCCCTCGTCACAGAGGGTTCAGGCGACATCCCGTCGCCCGCAACTTGTGGCGACTGCGTTTCGCGCGACGCGGGCGTCACGTCCACGTTCTGCGCCGGGGCGGCGCCGCCGCGCATCCACGCCAGCCAGGTCAGCGTTTGCAGCGTCTTGCCCAGCCCCATGTCGTCGGCGAGGATGCCGCCGAAGTTGTTGGTCGAAAGGTAGGCGAGGAAATGGAAACCGTCGCGCTGGTAGGGGCGCAGCTCGGCGGTGATCGTGAGTGGCACGTCCGGCGTAACGCGGGCTTGCAGCTCGGTCGCCCGCCGCTCGATGCGCTCACAGGTCTCCTCGGGCAAAAACTTGCGCGCCGCCTTGTCCGCGAGCTGGAAGGCGTGCAGCCGCTGCGGTTCGCTGGTCAACTCATGCGGCGTGAGGCCGAGCCGGGCCAGTTCCTTGTCCTCCTCCTCGCTGAGCGCGAACTCCAGCCGCCGCCAGCCTTTCGTGCCGAGCCGCACCCACTTGCCCTTCGCGTCGAGCAGGAGCTTGATTTCTTCCGGCGTGAGCGTGGCGTCATTCACGTCAACGAGCACGCGCAGATCGAACCAATCCATCCCGGCCTCGCTGGCTTCGAGCCGAATCTTGCCGGCGACCTGCGCGTTCTGAAACGACGCCAGTTCGCCGCGCAATTCGATCACCGTTTCCGGTGGCAGCGATTTGAGGAACGGGACGAAGGCTTCCGGGAACTTCTTCGTCACGCGCAGCGACCAGCATTGGAAATGGGGATCGTGCTTGAACGCGGATGCGGCAATGGCCATCGGCAACGGCGCCAACGCCGCGCGATCCAGCCGCTCCAAACCGCCGCCTGCTTCGTCCGCCTCCGCGCTGTAGTCATGGGCGTGCGACCAATGGAAGCCGTTCCAACGCTCCACATGCCGCCCGTCGGCGGACGCGCCGAGAATGTCCACGTAGCAATACTCCGTTTCGCTGCCGGCCCACGGCACGCGGACCTCGGCCACCACGCGCGGGCGGAGTTTCACTTCGCGCACGCGGGCGGCCAGGCGCGGCGGCGGCGGCGCCTGCAACCAGTTGAGCAACCGCAAACCGCCCTGCGTCTCGAACGCCTTCGCCGGGATGCGCGTGGGCTCGTGGAGCGAGAGCAGTTGATCCGCGCGCGGCGGGCCGGTGAAGACGCCGTCCGGAGTCAGGTAGAGCGTCGGATGGCCGTCGCTGGTCAGCCACACCGGCGGCAGTGGCGCGCCATCGGACTGCAACAACTGGACCGCGTAGTCGCCGTTGTCGTCCTCGGGTTGTGTGATGTTCCAGCGCAATGGCGCTTCGATGAACTTCAGCGGTTCGCCCTCGGCATTCACGAGCAGCGGACGCACGTTCTGCTGGCGCAGCCAGCGCCCGATCTGACCGGCGGCCCAGTGGTCGCTGTAGGTGAGCGCGGCGGCGTAATAGGTTTCCGCCCGCATCGCGACCGGTTGCCAGAGCAGCAGGGCCTCGGGCGAAAGCTGGCGCGCGTGCGTGGCGTTGAATTCATGGTGCTTGCGGTGCTTGAGTTCGATCCACTCGCGGCCCGCGGGGCGCCAATCGAACATCGCCTCGCGCGGGGTGAAGCGCAGGCGCAGTTCCACCGGCTCGGCGGCAGCGGTCGGCGCGCTCTGTTGCTCACTCAGGCGGGCCAGCGTGGTTCTCCAGCGCTCGATCTCGCGGGCGCGTTCGTGCCGGCGCATCTGGTCGCGCACCTTGTCCAGATCGGTGACGGGTTGCAGCAACGCCGGGATGCCGAAGTGCTGCTTGTCATGGAGGTAGAGCGCGAGGTAATTCCAGAACGCGAGTTCGGTCTCCGGGAAACTCGGCCAGAGATCGAGCCGGTCCCACCAACCCGTGCTGACCCGCACGCCCAGGGGGGCGAGGTCGCTCAGGAACAAGCCGCGGCTGGCGCGGGCCTGTTGGTGGAGGCGCTGGATGTGGTTCAGGAAGTTGGCCTCGTCGCGCGTCAGGCGGCGGCCCAGTTTCTCCGGCAACAGTTCGACCAGCGTGGCGGGCAGTTTCGGCGGCGCGGGACGCGGCGTTGGGACCCGCGTGCCAGCGCTCAGTTGCCGGACGGACGACGTGGAATGCTCGGCCAGCAGTTGCTTGAGCGCCGCATAGACGTGCATGCAGTTCCAGCCGATCTGGCAATTGCACATCCCCATCCACTGATGCTGTTTCCCGTCGTAGTTGAGATTGACTTCGTAGG
>CAZJTM010000154.1:0-15950 GCA_964548925.1 uncultured Verrucomicrobiota bacterium | reverse complement strand
GCCGTGCGGCTCGATGTGCAGATGCTCACGGTGCATACGAGCGGCGGCTTGGAAATGCTGCGCGCCGCCGAGCATTCCGCCCAGCAAACCGCCTCGCAATCCGGCCGCAACGCGCCGCTCGTCCTCGGCGTCACAGTGTTGACCAGCATGGACCGCAACGCGCTGGCGGAGATCGGCTGCGAATCGAACGTCGGACACCAGGTCGAGCGGCTGGCCGGCCTCGCCCTGCAAGCGGGGCTGCGCGGGCTGGTGTGTTCGGCCCTCGAGATCGCCGGGCTGCGCCAGTTTTTGCCGGCGGGCGTCAAACTCATCACCCCCGGCATCCGCACCGGGGCGGAGGCGGCGGACGACCAGAAGCGGACGTTGACGCCGCGCGAAGCCATCGAAGCCGGCGCGAGTTGGCTGGTCATTGGCCGCCCCATCTACGCCGCCCCCAACCCGCGCGCGGCGGCCGAGCAGATCCTGGCGTCGCTGCCGTAGCCCCCGCTTCATGTCCGCTCCGGCGTCCAGTCCTGGCTTCGATCTTCGCGTGCTGGTTACGGGCGGTACGATTGACAAGACCTACTCCCCGGTCGAGGGCACGCTGGGTTTCTCGCGCACGAACATTTTGGCCATGCTCGCCCAGGCCCGCGTCGCGTTGCCCGAAGCGCAGGTCCAGATCGTCTTGCTCAAGGACAGCCTCGACATGACGGACTCCGACCGCCAGACCATCTGCCAGGCCGCCGCCGCCGCGCCGGAGCCCCGGCTCATCATCACGCACGGCACGGACACGATGGTGCTCACCGCCCGGCACCTGGCAAAGGCCCGACTCGGCAAGACGATCGTGCTCGTGGGTGCGATGGTGCCCTTCGCGTTCGGGCATTCCGACGGTTTGTTCAACCTCGGTCTCGCCTTTGCCGCCGCCCAATTGCTGCCGCCGGATGTGTTCATCGCCATGAACGGGCGGGTATTCCGCTGGGATGCCGTCCGCAAGAACAAGTCCGCCGCGGTCTTTGAGTCCCTCCCCGCGGATGCGACCGCTTCGCAGTAAACCCCTGTTTTTCTCCATCGCAATTACTCCATCACACCATGAAAACCCTCACCGTCATCGCCGTCCTCAAGGCCAAGCCCGGGATGGAAACCGCCCTCCGCCAGCAGTTGCTCGCGCTCATTCCAACCACGCGCCAGGAGCCCGGCTGTATCAATTACGATCTGCACCAAGCGACGGACCAGCCGGGCCACTTCCTGTTTCACGAAAACTGGACCAGCAAGCAGCACTTGGACGATCACCTCGCGCGCCCGCATCTGCAGGCGTTCCTGGCCAGAGTGCCGGAACTGGTCGCCGAGCCGCCGCAAATCACGCTTTGGGAGAAGATTGGTTGATCAGCGACCGGGAGGGAGCGGGGTTTGGGCCGTCGCCCGCCGCCCCCAACTCGGCGCGCGGCTTGACTCCCACGCCTCAACTCTCAACCCTCAACCCACCATGATCGCCCGCGTCAGTCTCGAAATCGCCCTCCGCGAGGAGTTCGAATTGTCATGCGGCAGCCGAACGGAAAAGCGACCCAGTGATTGTCTGCTAGTGCGGCGGCGCCAGGATTTCGGCAAGTACAGCTTTGGAAAAGGCATATTGACTTGCGGGGTCTGAGAGTATCCAACCGCCAACGCCGGCGCCCTCACAGGCGGCAATCAAGCCACGTGCCTGATCCACCACAGAACGGCCTGGTAGCACAACATTGTTGCGATCCGTCAAGCGAACCAGAACCCGCAGCTTCTTGCCGTCACCACTGTACCCACTGCGCAGCGAATCCACATTCTCCTCAGGCAGTACGCAAACGACCATGCAATCTGCCAGTCCGCCCAAGCTTTCGACGTATCGCCCTGCTTCGGTGTGAGCGAGCAATCGGAACCAAGGCGTGCCCTCGACCGAGAAGCTGGCATGCAGCGGCTCGAGCTCTTGCCGCGCTTGCTTGAGGCAACCTGTGAGGCACCTGAGCCGGTTGGCCTCAGTGTTTCGCTTGGCATATTGCGCCGCAGGGATCTCCCACTCGGTTGGGAAACGCACATGATCGAACTGAATCTCGTCAACCCCCGCCGCCGCCGCATCGCGGGCCACTGCGAGGCTGTAATTCCAGACTTCCTTGCGAAACGGATCGAGCCAGAATCGCGTCTCTGTTCCTTTGGCTTTCGGCCTGAAGTGCGGCTTGTGTTTGGCCAGCAGTCCGTCCTGAAAAACCGAAATCCTGCCGATGACATACACCCGCCTGCGGTGCAGGTCCTCTAGGAAAGCACGAAAGTCCTCAAAACGCACCTGGCCGAATGCGCCCATCCGGCCAGCCTCCGGGGCACTGTTATAGAACGACATTCGTCCCCCCTCATCCTTCAGGTCCAACACCAGTGTGTTGAGCCTTTCGCCGTCCACCCAGTTCAGCACGCGTGCCCGGACGTCCGCCAAGCCCAGAGCGGTATGAGACAAATAGATGCCTCGCACTTGGAAACGCTCCAACCGCACGGCAGGCAATTCCCCCGTTTGCAGGGACACTGACATCGGGCGGTAACCAACCGCGCGAACATATAGCGCCTTTGTGAGGTCGGGTTGTTTGAGAACGAACCGACCATGCTGGTCCGTCTGCGTCGCGACGCCGTTGTGAAACAGCGCGGCAGCGCGAATGGCATAATGGGCTTCGCCGTCAATCACCGTGCCCGACATCGTAGAGTGGCCACACCCCGCCAACCCAACCGCCAGTGCCAGGACGAGCCCGCCCAGGTGCGTGCGCGCCGGCTGTTCCCGGGCTTTCATTCGCGCAGGCTTGAAGAAGCGGCCGCCAGACGTTGCCAGTCCGGGTTCTGCGGCGCGTTGGGAATCGGCAGCGTGGCCCAATTTACAGAGCGCGGATCGCGCAACTTCCAGACCTCCACGTGCCCGTCGGCAAAGGAAAGCGCATACGCGTTGTTATGGCGGGTTGCCGGTGCGTCCAATAAGCCACGCTCCCCCACCATGTCCACCGCAAACCAGCCATCGTTGATGCTCCGCTCATGTTCATCTATGAACACCCACGCCCCCGACGCCGGCGGGCGCACGATGTCCTGTTCCCGCTTGAACACCATGTAGTTGCTTTGCCCTTTGACCCAGGTGCCCCCCATCCAGCCGTTGAGCGAATAACTGCGCACCCGCCGCACGCCGTCCGTCGCGCTCGGGTCGGCCGGGCAGTGGTAAATCTCCGTCGCAGGGTTGTAGGCAAAGAGGCTGCCCAGCTTCAGCCCGTTGACGTTGGTCGAGTCCCGTATCCCCGGTTCGACGGGCGGGTACACCTGCGTGTCATCGTCCATGCTGCCGCGCACCCAAGCGTTAGAGTTGACCTGCCCCCGGAAGAAGTAGAACACCGGCACAAGCTTTCCATGGCTGTCATCGGCATACATCTTCCAACTGGTCGTCAGTTGTTTGAAGTGATTTACGCAGGTGATTTGCTGTGCTCGACGCTTGCTCTTGCCCAAGGCGGGCAGGAGCAGTCCCCCCAGCACGCCGATGATCGCGAAAATCACCAGCAACTCGATCAGCGTGAACGCAGCAGGCTCACCTCTCCCAGAATTGAGTGGTGACGCCGTTGGTAATAGACGCTTCCTGCGGAGCGACCAGCAGGGGATAACGGTTTCCCAAACGCGTTTCACGACCGCCCTCACCGCGTCTCCTGTTCCACTGCAAGTGGCCACGGCATCTTGTGGACTCTTGCCAAGATGTGGCCCTGCCACTGGCGAACCCGTTCTGGCGGCTGGTTCGGATTCCATTTTTTCGGGCTTGGAAGGATGGCGGCCAGCATAGCCGCTTGGTCCGCTGTCAATTGCTGCGCAGAGATGCCATAGTGGTGTCGCGCTCCAGCCTCGACGCCATAGACTCCATCACCCAACTCGATGGCGTTCACGTACAGCTCCAGAATCCGACGCTTGCTCAACAACAACTCCATCCAGACTGCGTAGTACGCCTCCAACCCTTTGCGAATCCACGACCGCCCCTGCCAGAGGAAAACCGACCGGGCGCATTGTTGTGTGATCGTGGACGCCCCGCGCGGGGGGCGCTTCCGCGCGGCGGCCTCGCCGATTGCCAGCCGGATTTGCTCCCAATTGAAGCCGCCGTGTTCGAAGAACGTGTCATCCTCTCCCGCTACAACGGACTTCTGAAATACGACCGCCACCGCGTTTAGGTCGCGCCACCGATAGCTGTTGGTGCTCACAGGTACGCCAGTCAGCTTTCCTTTGGCCCAACGCAGCGCCATTGGTGCGGTCGTCGGCGGGTGAAACACCGACACACATCCAATCTGGAACGGTGGGAACAGCAACAAACACCCCAGTGTCACCGCAGCCCATTTGAGTCGCAGCCTCCCTTTTGGGCTCATGCTGCTGATGGCCGCAGTCACCCGGCTGCGGGCGAGGAAAAACAAGCTGCCTAGAAAAAGATAAGCCAGCACTGCTTTTAGCGCACCATCCACCATCTGGTGGTCAGCGGGCAAGGTATCGCTGAGCGCACCCAAGCAGGGACAGGGGCCGCCACGCTGGACCCACCAGAGTGCCACGCGGTACAGCGCAAAATGCGCGCTCAACCACAAGACCACAAGGAGCTTGATATGTCGGCTGCGCCCAACCACCAGAAATGTTGCAATGCCCACTTCCAAGAGTGCGACGGCGACCAAGACCCAGCGGAGTGGCACGAACAGCACTGGGTCTGGCGTCGCCAACAACTGGGCGCTGCTACTCGCTGTGAGGAACTTCGCCGTCGCTGTAAGGGCCAATAATACAACGACGGAGAGGTTGAATGTCCTCTCCCCAAAACCGCCTGCCAGGGCAGCACTTTTGGGCCCGCTGCTCCAAGACTCAGACTCCTGATCCATGCGTATGCGGCTTCTTCCAGAACCGCGCCAGCCTTGCCAGCGCGCAGTCAACAATTCTCGCAGCCGGGCACAGCAGGCCCAAATGCGCCAAGCGTACTTGTGGCTTACTCCTGGGGCGACCCGCAGCTCGCCATAGTCAAGGACAGCCTTCGGAATACCTCACTTGAAGCACTTGACTCCAAGATGAGTTTACCACAGTCCCACCGCAACCCACACCAGCGCATGTTCCGCCCGTACGGAGCGTCACAGTCGCGGTCACGCCAGTCGAGCCCCCTGACATACAATTCACGCGTGGCGCGCAGTCGCAGAAGACCATGTTGTCGGCCGTGTAAAAGGAGCACGAAGCTCCCGGCCTTGCTGGTGCAGGCCCGCGTGCTGTGCAAGTCACGCACACATCCTTTGAACGACATGAAGCCTGCATGTTGGCGCACGGCGTCTGCGCTCTTGCGATGAGAATGCTGGCTACAATAGACGCGACAGTCAGCACGCCTGCTACGGATTTCATGTTCAGAGTTCGTCCGAGTGTTTTCATGGTTTACCGGTTTTGTTTTGTTGTTGTTTGTTGACGCCCTTTCTTCTCATGACCCAAATCCCGACAGTCAACGCCGCGGTTAATGCCCCTGCGATTGGCCAGAACCAAGTTGCTTTGGGAGTTTCGGCCATCCGAAGCGGTCCCTGCGCCATGATGTACTTCCACGTCTGTAGGGCTTGCCTGTAACTTGGAAGGTCAGCCTGCACTTCCTCAGGTGAAAGGAACCCGTTGGTCGCCACATACGACACCTGCATGGGGCGGTTGGACAGCGCAAGACGCCAATCGCCAACCAAGGCGACTCCAGCGAGTTTCGGAGGGAATTCTATTGGAGAAACTAGTCGCTTGCTGTGCTCAACGGCAAGCTTCAGGTGGTGAATTCGCGCCAAGTTCTGAGGGTGTCCTCTCAGCCAATAAACGCTCATTTCGGCAGTCCGGGGCAGCCGGAAGGCACCGATCTCTTCGTAGTTCTTAGCCTCGAACAAGATGTTGGTGAAGCCGGCTGCAAAAGGTGGTGAGTAACGCTCGTCTGTTATTGCGTACATCTCACCTCGAACCAATTTGACGCGGCCATCGTCCAGACTAGACAGCGTCCTCGGACACCGCGGTGGTTCGGCAGCTAACGTCCAGTATGCGAACTGGGAGTAATCCAAGGCCACCAAACCGTTGATCGAATCGCCGGAGAACACGTTCTCGCAGATGGGGAGGGTGATGAGGTTTGTCTTCAGTTGCTTATAGTAGGATCCAGAGCAAAACGCCAGCCAAATAGGAGCGTAGAAGGCTTTATTGTTAGGGACCACGTTGGTGTAAACCAACGCCTCCAAGGTGTTTACGCCAACTTCCTCCCCGCGTACCACTCGCTGCCTGATACTCTGCCCATGATCTGTTATCAGATACAATGTCCTTCCATCCGACGCCGCCAAGTACTCATTGGGACTGACATCTTTGACTGTACCTGCAGAGCCAGGCTTTACCTGTATCTCCCAAGTTAGCCCTACCACCCTGGCAATGAAGTCGAACGTCCACGTCTTGGGATTAACTGCCAGAATCTCCCAAGTGACTTGCCCACGAACCTCGAAGCCTTGCTCGGCCTGCGGCACTTCACCCGCACATGCGGACACTGCGGTCCAAGCCATTACGACCCAGAAGCACAACAGGGTGCAGACCAGCAGCCGTACAAGTGAACGTCGGGGAAAAGCCCCACCCGCGCACTCCGCATCTGAGCCGGCTCGGACACCACTGCGGATTTGCCACGAAGCCACGCTCCCAGTCGAACTGGTCTGGGGATGCCAACTCGTTTGTATGGATCGCCTCTGACACATATTACACGGGTAACTTCTCGGCCCGGCGCACTTCCGCTACGCACAGTTCTCCACTAGAACGGGGCGTAGTCTATCGCCCCCCCCCCCCAGTCTGTGTCAAGACCATTTTCGGGTTTTGTTCAGATCCATCAGATCCAAAGCCTTCTGAGCGTCAGACGCCGGGTAGTCCTATGAGTCCCTGAAAAGCCGCAACAGGCGGGCGTTTCGTCCTTCTTCCTTTGTTTTCAATCTGCCGTCGCGCGCATAGACTTGGCCAAGATGATCGCCCGTGTCAGCCTCGAAATCGCGCTCCGCAAGGAGTTCGATTACGCCATCCCGCCGGAACTAGCGGCGCAGGTGGACGTGGGCACGCGCGTCCAAGTACCATTCGGCCCGCGCAAGGTGCTGGGGGTTGTCACGGCGCTGGCTGAGGAATCGGCCCACACGAACCTCAAACCCATCGTCAAGGTCATCGGCGCAAAGGCGCTCGTCACGCCGCGCGTGCTGCAGCTCGCCCGCTGGATTGCCGACTACTACTGTTGCGCGCCGGAGATCGCGCTCAAGAGCGTGCTGCCGGAAGTCGTGCGCCGCGAGAAAACCGGCTGGCGCGAGCGGCTGTTTGTGCGGGCGCTGCCTGTGAGCGGCGAGTTGCCCAAGCTGCCCAAGCGCCAGCGCGAGATTTGGAACATCATCGAGGAGCGCCGCGAAGTGCCGCTGGCCGAATTGCTCGAACTGGCCGATACCACCGCCTCGACCGTACGCCGGTTGGAGGATCGCGGCCTGATCGAGATCGCCCCGCAGCTTTCCGAGCGCGACCCCTACGCCCGTGAGCACATCCTGCCCACGCAGCCAATCGCGCTGAATCCGGCCCAGGCGAAGGCGCTGGAAACGATCACGAAAGCGATGGATGCGCCCAAAGAACATGCTTCCGGCATCCCGCCGGAAGAACCATCCTCTTTGGTTGGCGGTGTGGCGGGGCACTCTGGAGATAATATGGTTCTGCGGGCTGGAAGCCCCGCAGCACGCTCCGACCAGCATGCTTCCGGCATCCTGCCGGAAGAACCATCTTCTCCGCTTGGCGGTATGGCAGGGCACTCAGCAGAAAATATGGTTCTGCGGGCTGGAAGCCCCGCAGCACGTTCTTTCGCGCCCGCCAGCCGTGTCTTCCTTCTCCACGGCGTCACTGGCAGCGGCAAGACGGAGATTTACCTGCAAGCCATCGCTCACGCGTTGGAGCAGGGCAAAGGCGCCATCGTGCTGGTGCCGGAGATTTCGCTCACGCCACAAACGGTTGAGCGATTCAAGGCCCGCTTCAGTTCCGGCCCGTTGCAAACGCTCGTCGCCGTGTTGCACAGTCATCTCTCCTCCGGCGAGCGCCATGATGAATGGCACAAGATTCGCCAGGGCCGCGCCCGCATCGTCATCGGCGCGCGCTCGGCCATTTTCGCGCCGGTCGAACCGCTTGGGCTCATCATCGTGGACGAGGAACACGAGCACACCTACAAGCAGGAGGAAGCCCCGCGTTACAACGCCCGCGACGTGGCCATCGTGCGCGGCCAGATGGAAAGCGCGGTGGTCGTGCTCGGATCCGCCACGCCATCGCTGGAGAGCTACTACAACGCGAAGAAGGGCAAATACACGCTGCTCGAACTTCCCGAGCGCGTGGACGACCAGAAAATGCCTTACGTCCGTGTCGTGGACATGCGCCAAACGGCACGCGGTGAGAAGGGTATCCCGGTCTTTTCGCCGCAGCTCAAGGAAGCGATCACGCAACGGCTCGAACGCGGCGAGCAGACGATTCTTTTTCTGAACCGCCGCGGTTACTCAACTTCGCTCCAATGCCCGCTCTGCGGCTACGTTGCGGAGTGTCCGAACTGCAGCCTCTCGCTCACCTACCACCGCTCCGGGCAACGTGCTGCCGGCGTCTCGCCGGAAGGACTAGCTTCCTTGGGTGGTGGTACGAAAGGTCAACCACCGGAGAATATGGTTCTGCAGGCTGGGAGCCCCGCAGCACGTTACGATCAGCGTGCTTACGGCATCCTGCCGGAAGATCACACTCGAGTTGTGGGCCGCAGTGAGGGAAAACTAATCCTGCCGCCTGGAAGCACCGCCGCACGTTTGATGTGCCACCTCTGTGGCCACGTCGAGCCCGTACCCGCCGCCTGCCCAAACGCCAAATGCCGCAACCCCGCCATCCGCTACGCCGGCCTGGGCACGCAGAAAGTCGAAGACACGCTGGCGAAGCTTTTTCCCGACGCGCGCGTGCAGCGCATGGACTCGGACGTCCTCAAGCGCAAGGAGGATTACCGGCGAATCTTGGGCGACTTCCGCGCCGGCAAGATAGACATCCTCGTCGGCACGCAGATGATCGCGAAGGGCCTGCATTTCCCGAACGTGACCCTCGTGGGCATCATCTACGCCGACATGGCGCTGCACCAACCCGACTTTCGCGCCGCCGAACGCACGTTCCAACTGTTGACGCAGGTGTCCGGCCGCGCCGGGCGTGGCGACGTCGAGGGCGAGGTGTTCGTGCAGGCCTTCACGCCGTTTCATCCGGCCATCCAATACGCGCGCCGGCATGACTATGCGGGCTTCTACGAACAGGAGATCGAATTCCGCGAGCAACTCCAGTATCCGCCTGCCAGCCGCGTGGCGTTGCTCACGCTCAAGGGCCGCAACGAGGACAAGGTCAAATTCTCCGCCGATTATCTAAAGCGGGAACTGGAAACGACGCTGGCCGACTTCAAGGGCTTGGTGTTGATGGGGCCGGCGCCAGCGCCGTTGCTGCGGGCAGAGAGCTTCTACCGCTACCAACTCATGCTCCGCACCCCGCGCATGGCCATGCTCAGCCGCCGCCTCGGCGCACTGCTGCCCCACCTGAACCTGCCCGACGACGTGACGCTGACGGTGGATGTGGATCCGATGAGTTTGGGGTGAGAATGCTCCGAATCGCGAATTCGCGCTGTGAACCCTTGAACCGTAGCGGCGTCCCGGCAGCGAGCCGCCCTCTTCCTCCTCCAGGAGTTGGCGGCGTTCTGCCGAGGCGCTGCTACGCCAAGGTTCTTGGGCGGAATTCTTCCAACCCGGATTCGCGCCTTGCGCCCAAAACTGCCGGGTCGGAATCCTCCGGGAATTCAGAGCGTTCCGGAATTCGATGAGAGTCATCCTTGGATGCTTCGAATCCCCGGGGGATGGCCGTCCGGCCCGTCGCGCGATGAAGGGCAAATCTCATCAATCGGCAATCGTCAATCCAGCACCGGCTCGCTGCCATCAATCATCTTAACCTTGTTGTGGGCGAAGTATTCCTTCGTCAGCGCCTTGAGCATCGCGCCGCGTTTGTCGTAAAGCCGCTTCAGCTTGCGCGGCTTGTGCTTCGCCAGCGCGTAGCTGGTGAGCAGCGGCATGGCAATGGTGGTGTCGGTGTAGCAGACCACGGCGTCGGGCAGGCGATCCGGGTCCACCTTGCCCCAGCTCACCGCTTCACTGGGTGTGGCGCCGCTCAGCCCGCCGGTGTCGGGCCGGGCGTCGGTCACTTGCAGGAAATAATCCTGGCCGTATTCCTTGATGCGGAGGACTTCCTGAATTTGCGGCTCGGTCTGGAGCATGAAATTCTTCGGGCTGCCGCCGCCCCACAACACCACGGCACTCTTGCCTCCGCTGCGCTTCGCGGCCAGCACGATGGCGGTGCTCTCATTCACGTCAATGCTCGGATTCACGCGCAGCTTGTTGCCGCGCAGTTCCACGCCGGCGAAGTTCATGCCGATGGTCGAGTCGCCAGGCGAACTGGTGAAGCACGGCACGCCGGCGCGATACGCCGCCGCCAGCACGGAGACATCCTTCAAGCCCGCCTTGCGTTCCCATTCGGCGCAGTATTTGCCGATGAGGTAATGCAGCTCTGCTGTGCCCATCTCCTTCTGAAACTCGGGCTGGATAAGAATGGCGCGCAGGATTTCATCCGTGGCCATGAGGCAATCGCTGTAGCCCAGCAGCACGTCGTAAATGCGGACGATGTCGTTGTTGCGCAGGTCGGTATCGTCGAACTTGAAGCTGCCAACCTTGACCGGGTAGTTCAGCGCGAAGTGCATGTCGTGGTAGAGATTCGCGCCGGTGGCGACGATCCAATCCACGAACCCGGCCTTGATGAGCGGCACGATGCTGGAGCAGCCCATGCCCGCGGGCGTGAGCGCGCCGGCAAAGCTCATGCCGATGGTCACGTCCGGTTCGAGCATCTTCTCGGTGAAAAGCTGGCAGCCTTCCTTCAGGCGGGCGGCGTTGTAGGCGAGGAACGTGTCGTCAATCACCTTCACCAGCGATTCCTTGCCGGTGAGGTTCTTGGGCAGAATGCGCTTGCCGGACATGTATTTGTCCCGGTGCGGACATTTCTTCTTCTTCAGCCAATCCGGCGTTTCGGACAGGTCTTCGCGGTAACGGCGCTTTGCGTTGTCGGTGCTCATGATCAATTTGGTTTTTGTCGGCAGACACGATACGAATGAAGGGCGGCTTGCCAATGCTTAAATGAACAGGGCGGAACACTGGCAAGCAGAGGAAGGGCAAGTGAACGGACGCGCGTTGCTAGCTCCACGCTCTTGCCGCCAATCTTCCTGCCACAAATCCCCTCTGGATGTTGCGTCCGGCATCTGTGGGCGGTTGGACGGGCCGGTCGGCGGATCATCTGGGGCAACCGGCGTGGCCAATCCGCAATTTGAAATCGGTGATTTGAAATCAAACGAAGCGTGGGCCGGCTGGCAAGTGCGCGCGTTCAGCCCCGAAAGAACCGGCGCAGGACAACCTTTTGTTGCATATGCAACATGCGTCGGGTCGCGATAATCAGGCGTTCAATTGCCCTTGGATCGCAGCCGCGTTTCCAAATCCTTTGGTGCAACGAACACCAAAGCCCGTCCGACCTTTCGTTGTTCGAGGAGGTTTAGTTTCGCAAGACTCAATAGATCAGTCCTGGCAGTTTGATAAACGACTGCATGACGCGCCCCATGTCCGGCGATGTTGTAAGCAAATCCGGGATGACGAACGGCGTGTGAAATGAGCGACTGTTGCCGATGATTCAGTTCTGGATGCTTCTGCAGGGCATCCAGGCACGCGCGCGTTTCGGAGGATTTACGCGCAACGTAGTCGTGAAGCTCCTTCAACGCACGGCGAATGACCTCGGCCTGGTGGATCAGGAAGTATGTCAGATCGTTTTCATCCGTTTCGGTATGCAGAAAGGCCATGCCGTATTGCGCGGGAGCTTTTCGCAAGAACTGCGAAATCGAAATGAACTCAAACAGCCAATAGCCGGAGTGAAGCATTTGCCAGTAGAACAGCGCTCGCGCTGTTCGCCCGTTGCCGTCCACAAATGGATGATCGTAAGCCAGCCAGAAATGTAAGATGATTCCGCGAATCACCGGATGAACAAAGAAGTCCGGCGTCTTGCCGTTCGCAAAATCACACATGGCTTCCAAACGCGCAGGCAATTCGGAGGCCGGCGGGGGCGTGTGAAATACCATTCCTTCAATGTCCGAAACGTTGATGTCTTCATCCGCCCTCCTGAACCGGCCCGCGCCGTCGGGAATGTCGAGTGCGTCCTCGGAAATCTCTCGGTGGATTTGAAACACCATATCCGGGGTCAGCGGTTTGTCTCTCAACTCCAGAATCCGGCGCATCGTCACGTAGTTGTTGACGATCATTCGCTCGCTTCGGTCGCGAGGTTTCCGCCCTTCGGCAAGCATCTTTTTCGCAACCTCGCGCGTTGTGGCCGCGCCTTCCAGTTGACTGGAAGTGATAGCCTCTTCCATCAGCGAACGCACCACGTAGCGATCCCGATGCTCGGCGCTCGTCACCTGCTCGGGAATTTCAACATACGTCCCGCCGCCGCGGTCAATCTGGTGGAGAAGGTCGGCCACCAAATCCGGAACGGAAAAGCGAAAATTGTTTCCTGCCGTGTCTCTCAACGGAATGGGACGGTTGCCGGTCTGCCGATGGAACTTCAACCCAAACCACCACTCCTCCCGCGACAATTCCCCCGGCGGCTTGCGATATTTCAACTCGTCCCAATGCTGGTATCGTCCATCGGTTGTCGGACTGGCGACTGAGTTGAGGATTTCGAGCAGCCTTTCCGGGTTTGGCAGGCTTCGTATCAATGCCAGGAAGGTCGGCGGGGTTTCCGGCTTCTTCACGACCGCAATACTAACCAACTACTAATGTGTCTTCAATTAGTAATTCGTTGACAATTCGAGCAAATCCGGACAGAACGCAATTTGTGGTGTGGAGGCAAGCCATTGGCCCAAGCGGCAGCGTCGCGGACGCGTGGAACTTCGAGTGCATCAACCGCCGCTATGCCCGGCATCTGAAGTTGCTGGCGGAGCGACCGGGTGGCGCACATTGAAATCTGAATTCTGCCATCTGCAATCCAGCGAAGCGTTGCCCGGTCGGTAACTGCGCGCGTTCCAACCTGAAGAAACCGGCGCAGGCCGCGCGTGACACAGGACAACCTTTTGTTGCATCTGCAACATGAAGTTGGTCATGGCAATCGTGCTGCGGTTGGCTGACTGGGCAGGGCTGAAAGCCCAAAAGAAAATAGCCCAGGGCAAAGCGAGTGTTGGCCGTGCGCAAGCACCGAGCGACGCCGTGGGTCAACCGTCTACAAAATTTCCAAGCCCTGAAAGGGCGGCAGAGCATCGTAATGGAATTCAACGGACGGCTTCCGAAGCACACATCCCGAGGTCAACCCAATAGCCTGATTCCCGCGTCCTCGCTTCGTCTGGCAAATAACCGTATCGGGTAATCCTCACCTTGCCTGCGTCAGCAGCAAGGTTCTCCACGTTCCAAAGCTCCCACCTGTCATCTGCGGCGAGACCGTTCCGTTGTCTGGATTGCTGCCACTCTTTTTGGGTCACAAACACCGATTTCGCTTCGCGAAGGTGAGCCTTGATTTCGATTCGTAGTGCGTGGCCTGGCTTGATTGCCAGGACGTCGTAGCCGTGGTTTCGCTTTCTCTCGTCATGGGTTTTGAACTCACGCAATCCCGGAACAATCTGGAATTGTCGCAGGACAAGTTGCACGGCTGCGTCCTCAATCTCGGTCTTTGTCGCGTGAGAAATGCCGGCCATCGGGTGTTGTTCTTGAGACTCTCTGTCGTTGGTTTCGCGCTGCTGGCGTTCGCGTCGTGGCGGCCTTCGCGTGTGTGCGGTGACATGAACAAACTCGGCTTCAGTGTCGGGTGATTTGAGCGGACGACTGGAATCCTCTTCGCTTTCCGTGGAGCGAGTCTGTTGCGTTGGCTCATTTCGCTCGGCGTGCTGTCCCGCGCCGGTCTGAACGGGAGTTTGGACTTTGGAAGCATCCGGTTGGCCGCTATCGGGAGACGACAGCGCAGTCTGTGCGTCTGCCTTGGGCTGGCCTTCTGTTTGCACTGCCCCGGCTGAGTTCTGTTGAGGCGTGGCGGCTGCGCTGCCGCCGGATGGCGTTTGCGGCGCGATGGCCGGACGTGACTCGCGAGCATCTTGAATTGTAGCCTCGGTGGAGAGTTCCACAATTTCCGAACTGTAGCCGACGGATTGCAGCCAGGCTCTTTGCTCCGGTGTGAGTTCCCACTTCCGTTCAGCCAGTTCGCGACGCGCGTCGGCAGCTTCAAGGCCGAGAAGACGATAAACCGTGTCCTCACTCTGTTTGCCCGGGCGACCGAATTGAACCGCGATGGTGTTTGCGACGGCGGACTGTTGCGCCTTCAAGGTGGCATCTTGTCGCAAACACAACCTGTGTTCTTGTCCCGCCCAAAATGCATCAGCCGGGACACGCGAAACAGTCCCGTTAACTCCATTGAGCCAGTATTCAACTTGCAGTTCGCCGACTTGCGCCTCCTCGGTCCGCAGCAACTGCTCAAGCTGTTGGCGTCTCTTGCTCCACCCGTCGCCGTTGCAGACCCAGCACAATAATAATTCCTTCGTTGCTGGCGTGAGAAATCGCGGCCTGCCATTAGGCTCTGTGGAAGGCGCGTCAGGCAAGCGGCTCTTGAGACTTTCAGAAAGTGAACGGCATCCGAGGGCATAAAGCATCTGGTTGAGCTGCTTCGAGCCGTGCCCCTTGGGCAGCCACGCAACACAGGCCGTTGTTGCGAAGATTTCTTCAGCGAACGTATGGTCTGGTGCAAAAACTTTCCTCGGCGTCTCAAAGCGCTTTGCACTGGTCCAGACTTTCAACCGGCTTCGGAGCGCTTGCCACCAAGTCGGCGGTTCGCTCGCGTCAATTGCTGCCGCGATCCGTGGCAGAATCATGTTGAGGCGCTTCTCGGCGACATCGGGTGCGAGCGCATCTCCCCCTGACATCTGCGCCCACACCTCGGCCAGTTGCTGTTCCGGCACGTCGAGACGCACTCCGAGCTTGTCGGTAAAGAAACCGTGAAGGTCTTCGTTTTCGTAAGTGAGCTTTGCGTAGCCAAAGTATTCGTCGAGCACGTCGCCTGCATCGTTCCAGAATACGCGCTCAGTTTGCCTCCATTGCGCCGAAGGGCGGGCGAGGAAAATCAACGGTTCTGCGCGAAAGATTCCAGCATCAAACTTCAGGGTTTGAAGCCGTTTGTAAATGCGGACGACCAGTGCCTCGTCCACTTGGCTTCCATCGCGCATTTGGCGGAGTAAATCTAGGAGCGTGCCTGCGTCCAGCCGGAGATGCACACCCAGCTCGCCGATGATTTCAGAAGGTAAGTCTGCCAAGACGTAGGGGACTGAATCGCCTAGAAAATCCTTGATTTCGGCGTCGGCGATAAACGCTGTAGTTGGGGGAACAAACCCCTTCGTTGTGCGAAGCCAAGGCTGTGTACAGAGGGCAAGGCCGAGCTCTGATTCTTGGCTTTCAGACTCACCAAGGGTCAGGAACTCGATGAAGTAATTGGGTTTGAAGCACCCAATCCAGCGCTCCAGCGCGGCAAGTTTACGCTGAAAACCCTGAGGCCGTCGGTTCGAGTCAAAATCACGCAGCCAACGTGGTGCGAGCCAGTCAACTGTCCCTCCAACCCCACTTCGCCGCGCAGGGTTGGGAAAGTCGATTGCTCCGCATTCCTCCATCAATTTCAGAACCGATTTCTTGACCGGCTCGGGTTGCCCCTCAACGTAGGCATCGGCAAGAACGTGGAAGTGCTGCCTGTCATGTTCGCTGATGAATACCCAATTCCAGCCATCCTCGCCCTCCAGGCATTCGGGCGTGACCAATTCCATGTCATCTGCATATCCCCGTCCCTCTAGTTCGTTTTTGCGGTTTTCACTATCTCGC
>CAZJTM010000153.1:0-15995 GCA_964548925.1 uncultured Verrucomicrobiota bacterium | reverse complement strand
GGTGCTGCTGGCGGGATGGTGTGGGTCCAATTATAGATCACACGGATCTTGTCAGCGGGCACGCCGCGCTCAGACAAGCGTTGCTTGAAACCGGGCGACAGCACCGTGACGCGACTGGCCGCTGCATAGACGAACTGACACCAACGGCCTACCAACCGCAAGGCCATCAAGGCGTTCACCATCCCGGTGGCAGCCAGAGTGTCGGGCCACAAATCCTGAACATCATAGACGAACGGGATACGGCGCAGGTATTTGAGGGCCAGTGCGGGTAAGCCCACCGTGGCGGGGGGATGATACACGTACGCCACATCAGCCGGTTTTGCCAGTAACGGGCCGAGGACCGACGAGCTGAGCGCGAAGCTGAGGTAGTTCAGAATCCGGCCAATCGCACTGCGGCTATGGCTGGGATACAGGCACACCCGCAGCACGGGAATCCCCCGCAAGACTTCCCGCTGCCAGAGGCGGACACGGTAGCCGGGATAGATCTTGCCGCCGGGATAGTTGGGAAAGCCAGTGAGGACCTGAACCGAATGTCCACGGGCCTGAAGCGCCTGCGCGAACTGCAACCCCTTGAAGCTAGGCTCCGGATCAAACCACTGGCTTAGGATTAATATTCGCACTCCGAAGCACGACGTCCTTGGACAATAGAACCTGCCCTAGCTGATGACCGCCTTTAGCAACAGAATCACACACCCCGTAACAGGTTCCAAACCGTGATACCAAAACTGGGCAGCAGGCACTCGCGTGAATCAGCGGTGGCTCGCGTTTCCATTGCCATTTCGCTTCCGCCAAGCCGCTTCGAGCAAATCTAAATACTGTCGCGTGTTGCGCTGCCGGTCGAACAACTGCTCCGCCTTGCGCCGGCTCGCCCGCCCCATCGCGGCCCGCTGTTCC
Organism: uncultured Verrucomicrobiota bacterium; assembly: GCA_964548925.1. GTDB lineage: Bacteria > Verrucomicrobiota > Verrucomicrobiia > Limisphaerales > MWDV01 > MWDV01. Next base: position 15,101 of record CAZJTM010000153.1, on the reverse strand, counting down.
GGCGAAAGAGCCGCCAGCCTGCCGATCCGGTCGGCAATCTGATTGGGCCGGTGTGGGTCAAACAAGAAACCGTTCACCCCTTCCTCTACCAAGTAGCGCGCGTCGCTGATGTCACTCATCAGCACCGGCAGTCCGCACGCCATACCCTCGCACACCGCATTCGGCAGCCCCTCTGCAAATGAACCCAGCAACACACCGTCCGCCTTGCGATAGACTGCGGCCGCATCCGTCGTCTGCGGGTTCAATCGCAACTCGGATTCCAACCCGGCCTCACGGATTACTTGGCGGGCCTGATCCGCCACCTCCGGCTGCGCTTCCCAGCCAAACCAATCAAACTTGAACCTCGCGCCCTGCCGAAGCGCGCGAACCAAGCCGTCTACGATGCCCACCACATTCTTGTTCGCGGTGTAATTTGCCACCGTCGCCAAGCGCAGCGGGCCGTTGGTCGGGGGGAGGCGATCCGCGCACGGCGAAAAGCGGTCTAGGTCCACGACATTGTAAATGCATCGGGCCCTGGAGCGCAGTCCCGGCCATGTATTGCCAATAGCCCGCTCTGTAGTCCGGCTGTTGCTGACCACGTAATCGGTTAAAGAATGAAACAGCCGCAGGCAACGCGTTTTCGCCCCCGTCCGGTAAGCCGCGCGCTCCGAAACCACCAGACCCCAATGCCGCGAAAAGCCGCCCAACACTTCGGCATAAAGCGATGGTCCCTCCAGAAACGCCAAGACCACTTCTCCGCGATACGTCCGGAACTCCCGCCGCAGTTGCCGGAGCCGGGTGAGCATCGGGTATGGAGCAATGCTCCGCCAAGGAATTCCTCGTTCGGCCAGCGACGGCGCAAAGAACCCTTCTGGATGGTAAGACAAAACCTCGATCTGATGCCCGAATTCTGCCATCGGGCAGGCCAACGTGACCATCTGCCGTTGCGTGCCACCCCCGCCCAGCGAATCAATGAAGCAAAGCACCCTCATCCTGTTCGTTCGTAGCCACGCCTTTTGAAAGCGCGGGACTCCCTGTCGTTTCCCCAAAACCGCGCATCCTTGCCACGGCGCATCTCCGTTTCTGGCCAGTGGCGATCGGGAAAACTCCGAACTCCGAAACTCCAAACCCGAAGCAAGGCCGAATACCGTGTGGCGAAATTCCAAAGGGACGAACATTTGCGCACGAAAACAGAATTCTTCGGGATGGCGGCGCGAATGAACGCGGATTGACCCTCATGCTAGAAATCCTTGCGTTGGAGCGGCGACTTGCCCGAGAACGTGGTGACTGCGGGAAACACAGCCGATTCATTATCAGCGTCAACCAGCGCGAATCTGCGGTTGAACTACCGTTTCCAAGCCTCTCAGCCGTGGCTATCGAGTCGGAACTCAACGTCATGGCGCAGAGCCCATTGCGCGGACCCCACACCGGGAGGACCGCGGATCGGGCTGACCAAACGGTCAGCGCAAGACCAACGTCAAAGTCTCGCGAACCCTTTGCGCCTTCGTGTCTCTGCGTCTTGGCGTTAACGGTCTTCGGCATGGAAACGGCTTAACCGGGTACTTCACCCAAGCGAGACGCGAGGGATGGTTGCTGTCATCTCCGGTTGCCATGCTCTGTGGCAGCGGGAACTCTCTCTGGGGCGGTTCAGATGGAATGCCTGCTCGCCTTGCCCCGGCGGGGTGAAAGCTTGGGGCACAGCCGCACCCCGGAAACCCGCGCCACTACGCCATCCATTCGAGATTGTCTGCGTCCTTTCGTGTCGCTGAGGAACGTGCTTCCACGCGCTCACTTCCGACCTTTCGGCTTGCCCTTTCCCCGGCCCTCCAACGCCGCCGCGTTGACCAACTCCATCGTATCCTCCCCCATGCACATCGCATAAACCCCACGCGCCGTGAGCGCCGTAACCACGGTCTCGGACATCGCCCAACTCCCCAGCAGGCCGAGCAGCCGCCGCCCCCGGTATTCTGGGAAGAACTCAAAAAACGTCCGCAGTTTCTCTGCAACTTCCTCGGCATCCTGCGGACGTGGCGTACTCCGGGCCTCCCCAAGAATCACCACTGTGGGCGACACGACCAGCACGTCATACTCCGCCTGCCGGGCCGGCTGCGCCGGACAGGAACGGGCCAAGCGGGTGGCAAACAACTCGACCGGCTCCAGGCCAAAATGCTCCCGCGCCAGGCGGCGCAAGTTCGGCGCAAGGATGTCCTCCACAATCGTGCCCATCTTGTTCGCCAGATCCCCCCACTTCTTGTCCAACTCCCGCTTTGACTGCCGCATCTCATCCTTGAACGCGCGCATTTCATTTTCGAACTGCGACATACGTTCCTCCGCCAGACGGTTACGTTCCTCGGCCGCTTTGTTGCGCTCGTCGGCCCGCTTGTTCAGCAAGGCCATCTCGGTCATAAACTGGCCGAACACGGCTTCCAGCCGATCCACCCGTTCTTCCGTGGTTACATAGCTCATAGTGCAACAACATAGTGTGCCCGGCACTGCCCGACAAGCGCGGCCCGGCGCCACCGCTCACCGCAGGCAACACCTACCGCGAACCCCTTCCATGCGCTCGTCACGAACATCACGACCACTTCCTTTGCCCAGCGGGGTGGTGCAAACCTCCAGAGCGTCCAACTCCCTGCCGGGCCGGCAACCTTTCAAGTTGCCAGCACCCACACCAACTGAAGACCGCACTTCAAGCAGGTGGCTCGCGCCACTGCGAAACGAATTGGCGCCCCTTGGTGTCAATTCGTGTCTATCCTCGCTCATTCTGCCCCGCCAATTCCTCCCACAGGCTCACCAGCCGCGGAAACACCGTCTCCACATCGTATTCACGTTCCACTTTCGCGCGGGCGCGCCGCCCCGACTCAGCCCGCAGATCCGGATCCGCCATGACCCGTCGCAACGCCCCGGCCAACGCGGAGACATCTCGCGGTGGGATCAGCACACCGCACGGTCGCTGAGTATCGGCCTCCAACATCTCCGGAATCGCCCCAACTGCGCTGGCCACAATGGGTCGCCCGGCGGCCATCGCCTCCAGAATCGCGTTCGGGAAACCCTCGGTATAGGTTGGCAACACGAAGATATCCGCTTGCTGCACAAGTTCCCAGGCCCCGGAATACGACACATTGCCCAGGAACCGAACGCGTCCTTCCGGACCGGCCAGTGCCGCCAATTCGCGCTGATAGCCATCGTCCCCCGGTCCCGCGACCACCAACTCCCAACCTGCGGCATGGACTTGCCGCCATGCCTCCATCAATTCGCGCACTCCCTTCGTCGGCACCACCCAACCCAGATACAGCACCCGGTGATTCTCGTTTTCCGCTCTCCACTCTCCACTCTCCTTTCTCCCCACGGCCAGAGCCTTGAGATCAATCGCATTGGGCAGACGAACAATTCTTTCCTTGGGCAGCACCAACTGCAGCGCCCTCTCACTGGCTTGGTCTAGCACCGCCACTCGATCCGCCCGCCGCGCCGCGCGCAACAACAAGCGCCACTCCCAATTGCGCTTGCCGGCCATGTCCGGCAACCGCCCCATGCGAATGTGATAAACCGACTTGGCACCGAACCATCGCGCCAAGGACAGGAAAAGAACATCTCGGAGCGCGGCCAAGCTGCCGGAAGTTGTGAGATGCATTACCTGCGGGCGGAAGCGGCTTAACTGCTTCCACACATGCCAAGTATCGCGCAACCCTTGCAGCCCGCCGCCAACCAACCGCTTGGGAATACCCAAATCGTCCACCGCCCGCCACCGCGGCGATATGTCCACGTTGCCGACCTCCAAGCCGCTCCGCCCCTGCAACCACTCCAGCAACAAAACAGTCCATCGGCTGATGCCTCCGTTGGGCGGCGGTTTGGGAGCGACGAGCAGCAACTTCAACGAGTTCAAGGGCACATCGTGTCCTGTCGTTTTTAGGTCATCGCAACCTCAACACCCCAGCAGTGAAGGTCTTCACGTGTCAGAGCCTGTTTGAAAACCCGCCCGGTGAGGGCACCGGGCCTACAATCAGCCCTGATTACTGCGAAGTTCTGTAGGCCGTGTGTCCCCACGCGGCGTTTTGCTGGAGTTTTCAAACAGGCTCCTAGCCGTTTGCCCACCGGATACAACGCCATCCTCGTGTCCTAGGATGGTAACTACATTCTATAGAACCGGAAGATTCGCCCAGATGAAGCTCAGTTTGCCCTCCCCGCGCCGAGGAATCGCGCCAACGGTGCTGCGTATCGTCGGTAGTCAAAACACTGACCTGCCCGATGCCGAGCAGCGTATCGCATGTCCCACCAACGAGCACGCGGCAACTCCAAAAGCCAGGACACCCCTGCTGCGAATGACTCTGGAGAACTGTCGGCAAGTATGATTCCCTCCTTGCCGTCGCGCACGTATTCGCCGATGTCGCTCGTCGGGTTTGTCAAAACCGGCACGCCCAACGACAGGCTCTCGACCAGCTTCGTTGGAAAACCAGCGTGTGCATACCGTTTATCAGGACGTAGCAGAATGGAAAAATCGGACTGTGCCACCAGACCCATTGCCGAGTGCTGGGCGACGCGCCCGTGGAACACAATGAATTTACTCAGCTCATCGAGCAGCCACGCGTCTTGCGCAAGGCAAGCTGCAACCGTGCGCGGCCCCGGGCCGACCAAATGCAACTCGACCGGCACGCCTTTCGAAACTACTAGTCTGAGACCACGAATCGCATTCCCGAGCATGTCTTTCCTGCCCGGCGATCCGGCATAAACCAGCCGAAGTACCCCCTCCCCGAGCGAGAAATACTCGGCCGCACGATGGGGCGCGTCGTTCATATCGACGAGCGGAGGTACACGGAGAACCGCGCAGCCGCGCATTCGATAATAGCGCTCTAGGAATGAACTGATTGCAATCACGCGACCGACATTTGGCTGGAGCCAGCGCATACGCACCTCAGAATCCCAGAAACTAGGCCCAAGTAGCCCCCCATTCACCTGGCGCGGATCCCACCACTCGGCAGTATCTACCACCAAGGCAATGCCACGCTTTCGGCAGAAAGCTGCTAGTCGGCACAGGAGTAAAGAAGAAGGATGGTACGCGATAAGCGCCTGTGTGCCAGCCAAATCCATGGCGCGCAGCCGCCGCATGGTCGTCGAACCTGTCATGTGCGTGAGCACTGCACGCTTGAGCCGCGACAATCCGGACGTTCCTTGACCCTCCTCCGGCACGTATGTAAAGCCTTGGTACATATACGCGCCGTTCGGTTGGCGGTCCTCTTGGCGGCCTCGCTTCTCAATGCCGACAAACACTACCTGATAACCTGCTTCCCGGAGAGCCTTACCAATCCCAAGCACACGCAACCCGCCCGCATCTCCATCGGGAAAGGAGAAACCGCCGACGTAAATGATCGTTTTGGGACTTATGGACGTCCTCGTCAGATGTTCCCGACCATTCATTTCAGGAAGGTTGCCTTCGTAGTGACCCCGAATATCCCTTTCAAAATCGCTTCCTTTTCCAGTCCTTTGAGATGTCCACACTTCAGGCTCTTCCTTTTCATTTGCTCCAAGTAGGCGTCCACAGATTTGATGACGCGTGCAGGGACTCCAACGGCCACACTGTTGTCCGGGATGTCGCGTGTGACGACAGACCCAGCCCCAACGATGACCCGATTGCCAATCTTGACCCCAGGCATGATAAGGGTGCGAACACCGATATAGACATCGTCACCAATGGTGATGGGGGCCGTCCACTCCAAATCTGGCACTTCCTTCCGCAGAATCAGGGTCCCACCATCATGAGTGATAAACGCGCAGCCCGATGTGATATGGACACGGTTGCCAATGGTGATCAGCCACGGCTCAGTCCCAAACATGTTCGATGGCATGCCATAGAAATGGACATCTTGTCCCAAGGTAACGCCAATGGACCGGGCATAGCCGAGTGGATCGAGTTTGGCGTGAATTTCGCGGCGCAGATACGCGAGAATATCACGCAGCCGTCGGACTATTAAGCGCATAGACTGTTGGTGCGCTGGCCGTCGGCTGGTGGTTCGCATTTCGGAGGGGGATGTTTCAGCTTCGACGTCCTCATGCCTCTGCAGTCGGCAAGGCGCGGCACATCTGCCAGAACCAGACCCCAGAAGACCATGAACGCAGTAAGCTCAGGACGCTGACTAAAGACGGGTGAAGCATTCCCCATCGAGAGTACCAACAACGCGGTAAATCCTGTGACGCATCCAAGGGTTATCCACGGTGCTCGCCCCAAGTGTTTCCACGGGATGCGCAAAACCAAGCGAGTAAGCGCCAAGCCGGCCATAAGCGCCCCAGGCAAGCCGATGAACTGGGCCAACATTAGCAAGGCGTGCCCGTCATAACCGAGTCCTTCAAAACCGCCTGAACCGACGGTGTAATCGAAACCGCTCTCGAAGGTGACGCTCGGCTTCCCGACACCAAACACCGGGAATCGAGCCGCGAGTTTGGCCGCCTGGATATTGTCGCCGATGCGGACACCAATCGATCCTTCGTTCCAAAAAATCAGATCGGATTTAAAACGCTCGACGGTTTCCTGAAAGAAATTCACTTTAGACCACGCTTCGACACCCCAGAAACCCAGAGCCAGAACAGCGGCGAGGAACACCAACCGGATAACGCCGAACATGCTGCTGCGGCTTTCGAAGACCAACAGGATCAGAATCCCAACGGCCACAACCGCCCCAAGGGACTTGGAGCGGAACGAGAAGATGGTTGCCCCGCATCCAAAGGCCAGAGCGAGGAGAGGCCAGCGGAGGGAGCGGGTTTCCTGCCAGCGCAGCATTAAGGCGGCAAGACAAAAGAAGAACACGGCCACCACCACAAACATACCAGGAAGGTTTGCTTTGTACAAGCCCCCTGCTTCAGCAAGCTGCCCAACCTTTATGGCGCTACCTTCCTCCATCCGAAGCCAGCGCACCAGCAGGTCCTGATCACCAGTCAGGATCACATACATTTGGACGCAAGCCGTTAAACCAGCAACGAGCGCGCAACAAATCAGCAGCTGATGGCGGTTACGGCGTGACCCGCCATCAATTGCCATTGGGATCACCCAGCACAAACCAAAGCGAACGAATTCGTTCAGGGCATCACTGCGGCGGCTGTCAGGATTCAGGCCGGCAGCAAATGTATAAAAGCTGGCCATGGCAAACCAGAAGACGACCCCCCAAAGCCATGCGTGCCGGGCGAAGAATCCCTCACGGTATTGCCAGAGCACGCCAAGTGACAACCCAAGCAAAGCCACATCAGACAATTCGATTCCGCCAAGACCAGACAGGGGCATGTACAGCCACGGAAGCGGTAGCACGCAACGAGAAAGCAGGACCACAGCAGCACCGAATATCGGTCGCCAAAGTGCCCCGAGAAAAACAACTGCGAACAGAATGAGTAGGATCATGGGCGATGGGTATTGGCAACCGCCGGGACAGCAGTGCAATCGCCGCGCGACACTCCAGCAACTTCGAGCTTGCACGCGGGGAGATTACGCGTGCTGAGGGTTCGCAAGGAGTGGATGAAAGCGGCTGCCTCGCTCTCAGGAGGCGCTGGCAGTTGTGGCATTGAAAAAGAGCTTAGCAGTAACGCACGCGCTTGTTGCCAGTCAAAGTAGCAAAAGGTCCCTTCCAAGCCCTCCCACTGCCGCAAGGCAAGCGGATTCGCCACCACTGGAATGCCCGCCACCAGGAACTCGATGATCCGAGTCAATACCCCCGTACCTCGGTGCTGAACCACCAAAGCGGCTGTGCATTCTGCCAGTAACTTGGCAAAGTCGTTCTCAGCGGCGTGCCCGTGGAAGCGCAGGCAGGAGGGAAGACCCGCGGTCTGCAGTCCATCCGTACCCCTACCGACGACTTCGAAAACAAGATCTTTTGGCCAAGGAGTTTGTGCGATCTGCACTAACAGCCTGAGCAAGCCCTCCCGAGTTGGTGGGTTCGTGACCGAGCCCACCAGCAAGACCCTGCGCGTCTGCCGGGGCAGGCGTTCCCGCTGAGCGCGCACTTGGATAAGCTGCCGGCGACGCTGCGCCGCCGGATAGTACGGCAGCACGCCAGATTCGATTCCAAATTGCCGATGCAGCCAGCTATCGCAACCAGAAATCGCAAAAACGGCATCCGCTCGCCGCAGTGACTCCAATTCCGCGCGCAAGCTAGTTATCCTGTCGCCCTCCGGGGTATCGATAAACGGGAGTGAATCGACATTGTGTGGCAGAGCGATCAATGGACATCGAGCCTCACGGGCAGCCAGAAGAACCCCTTGGCCCCCCCAGAACATGTCTTCACATACCAAGGCGGACGCAGCCAGCTCCTTCAGCGCTTTCCGCCAGTAAAGGTAGCGGATGCCCGTCTGAAAAACCATGCTCGCCCAACGCCGATTGCGCTGAAGCCCACAGAGACGCCAAAACAGAACGGGGTGACGAACGCACAACGTGGCGCATCCAAGCATGGCTTCGCACCAGAGGTGCTTCACCCCACCCGTTGGCGACGCCAAGGCATGGTCCAATTCCAAACCAGCGCTCTCGATGAGGTCCACGATCTGTTCGTGTCGGAGGCAACCCCCTCCTCCGGCCAGAGATTTCTTGTAAATGCTGGAGTGTGCAATAACACTCATAAATGGCCAATCGCTTCCTATCTGGATTGTCTACTCAACTGTTTGCGTATGGGACGTAACACATCACTGTTATAGAGGCGGATTGACATTCGCGACATGCGGCAAAGCCAGACGGGCCACCACGAGCCGGTCGAGTGTGGCATCCGGGTGACCATTTCAAAGAAATCCCGCATGAGAGGATCCATCTCGAAGCGGGTTGCGTGTCGCCGGGTCGACCGCGCCGCATCTGCATACTGCTCGGGAGTCATAGTTAGCAGTCTCTCCAACAGGTCTGCCACAGGGAACATCGACCGGTCAAGGACGTCTCCACAAGCATAGTCTGGCAAGTCGGAAAAATAGCCGTATGTCTGCGGTTGACGGGAATAAATGATCGCGGGAATGCCGGGAACACCCGCGAAGCTTGCTTCGATCAAGGAAGTACCCATTCCCACAAAGGCAAAGGCTGAGGCCAACACTTCTGGGAAACGGGAATAGTCGAGAGTCCCCATGAGCCGAACCTGTTGGCCCACTCCCGCAGCAGATACCAATTCCTCAATCCGCTTGCGATCTGGCCCATCTCCATACACGTGCCATTGCACTCGAAGTCCCCTCTGCTTCAATTCCTTCACCACTTGAGGCATCCAAAGATTGTACGTCTTCATATCGCCTAGGCGCCCTACCGAAACGATAAGCCCATGTATCGGGCGACGCACCACACAGCGAAAGCGCGTGCCATCTACTGCAAGAGGCCACACCACACCAGGCACTTTCCGTCCCACAGCCGATTCCACCTGGGCCTGGATACTGCTGCTCGGAAACAGACGGCAGGAAGGCAACAGCAAGTTACGAAAAAAGACCCCTGACGGATCCGCCAACATGCCCCGGATTCCACGCGCACAATAGGTTCCCGGCGTCCAAACCCCAGCACACACGACGGCGGGAGGATTCATGGCGCTCTTTATCCCCAAGCCCGCGCATAGGGCTGAACCGGAGAACGCCACGATGACATCGACTCTCCGAAGCAGATCATGCTGGCGCAGCAACGAAGCCGCACGCTCTGGCGAAGCCGTCTTCAGTCTCTCGAAATCGTGCCCCAGCTCAACCAACGACTTCGAATTGTGGAAAAGACTTGCGCCCGGCCCCAGCTCACCGACTACCACCACCACATTGTGTCCCTGATCGCAAAGCCAGCGAGCCATTCTGGCCATAAGGGTCTCGATCCCGCCGATGATCAATTTGTGATGAAGAAAGAGGAAGTCCATCTAACAACCCCGAGCCTGGGTCCAATGCAGCCTGAACCTCAATTCCTCACTGAACGGTTCCATCACCGGCTGGCCGCGTAACCTGCTTACGGAACACCGTCACCTACTCACGACCCAAACCGCGGCTCCAAGTTCATGAAGCGTGCGAGAATCCGCGAAATGCGGTGGCTTGGCCCGAGCCGGATCGTCAGGCGGTGTAAACACAGGTATCCAGACACCAGAACGAGCAACCCGCCGCTGATCGCAGCGATGATAGGAGGTAACAACGTCGCTATGACGAAAGCTACGCTGACTGCAGCAGTGGACTGAAGGAGAAGCCGCCACACTGCATTGGACCACTGAAACCCGCTCAGGCGGCCCGCCACCCAGCGCATTCCGACGACATGCATGCCGTAAAGGACCGCGAAAGCTATGGCGGCACCGGGAACCTGCCACCAGTGCAAGCCAAGCCAAGTCAGCAGCAGCAACAGCGCCCACATTATCGTCTCGGTGGCGGCGAACATGCGCGAATCGCCCTTGGCCAGTTGGATATAGCCTAGCGGCCACGAAACCACTCGGCCGAAAACTCCGAGCACAAACCATGGCAATAGGTCGCCTGCCGCCACAAACTTCGCCGTGTAGAAGACCCTGATGGCCCACGGCGCAAACACCAGCGTGGCGAGCAAACCCGGCAAAGCCAGCAGAACCCCCACCTCAGTTTGTTCGTTGACTAAGCGGTTCACCTCCGTGCTGTCCTTGGCCACTGAGGTCAGGCGGGGATAAAAGTCGGCCCCCATGGCCTGAAGGATAAATCCGGCAAAAACACCTGAAATGCCCCAAGCCGCCTGGTAGATCCCGTTAGCCTCTGTGCCCAAGTCCCGCACAATCCAGGCACGGGTCGCCAGCCCAACGCCCGCCGCCAGCACTCCGCTCCACATGAACGCCACACCCAGCGACACCAACCGCCCGGACTTGCGAAGGCACTCACGCCAAGTGATGGTCACAGCGACCAGCGGCACGCGACGTGCGATCCACCAAGAGAAGCCGAGATTGACCGCACCCACGATTATGAACACCGGTACAATGCCCCGTTCGCCGAGCCTTGCGTACAGGCCGACACTGATGACCACGCTGGGAATGGCAGGCAGCAACTGGAGCCGTGCCAGATCGCCAATCCGGCGGGATCCCTGCACCAAGGCCATTTGCCCGGCCGAAATGCTGGCCAATAGCAACGTGACACCCAACAAGGCGATCGGTACCGCGCGCTCCGGTGTGCCGAAGGTCCATACACTGAGAGGCCAGGCGATCACGACGGCCAGCAGCCAACCCAACAACCCGGTCGCCCAGCAGGCACGCCGCAGCACTTTGACCCTCCGGGCAACGCGTTCGGGATTGCCACTACCGTGCGCCTCGGCGACCTCACGGACTGCGCTCTGGCCAATGCCCAACCCACTCACTGTGCCAATGAGACCGGTAGCAGATTGGTAAAGGCCCACAAGCCCGACGCCCGAAGGTCCTAAGAGGATGGCGACCAGCTTTGTTTGGACCATACCGATCAGCAGCCTAACCCCCTGCGCGCCTCCGATGATCGAAGACGACTTGACGATATCTCCATACGAATGAGGACGCGTCGCTCCTGCACCGGGAACAACTATGTCACGGACATCGGTTGCTGTTTGCGGTGTGTTCAACAATGTGCGTGCGAGAGATCAGAGCCAGGCTCGTGGCAGGCAGGCAGGCAGGAGTTCAAGGCCTAAAGAGAACGAACCACTTTGGCGGGTACGCCGGCCGCAACGGAGTTCGGTGGAATGGACTTTGTGACGACACTCATGGCGGCCACAACGGAGTTGTCCCCAATGTTCACTCCCTTGAGTACCATCACCCGGCTCCCGAGCCAGACGTTGTTCCCGACGCTGACTGGTTGGGTAGGCCCGCAACTTCGGTTGCGGGTGGCCGGATTAATTTCGTGGAAGTCACAATCGTAAATTGCAACCTGATCGCCGATCTGGCAGCCATCCCCAATCACAATGCGCTCGTTGGCGACGAGGGTCACGTTATTGCTAAACCAATTCCCATCACCGATGCGGATCTCCGCCTCGTGCCTTCGTGGCTGGAGCAGAATTCCTCCAGTTCCAAACAGTGGCGCTGCCCAATACCCAAAGGAGTTTCCTTTGCCCATGACTAAACACCCAGATCCGCCACTCCTGAGTGGAACCTGCAACCGAGTCCCCGCACCCACCTGCAAGCGGCTAAGCACTAGTCTTTCCATCCACACAAATCGCCGCAAGAGATAGGCGCTACGGAAGCGCCTCCAATAGGCATCAATGCGCAAAATGACCTTCCCGCTCAACGTCATATCATGACCCGGTCAGAGTAACCACTAAGGCTTTAACTGAGGCAACGACTCTCATCCTCTGGTCCTCGCTTGAGTGCGGCCCGATGGGCAAGCTCAAGACGAAGTGCGCCAGTTCTTCGGCTATGGGCGGTTTCCAGAGATCAGTAGCCGGGGGGCGGTGGTCAGCATACGCGCCGCAGAGGTACAGGGGCTCTGCGCAGTGAATCAGCGTGCCGATGCCCAACTCGGCCAACTTCTGCTGGAATCGATCGCGCCGAGGATGACGCATGACGAAGAAATGCCGGATGGGTTCGGCCCAGTCAGGACCATAGGGTAGCGCAAGCTGAGAGCTGAATTGGAGGTGCCATTACGCCGCAATCATCCCGAGAAAGGCGACTCACGAGCACAACCATGGAAACCAGCCCTATCAGAAGGATTACAGCCTGTGAAGCCAGAAAGGGGTCAGGGAATAGTATCGTGTCATTTGCCGCTTGAATCCATCCGGCATCCCTCGCACCGCCGCCGGTGGCGGTGCGCCCCAGATCCACTGCTTTACCGGTTCCTTCGCGCGCTACCCCGCCACGGGCGGGCCGACCTTTGGTGGACAACCCGCCCTCGTTCCCTGCTCAACTCCACCAGGCCCACGTCACGCCGGGCGTGCCTCCGTCTTCGTGGTCCGATGTCCGGGCCGGTCGGTGGCCGTCACTTCAATGGACACGGTTTGACCCGTCGCCACCGTGCCCGTCGTTTGATACGCCCAGGTGCCGTCCGCCTCCGCCGTGGCCGCTCCCTGCTCCAGCACGGTCCCGCCCGGCTCGCGGATCGCCACCGCCACGCCCGTGACTTGGAAGTCATCGTGCGCCCAGATGCGAATGGTGCCGCCGGCTTGGCCGGCGTAACCCGAGAGGTCGATCTCATCCACCGTCGGCTCGTTGAAGAAGGCCGCGATGGCGAGTGCGAACACCGGGATCCCTTTCTCCTTGGCAGCGGTGTCATACCCCGCCCGCACGGCTGGGTCGGCCAGCACCGCCTTCCCGTACACCGCGGCGAGACGGAATTGATCCCGCACCGCCGCCTGACTGGCGGTCGGCGGGTGCTGGCTGGCGTCGCGCTTGCGCCCCACCACCACCTCTTCCCCACACCGCTTGAACACCAGGTCCCCGATGCTGCCATGCATCCCCTCCATGACCGGATTCAGTTTGATCTTTGCCATACCGTTGACCGGGTCAACCCTCGGGGCGGTTCGCGCTCCCCTCTGGCGTCCTCCGGGCGTCCTTCGGACATCCTTCGGGGAGTCGTTGTCACCCGCCGCCCCGGCTGCACCGGTCCCGCGTCTGGCTGGACAATGGCCCGCATCCCTCTGGGAGGGGCATTGGGCGATCAGGCGAACGCATCCATGCCTTGGGAAAACCCTCGCCCTGTCTCTACCTCACGATCCCGGCCCTGTCAACCTGCAGCGATCCTTGTGGCCTCCCGCCGCCCGATCCATGACCATCGGGAAGTCAAGCCATGGGGTCAGTCGAGGGGGCAGTAAGCGGGCCTGGCAAAGCAGCGGGGCCGAAGCCGGAAGAGCGGCGTTGGCAGAAAGCGACCAGCAGTCAGAGGTCCGTGGACGGAGGACGGGCGACGGGACCACGGACCACGGGACCACACTGTTCAAAAGCTGAAACACTGAAATTCTGAAAACTGAAATTGAACCATTCAAAATTCAATGGCAGAAGGCGGACCGTGAACCGAAGACAGAGGACAGAGGACACATTTCGGATTACTGTTTTCAGCAGCACAACCTGTCCCCACTATCACTTTCGCTGACCGCGTAGCCAGAGCGCAACTTCGTCGTGGCTCATCACATCGTAAGCAATCAAGACTTCTCCATCGTAGATAAACACCACGCGCCATTGTAGCTGCACCCGAATTTCATAGGAACGCCTGGCCAGCTTGCGAAGCCCGAGTCCGCGGTGCTGATGCGGATCGCCAAAAGCAGCGCCCACCTCGGCAATGGCTTGGGAGGCTGCTTCCCGGACGTCCGGCGGCAACCGGCCTGCCGTCTTCTTGATTCGTTCCGAGAGCAGGACCCGTATCATAGTTTGCCCGTGAAGGTCTCCAGCCTGCCCGCTTTACGGGATGACGCGATTTCAGCCAGGGCGGAGTCTTCCGCCACCGTCGCCTGGGCTAACGTCACGCCGTATTCATCCAATGCCGGAAAATCGCTGGGGCGGAAGGGCAGGCCGCGCAACTTCACCATTTGCGCAAAAAACATGGACACCGCCGCCGTCGGCGTAATGCCGATTTCACGGCAGACCACGTCCGCCTCCGCCGCCAGTTGGCGGTCAATCCGAAGTCTGATCTGCTCAGTCATGTATCAAACGTGCCACGAGGTCGGAAGCTGTCAAGCGCTGAGGGAGAAGCGGGCAAAGCACTGCGAGACTGCGTGACCACGAGACGACAGACCACGAAACCACACTGTTCAAAAGCTGAAAGCCGAAAGCTGCAATTTTGAAAGCGGAAGTGGGGCCGAAATATCCAACATTCAACTTCCAACATTCACTGGCAGAAGGACGGAGCGGTTTCACTTGCCTGGCTGGGGACGCATGCGGACGGCAACGTCGTCCACCACGGCGTAGTGCCCGTCCCAATCGGTGCGCACAGCGAGGATGGCGCAAACCCATTTCGCTGCGATCGCCGCCGAAGGCTGCACAATGCGGAAAAGCACAATCCCTGAGGACGCCGCCAAGCCCTGACGATAGACCAAGTCCGCCGAAGTCTTTGTCGAAGGTCAACAGCAGGCGGTTCTCAGCATGCGCGCACGCCAGAACAGCGGGGTTGGTGCTGCCGGGAGCGATTTTCCGGATCCAGAGCACGTCATGGCCAGCCTGCCGCAGTCGAACCACCGCGGCTTCCCCCAGGTTTTCGCTGGCGCACAGACGCATGGACGTCAGGTGGCGACCGAAAAGACCTTTTCCTCGCTCAAGCGGGCG
>CAZJTM010000152.1:0-16070 GCA_964548925.1 uncultured Verrucomicrobiota bacterium | reverse complement strand
TGCGTCAATTCACCTGCAAAACGCCTCTCGGCTAAAGTGCATGACAGGCTCTAGGGTAATGGTCGGGTCATGCGCCGGCACGCCGCGAGCTTATTGGGACAGGGTGCTCAGCAATTCCATGTATTTCTGCTTCTCTCGACTCCACAAGAACCGCTCCCGAATGGCAAGCGACCGTTCGCGATACCGGCGCAGCAGGGCAGGTTCTTCGGCGAGCCGATCCAGCACGGAGGTGAGCGATCCCACATTGTTGGGTTCGAAGAAGAGGCAGTCCTCCTCTTTCAAATAGTAGCTGATGGCTACATTTCTGACCGAGACAACCGGCAGGCCCAGCGAGATGTATTCAAGCAGCTTGAGGGGTAGCGCGTGGTTGGTGATGGCGGAGATCACCAGCGGCACGATTCCCACGTTACAGTCCGCGATCATCGCCGGAACTTGGCCAACCGGCACCAACCGATTGATGAATTCCACCCGGTCCTCAAGCCCTAACGAGGCGATCTGGCTGGAAAACGCGGCACTGTAGTCCCCCTCGCCTATGACCCTAAGGAAGATGCGGTCCCTGCGCCGCACGCGTGACAGGGCAATAAGCATCTGACCCAGACCTGAACGCTCCAAGATGGTGCCGTGGAAAGCCAAGCGAATCGTACCGTCCATTGGCACCTCTTGCCGCAAGGCAAAGATGCCCTCATCGGGGAAATTGGAAATGACGATGATCGAGTCTGTCGCCAAGCCGTGAGGAACGAGAATATTCTGTTTTACCGGCTCGTGAACGGTCAGCACGCGATCCGTGAACCATGCGCTCAACCGCTCCTGCCAAAGGAGCAGCGTTCGCACCCAGCCCAGCCGGGCACTCTTGAACTTGGCTTCAAGGGTTTCGGGCATGGGGTCGTGAATATCCAACAAGACGTGGGCGCCCATCAACTTGGGCACCAGCGCTGAGAAGACCATGAAGTCGGGCATGTTGTTCACATGCACGACTCGGTAGTGTCGACGAAAATGGAGCGCAGTCGCCTTGAAGAAGCAACGTATGAAGAACGCTGAATAGGTCAGGCAGTAACTCAGCAGCCCCCCGCCTCGGTATTTGCGCTGGTTCAGATGAAACACCCGGACGCCACGGACCACTTCAACAGGGGAGTCACCCTCTCGGCGCAGGGCCAGGAAGTCCACCTCGAAACCTGCGTCCAGCGCCGCTTCCGCCGCGCGAATCACCCGCGGATCGCTGCAATAGTGGGTGTAAGCCACCATGAGGACAGTCTTCTTCATGCCGCCTGCCTGTTCGCGCCAAGCACTTTCGTGTTCAGGTCGCCCAGCAAAGTGTCCAAATCATTCATCAACGCCGACGAGGCCAGCACATTCTCTGGATGAATGAGCAATACAACGTCCCGTTTTCGCGCTTCTGCAATCAACCAAGTCACCGGGAAAGCTGCGGTATCTCGCCAGGCCGGTTCCAACCAAAACGCAGAGGGAAACATGATGAAGCCGGTCTCATCCGCCCGAGCGAGGAGCGTGGGATTCTCCAGATTACCCAAGAACAGCTTCATGCCGGCTCGGCGACCCCATGCTTCGAGATGCTCCGGTTCATAAGGAGCGTGGTGGTGCCAACCGAACTGCTGGCCGCCAGAACCGTGCTTGGAGAACGCCCAGACCGGCTGTCCAATATGGTGTTCCAGCATCTGCTTTTCCTCCATAAAAGTTTCAAACGACCGTGAGTTTTCGAGGTGCAGTCCGGCGACGTGTCCCTCATGTCGCATGCGTGCCAGTAGTGCTGGCGTAGGCAGCGTGCAGCGGCGAAAAAACACATGAGCTTTGGCGTTTCGGCGGTGGAAAACGTCAAAGACCTTCTCAAGCTCGCGCAAGTAGCCGAATGCATTGACCCGGGGAAGGTAGTAATCAGACGCGCATCGGCTGAGAAGATGTCGGGCGAGCGGTCGTCGACCGTAGGGCCGATCCACATCGATGCGAACGATTAAACTCATCCCCGTTCAGCCCGTGCGACTTGAGCGCACCGCCGGCTCCGATGCCACTACCGCTGCGGGTTGCTGCAGCGCAGGCTGCGACACGACGAACTGAGCGACATCTTTTGGTAATGGGTGCCAGGCATCAGTGGTCAAATGGGGTCGCACATGCTCAAGTAAGCGTCGGTAATGGTCAGCCGGGTATGTTGCATGCCCCAGAGCTTCGCCGGGGAACCGCACATAGTCTGGGTGGACGTTGACCAGCGCCATGCCGCCGTGTCGAGCCACCCAATCGAACTTGTGAAGCCAGATTGCCGGCGATGGCTCACGCAAGATGAGGAACAGCGTCGAGTCCTGGGGCAGGGTGTAGGGAAGCTCCACGTATCCGGAATGGGGGAGACTGTTTCCAGGGTCCGCAACTCGTATTCGGCCATCACCGGATTGGACTTTCGTCACGGACATTCCACCTCCTGCTTTCGAGCCCGCAGGAGGCCGAGGCTGAAGTCCAAGATCGCAACTCGCATAGGAATCGGGGCGGGGTCGCCAAAACGGAAAGATGGTGCCTACGTGGTCTGGCTGCGGCTCGAAGGGGTCAGTGTCGAAGGTGGATGTGTCGTACGTAATCTGAAGGTCATGCAGCCAATCCAACTCGCGGAGCATGAAGCCGGCGCGAAAGCCGACGGCACCCCACTCGCGCAGATGCCAATTGATTCGGTGTGCCTTGGCCGCGAAAGCCTTGCGAGAGGCGAAGAGTTTGCCGTCGTGCATCAGGTCATGCACGGCAACCTCGAAGCCGTTATCAAGAAGCCAGGCCCGGAGTGTGGGGGGTACGGAGTAAGGGCCCTCCGGAATAAAATTGAAGCAGGAGCGAAAGCCTAGACTTATCTCCAATTCGGCCAGAGGCTTTACCTTGCATACGCCCTCGGGTCCTTCCACATCGTGAGTCAGAATGCAGGCGAACTTCTTCCCCCCAGGCCACCCGCACCAACCGGCGGGCGGCGTCTCAGATCCGGGTAATATTGGCCAGACTCCACCGACCTGCGGGCGCTTGCGCGTGGCTAGCCAGCGCCGAAGACCGATGCGAACTGACCACGGCACGAAAGGCTTGACGGCGTAATAAAGGCGGTTGCGAAGCATGGCTGCGAAACAGCTCGAAGAACGCAGAGAGGAAGCGCGACTTTTGCGCAGGCAGACTCCGTCCCCGTCAATTCGCACAAGGTACGATTGACTGTTGGCCCATCGAGTTACTCATGTGCGGTTCGCTGTCGCTTGAGCGCCGCAGTGGTCGCTGCTGCCGCTCAGGCCGCCGGCTTGCCTTAGTGGTGGCTTTCCTGCGACCGCTCAATCTACCTTGCCCACAACAGCGCTCCGGTCACTGCGACGCGGGTTTCCGCATACAGCCGTCCGTCGGCCATCCGCTGACGGCGACCGGAGGTCATCCGCAATCCGGCCATTTGTTCCGCCATTTCACAATGGCGGCTACGAGATTCAGTTCGTTCTGCACTTTCACGGGTGAACCGCGTCGTGCTTTCACAAGCGAAGCTACATTACAGTTCTTGGCGCAGGCTCTCGGGCACGTAGTCGCGGTTCTTGTTCAGGACGGCGGTCACGTTGGCTTTCGATTCCTGGAGCAGCGTGGTTGCGCGCTTCGCAAGCTCCTGGCCGGTCTTCTCCGACTCGACCACCATCATTACAATGTCCATGAAACTGGAAAGCCGCGGGGTGATGCTGGTCTGCGCCACCGGCGGCATGTCGAAAATAATGTAGTCGTAATCGCTCGCCTTCATCTTGGGAACAAGGTTGGCGAAGCGCCGCGGCAGCACGCGCGGAAGTTTCTGATCGTTCGTGTCCTTCGCGGAAACGAGGTAGAGGTTCTCGTTGACCATGGCGGTTTCGTGCTTCCCGGCTTCAAACGCTTCCGAGAGACCCACAGCGGGCTTGCCACGATGGAAGGGATGGGCGGCGCCCTGCTCGAGATTCATATCCACCAAGAGGACGTTGCCATCGCCGGTTTCGGAAAGGGCGGCGGCGAGGCCGGCGGCCATGGTTGTGACGCCGGCGCCCTTGTGGCAGCTCGTCAAGGCCACGAGCTTGGGCTTGTGCGTCATGTTGCGGACCTCGAAGTAGGTGATGAGCCGGTCACGCAGTGCCTCATAGTGAGCTCGCAGTTCATGATCGGCATCCCATGGGGCCACACCTCCTGCGCCCTTGTGAGATACAGCCACAAGGGGACCTGCGCTTTCACGCGAGCCAGCCACGTCCCCATCCGAGTGCTCACGAGACGTGGCCCCAGAGGCGGTAGCCGGGGGCGGGGCATCGGCATGAACGGTCGGTTGGTGACCATTGCGGGAGGAGCGGCCAAAGCGAAAACCCTTCCGCCAAGAGGTGTCTGGCACGGACAGCAACATGGGAACGCGCAAGGTGCGCTCGAGGTCGGCCACGCGCTTGATGGTTTGACTGAGGACCCGTTCCAGCACAAAGGCCAAAGCGAAACCGCCAAACAAGCCCGCCAACAAGGCAATGCCCATCGGTTTGTAGAGCTTCCTCATGTCGCGGAAGGGCGAGGACGGATTCTGAATGACTTCGACGTTCGTAATCTTGCCGGCGCTCAGGGATTCCTCCAAGCGGATGCGTTCCGAACCGGTCCGGTAGGATTGGAGATTTGCCGCATCGGATTCGCGCTGGCGGAGCAGTTGGAGAATTGTGGGCTCCGCCGCCGCCACGCGCGCCTGGTCAGCGGTGATTCGCTCCAACTCGTTGGTGAGCACCGCGATGCGAGCTTGCAGGGCGGACAGACGCGTGGCTTCGGCTGCGAGATCATTGGTTCGCCCGGGTTGAGCGGTCTGCGGCAACACCGCAGTCAAGAGTTCCGGGGTCGCGTCTTCCAATTGCTTCTTGCGATCATTGGCTCCCGCGATCAATTCACGGGCTCGCTTCACCCGCGGGTGATCCGGGCCGAAGGTTCGCAGCAAATCTTGTTCAAGTTTCTTATGCATCTCGGCCTCCGCCAAAATGAGACGGTACTGCTCCGCCGTTTCGGCGGGCACCGCGATGTTGGTCGTGACATTGGTCATGGCCGCCTGTGCCGAAACCAAGCGCGCAAACTCCCCAAGCGCGACCGTCCGCTCCGCCAGATCCGCCTTTGCCTTGAGCAACTCGTCATGAATCCAGCCCGACTGGGTGGCAAACGCGCGCTTGGAGTCCTCCAAGGTCACAATCCGCAACTCAGCATAGAGCCGCTTCAGTTCGTCCTCCGTGTCGGAGAGCCGCTTCTGGGCGTCATCGGCTTGACGCGTGAGTCGGTCGCTGATCTGGCCATCCCCTTGGTAGATTTCGGCCTGTTTTTTTCGATAAATCTCCACCAGTTGCCGCAAGACCGGCTGGACGACTGTTGGATCAGGATGCTTGAAGCGGGCGGTGATGGTGCTGCTGCCCCGACGGGGGGCTTCAGCCAGCAACCCCTTGGCAACCACGCTGATGGCCCGTCCCCGGTCGTTGCCGCCGCCGACTTTGGCCAGGATCTTCTCCGGAAGGACGGCGTCCACCACTTCGCCAATCCGATCGGAACTGGTCAGAATCTCGATTTGGGAGTTGATGACGCTCTCGCCTCGATCGGGCAAGATGATGTCCGTGCTGCCGGGTTTGTCCAGGCGTCTCGGGGATTCGATGTAGCGAATGAGGATTTTGGCCTCCGACTGGTACTCGGCAGGCAGGACGAAGAAAATGCCTGCGGCTGCGGCTACCCCGGCGAGAAAGACCAGAGCAATCAGCCACTTGTGCCGGAAGAAAATGTATTGCACGTCACCGAGGGTCAGACCTTGGGAGTGAACTGTAGTCGGTCCGGCTTGAGGGGAGGATGGGTCTCTCATGAAAATGAAGGGTCAGGGGTGAGGGGCCGGAGGTTGAAGGGGCCAAAACAGACGGCCAAGATGCGCTGCCGTGACTAGGCGTCCGTGGCCCGCCATTCCCGACTCGTAAGCCGTAATGGCTTTCCATGTGCGGAAAGCCTCAAGAGGTTCACCGGAATGCCTCAGCGGTTGCAGTCGGTCGTTTCGATTCATGCGTTCGACGATCAATCCACTTAGGAAAGATGGGGATAAAGCAAGCGACCCGCAAGCTGGAGCGCGGGCAGCGGGAGCCGGCGGAAAAAGGCGTTGAAAACGGTGTCCGCACGGTCCTGCCCGGCGACGAACCGTTCCTGGAGAAGATCGTAGCGGAAATACGCCAACTTCTCCTCTCGGGCGCCGAAGCCGTGTTTGAAACGCCGCAAGCCCTCGTTCGCGAGCGAGGTGCGACCGAAATCGAAGGTCCGGCATTCACGGGCCGTATAATAGCGGATGGCTTCCCACATTACCAGATTGTTTGGGCGCAACGGCTGGGCCGCGAGGTCGGAGGCCCCGTATTTGTAGATGGCCTGTTCGCCAAAGTGAAGGAACAGGGCGGAGGCCACCGCGCGGCCTTCGTGGCGCGCGATCACGACCATCCCCTGCCCCGTGGCAACGAGGTGCCGTCCGATGTTCTCGAAGAACCGCCAAGGCTGCGGCGGGAGGCCGTGGCGTTGGCGCGTCAGGCAGTGGAGACGATAGTAATCCGCCACGGCTGAGGGTTCGCCAGACAACTCCACCTTGAGGCCGGACGACTGACTCTTGCGCAGAGCTCGCCGCACGGAGGAATCGAGCTGCGCGAGCAGGCGTTGCTCACCCAGCCGAAGGTCCAAGATGTGGCGGTAGAATTCCAGCGACGGCGCAGTCCCTGAAGGCGCAATGCTGGTGGATCGGCATTCCACGTATTTCCAGCGCCGCGCACGGCCCAAGCGAAGCACCGCATCCCAGAGTGCCGGGCCAGCCTCGTTACCGGCCATCAGGGCTGGGCAATCGTCCGTAAATGGCAGCGATACCCCGCGTCGGCCGGTGAGAGGACTGTGGACTTCAGCGACGGGAAGGCAAGCCTGGAGGCGCTGGCCGGAGAACTGGCATAGATAACGCGGCGTGTGCCCATAGGTCGAACGCAACACCTTCAGCCATCCCGTTGTGTGAAACGGCGTGGCCGAGGCGAAATCAGAAACGAGATCATCCCACCCCGCGACCTGGAGCGGATTCACCTCGGTCACAGGCGAGGCGGCAACCGGTGTTTCCGATGCCGCGCACCCCGGGATGGAGCCCGGTCGTTCTTCAGGCAGCACAAGCATGAGATTTGTCCAGCCGGGCGCGAATGCAAGCCTTGAGTTCGTCCACGACGGTTTCAATCTGGTCTGGTCGCAGTTCGGGAAACATGGGCAGCGAGAGGAACTCGTTGGCGCATTTCTCGGCAATCGGAAAGCTCCCCGGGCCATAGCCCAAGGAACGATAGGCCTCTTGGAGATGGATCGGCACGGGGTAGTGGATTCCGCATCCAATTCCCCGGTCACCCATTGCCTTGAGGATCGCATCCCGATCGCGCACGCGAATGGCATACACGTGATAGACATGGGTGCCGTCGGGTGATTCAAACGGCGTGATGACGTGTTCCTCGCCCGCAAGCAACTCGGTGTAACGCCGCCCATGCCGGCGGCGGGCCTCGTTGGCCGCCGGGAGGCCCTTGAGTTTGACACTGAGCACCGCGCCTTGGATGCCATCCATGCGTGCGTTCCAACCCACAACGGAGTGGAAGTACTTCCTCGCCTGCCCGTGGTCGCGGAGAACGTGGAGCTTGCTCTTCAAGACCTCGTCGTCCGTCACAATGCCGCCGGCCTCACCGAACGCGCCAAGATTCTTTCCGGGATAGAAACTGAAGCAGCCGGCAACGCCCAGAGTGCCCGCCTTGCGCCCTCGGTGTTCCGCGCCGTGGGCCTGACAGGCATCCTCCACTACGGGAATGCCTCGGCGGGCGGCGATTTCGAGGATACAGTCCATGTCCGCCATCTGACCGAACAAGTGTACGGGAATGATGGCCCGGGTTCGAGGCGTGATAGCCTGCTCAAGCCGCTCCGGGTCCATGGTGTATGTCTGCTCGTCAATGTCCACAAACACAGGCCTGGCGCCACAGAAGGATACAGCCTCCGCTGTGGCCATGAAGGTCGCGGGAACGGTGATGACCTCGTCACCGGGACCAACGCCCAGCGCCAGCAGGCTCAGCCAAAGCGCATCCGTTCCGTTGCCCACGCCCACAGCGTGTTTGGCGCCGCAGAAGTTGGCGAAGGCCGTCTCGAATTCGGCC
Organism: uncultured Verrucomicrobiota bacterium; assembly: GCA_964548925.1. Classification (GTDB taxonomy): domain Bacteria; phylum Verrucomicrobiota; class Verrucomicrobiia; order Limisphaerales; family MWDV01; genus MWDV01. The sequence goes on along the minus strand of CAZJTM010000152.1, from coordinate 7,923 downwards.
ACGAACGGCCCGCCGGCGAAGGCGTTGGCGTCAATGACGCGGTTGATGGCCGCTTGGATTTCGGCCCGCAACGGCTCGTGGTGCGCCTTCAGATCAAGAAACGGTATTCTCATGTCTCTCTTCCGTGGCTGGGGCAAAGGAATCAATCAACTGGCTGCCGCGCCATGCGGCGTTGCCAATTTCCCAAAAGACTATCCGTGCCGAGCCTGGTTGCACATGGGTCTCCGCTTGGCTCCGGGGCTGGTTGTGCCACAGAGCCCAACTGGAACACTCATGCGCCGGGTGGATGCGATTGCAGTTGGCGTGCCACGGCAGCGGCGAGAATGGGCATCCTGGCCGTGGTGTCTGACTTGGTGAATTCCACGGCGTGGGGCTGACCACCCTGCTTGAGGGAACGAGAGGAGAGTTCAAGAATTTGAACGACGTTCAGGCCTTCCCGGCCGGAGGTCATGGGTTTCTTGCCGGAGCGAATACTGTCCAAAAAGTGCTGACATTCCAGCCGCAGGGGTTCCTCTTGCTTCACGTAGGGCACGTACATATCCCCGTAGTGGTAGGAATACTGGAATTCCGCGAAGGTATCGTAATGGGGCGGAACTTCCACCCGGGCATCGTAAATCTTGATTTTCTCGTGCGGGGCGGTGTCGTCGTAAACAATCATGCGCCGCGAGCCGACGAACGTCATCTCCCGGACTTTCTTGGGATCGAGCCAACTGCTGTGAACCATGGCCGCGCGGTTGTTCTCGAACGAGAGGTACATGTTCGTAACGTCTTCAATCCCGGGCGTGATGTGGGCGTCTCCCCAGCAGGCCACGGTCTTTGGCATCCCGCGCATCACGTGAATGATGATCGAGAGATCATGCGGAGCAAGGTCCCAAGCCACGTTGATGTCCTTCTGGAACAACCCCAAGTTCAACCGGCGCGCGGCGATGTAATGCAGTTCGCCGATGTCGCCTCGATCAATGATTTCCTTGATCTTCCGCACGGCCGGCGAAAACAGGAACGTGTGCCCCACCATGAGGGTCAGCCCGCGCTGGTCGGCGAGATCAATGAGTTCTTCGCACTCCGCGACAGAACTGGCCATGGGCTTCTCGATGAAGGTGTGCTTTCCGGCAAGGAGACTGGCCTTGGCCATTTGGTAGTGAAAGCGAACGGGAGTGGCGATGGCGACGGCGTCCAAGTCTTCCGCCTTGAGCATCGCGTCGAAGCTGTCGGTGGCTTCGACCTCGGGGAAGTTCTTGCGCATGTGCGCCAAACGAGCCTGGCTGGTGTCGCAAATCAGCTTGAGGTGGCAATCAGAGAGCTGGCGGAAGTTGCGAATGAGATTCGGCCCCCAGTAACCGCAGCCCACCACGCCAACGTTCAAGAGCTTGTTCATGGATTGTAGATTGGGCAATTCAGAAAAGGCGCGTCTCCAGGTAACCGTCCTGATTCAGGCCATCGCCAACAAGAGCAGAAGAAGTGGGAATGCCAGTGTTGCAGGAACCCATTGGCGCAAGAGCCCGGTTTGCCGGCGGCTAGCGGGCGGGATTGCGGCTTCCCAGCAGCCAAGGCGTCGCATTCGCTTCCAGCGTCTCACGCACCTGGGTCATCAACGCCGAAAAAGTGCGGAACATGATCCTCAGGTCGAGCCAGAGCGACTTCGTCCGGGCATACTGAATGTCCAACTGAATCATTTGGCGGAAGGTTGTCTTGTTCTTGCCGCTGACCTGCCACAAACCGGTCAAACCCGGAACCGCATTGCAGCGCTGCTTGTCCCAATCCGAGAAATCCTCGTATTCGTAAGGAAGGCAGGGCCGTGGGCCCACGAGGCTCATGTCGCCCAGAAGCACGTTGAGGAGTTGCGGCAATTCGTCCAAGCCGGTCGCCCGCAGTAAGGCCCCCAACGGAATCAGACGGCTGTCTCCCCGGGAATCCAGCTTCGTCATCGGCACATCGGCCTGCATCAGACCCCGAAGGTGGTTGCGATGGGAGGAGACTTCAGCGTTGACGCGCATCGAGCGAAACTTGAAGCAAGTGAAGCGGCGACCTTGGAGGCCGATGCGTTCCTGCCGAAAGATGACCGGCCCTGAAGATGTCAGCTTGATGTAAGCGGCGATGCAAAGCCCAACCGGCAAGGTGATGGGCAGAGAGACTGTGAGGCAGAGAAGATCCAACGCTCGTTTCCAGAAGGGCAATGGCGACTGCACCCCCGGGGTTTCGCGATCCACACCCACAGTCAACTGGTCAACTTCAGTCATCATAGGTTTCAATTGGCTGCAATTAACGCCTCCTTTTTTATCACGGCCTGTGAAACCCTCAATCGGGGCAGCCGACGTATCTTTCTCCTAGGCAATCGCCTAGAGATTCCGAACTACTACGGAAGCGCGGGGCGTCCGGATGCTTGCCGATTCGGGGCGTGACCAGCGCGAAAACGCGATTATTGGGCGATTACGCGGTTTTTCAAGGCTGCGACTTACCCGCAATTGGCCCGGGGAATCCACTGGAGCCGCTCCTCCGGGCCTCCGAGAGGCATCACTCAGTGCAGACCAAGAAGCCAGCAGCGAGAACAGGGTGCTTGTCCGATGAAGACCACCGGTCCGAGGCGTAGGTCGCCGCAGCCTCGAATGTGGATGAACACGCGGTCAGCGAGTGGACCTGTGTCTGAATCCAACAGCGGCGCAAGACGGGCATCCCGGAACAGCGCAACGAAGAGGTAACCCCTTGCCCACTCGGCTCAGATTCCTGCGGCGCAGCGCCGCAAATGGTCGGCGTTGGAACAGTCGCGCGTCACGCTGTAGCCTTTGAGCGGGAGGATGTGCTCATGGACGGCGTCAATCATGTCCACTGCGAAAGGGAAGAAGGCATCTTCCACTTCGTCGGCCGGGGTGATCCAGTTGCGCGCCCCAACGACCACAGGCGGGGCGTCCAGTTCATCGAATGCGAATTGCGCGATCTTGGCGGCCATGGTTTGCAGGGCGCTGCCGCGTTCGCACGCATCCGAGGCCAGGAGAATCTTGCGGGTCTTCTTTACCGATTCGATCACCTTGGCGTAGTTGAACGGAACAATGGAACGGGCGTCAATCACCTCGCAGGAAATGCCCCACTTCTCCTCCAGTTGCTTGGCGGCATCCAGCGCGCGGTAAAGCGTGGCGCCGATGGTCAGGATGGTGAGGTCTTTGCCGACCTTCTTCACGTCCGGTTCGCCGAACGGAATCTCGTAGTAGCCCTCGGGAACGCCGCCTTTGACGAAGTGTTCGGGCTCGTCGTAGATGCGCTGGCTCTCGAAGAACACCACAGGGTCAGTGCCTGTGAGAGCGGAGTTCATGAGCCCCTTCGCATCGTAAGGCGTGGCGGGGAAGACGACCTTGAGCCCGGGAATGTGGGCGCACATGCTGGTCCAGTCCTGTGAGTGCTGCGCGCCGTATTTCGAGCCGACGCTGACGCGGAGGACCAACGGCATCTTCAGCAACCCGCCCGACATCGCCTGCCACTTGGCCATCTGGTTGAAGATTTCGTCGCCCGCGCGGCCCATGAAGTCGCAGTACATCAGTTCAGCCAGTACCCGACCGCCTTCCAGCGCATAGCCGACGGCGCTGCCGACAATCGCGCCTTCGCTGATCGGCGAGTTGAAAAGTCGGTGATAGGGCAACGCCTCGGTCAGGCCGCGATAGACGGCAAACGCACCACCCCAATCGCGGTTTTCTTCGCCGTAGGCGATCAAGGTCGGGTCAACATAAAAGCGATCGAGGATGGCCTCGAAGATGGCATCTCGAATACCAACGCATTTGCTCTTGGGCAGCTTGTTGCCCTTGTCATCAAACGCTGACCGGCTGCGTTGGGCCAACTGCTTGACGCGCGGATTCTCCTCCTTCACCAGCAACACCTCGGGCTTCCGCCCGGGCTCCATGGACTCGACCTTCTGGTTCGAGAACATCGTGCGTTCGAGGATGCAGTTCTTGAGCTTGAGATCGCTGCGCGGGCTGATCTGCATGTCCACGGCTTTCTTGAATGCCTTGAGAACCATCGCCTCGGCCTGCGCGTGAATCTGATCAATCTCGGCGCGGGTGGCGATCTTGGCGTCAACCAGTTCCTGCGCAAAGGCGACAATCGAGTCGTGCTGCCGCCAAGCGTCCACCTCGGACTTCTCGCGGTAACTGGAGGCGTCGGACGGTGAGTGGCCGGAGAAGCGGTAAGTGATCGTGTCGAGCAACACCGGGCCGTTCTTCTCTTCGAGAATCTTCTTCTTGCGGGCGATGGCATCCACGACGGCCAACGGGTTGTAGCCATCCACGCGCTCCGCGTGCATCTGTTCCGGATTAACCCCGGCGCCCAAGCGGGCAAGGACCTTGAAACCCATCGTCTCGCCGACCGGCTGACCGCCCATGCCGTAGAAATTGTTGACGAAATTGAGAATGAGCGGGAGGCCGCCGCGATGGGCTTCGTCCCAGAGCAATTTGAACTGGTCCATCGTGGCGAAGCAGATTCCTTCCCAAACGGGGCCGCAACCGGCGGAGGCATCGCCGATGTTGCAGATGATGATGCCGGGCTTCTTGTTGACGTGCTTGTACAGCGCCGCGCCCACGGAGATGTCGCCCGAACCGCCGACGATGGCATTGTTGGGCATGACGCCGAACGGTGGGAAGAAGGCGTGCATGGAACCACCCATCCCGCGGTTGAAGCCGTAGTCCTTGGCGAAAATCTCCGCCAGCGTGCCGTAAACCAGATAGTCCATCGCCAAGTCCTGCGTGGTCCCGGTGGCGTCTTTCTCGACGACCCGAAGCGTGTCGCCGCCAAAGTAGCCGCGCATGATCTTCAGCAAGGCGTCGTCGGAAAGCTTGGCGATGGCGGAGAGCCCCTTGGCCAGAATCTCGCCGTGGCTGCGATGCGAGCCGTAGATGTGGTCGTCCACGCCGAGAAGGTATGCCTGGCCGACTGCCGAGGCTTCCTGGCCGATCGAAAGATGCGCGGGGCCACGGTGATTGTATTCGATGCCTTGGAAGCTGCCACGGAGCTTGACCTCGTTCAGCATGTTCTCAAACGCCCGAATGATCTCCATGTCGCGCTGGATGCGCAGCAGGTCCGCCTTGGAGAAACGCTTGGAGGCGAACTCCTCCTTGCAGGTCTTCTGGTACTGATTGACCGGGATGGGGCTGAATTCGATCTGGCCGGGACGACGGCACTCGACGGGGCTGATGACTTGGTTCTTGGGCATGACGCGAGTTCTTTCTTGATGTTTGAATCTTCAGTGACGTGGTGACACGACTCTCAAATCTCCTTTTCCTTTTCCTCCGGGTAGTCCACCTGGATGCCTCGGGCGCCAAGGAAATCCATCCACTCGGGCGTGGGTGCGCGGTTGGTCACGATGCGCGAAACTGACTCCCAGCCCACGATCTTGCAGAGGGAGGTGGAGGCAAACTTGGTGTGGTCCACCAGCAGCACCGTCTGGCGGGCGTTCCGGACGGCGCGGCGGTTGATGTCGGCGCTTTCCAAATCGGCGGCGGTCGGCCCGAGTTCCCGGTCCAGACCATCGGCGCCGATGAAACAACGATACCCCCGAAGCTGATCCAGCGTGGCTGCGGCCAGCGGCCCGACTGTGTCCATGCGATCCGGCCGATACTGCCCACCCAGCAGAATCACTGAGATGCCCGGAGCATCGAGCTCAATGGCCAGCCGGGCGGAGGCGCAGATGATGGACAACCGCCGGCGGCTTTTCAGATACGGAACCATCTCAAAGCAAGTCGTGCCGGGATCAAGAAACAGTTGCTCGTCTTCCCCGACCAAATCCGCCGCGAGCCGACCAATGCCTCGCTTGGCCTCAACATTCCGCTGCTGCTTGGAGCGAAACGAATAGTCGGAAAGCCGTCGCAACGTCGCGCCGCCGTAAACCAGTTCGATCTCCCCGTCCGCTGCCATGGCCTTCAGGTCGCGGCGGATCGTGGCTTCCGAAGCGGACAATTCCACCGCCAAGTCTCTGGCAGTGACATGCCGCTTTTCCAAGATGCTCGCGAGGATCTTCTCGCGGCGTTGACGGAACGGATTCATGGTTTGTCCCGAGGCTACGGTAGCCATCTACGTCGCGATCCGGGCTCTTGTGAATGGCCTAAACCCAAATCCACCGAAGCGCGACGTCGGGTCGAACTGGAACGATTAAACTCGATTCTGACAAAGTATCAACACCTTTCTTCTATAATCTGATTGACTTGTGACTGACTTTTGCCAATCCTTGACCGAGTTTAGCATAGAGTCTAAGAACGAAGACCTCATCCATGCCAACGCTGACACTGCCGCAAGTGAGTAAGTCCGCCTCGAATGCCACCGTCCTCCGGTGGAAAAAGCAGGCGGGAGATTCCGTCTGCAAAGGAGACGTGCTGCTGGAAATCGAAACGGACGAAGGACTGGCAGCGATCGAATCCGCGCAGGACGGAACGCTCAAGGAGCTGCTCGCCCGCGTCGGCCAGACGATTCCCGTCGGATCGCCGCTGGCTGTGCTTGGCGATGGAACGGCTCAGAAGAAAGTCGAACAACCCACCCCTCAATCTTCCAGTGCTCCCGTTTCAAGAATGAACGCTCCAGTTGGAAAAGTCGTCCCGATCCTCATGCCCAAGGCCGGGCAAAGCATGGAAGAAGGCGTCATCGTCAAGTGGCACGTCCAACCCGGAGCGAAAGTCAACAAGGGCGACGTCCTCTTCGAAATCGAAACAGACAAAGCGACCATGGAAGTCGAAGCCAGCGACTCCGGTCGCGTGGCGCGCATCGTGGTTGCTGAAGGTGGCAACAGCCCGGTGCTTTTGCCCGTGGCTTACTTGGCTGATAATGATGCCGACGTGGACGCCTTCATCTCTTCACAAGGTGGGGCGGCGTCGCCGACCACCACCAGCACTGAACTTCCAAACAGCACCGAGAAATCGTCCGCCATCGTGGCATCTCCGACCACTGTCACCGACACGGGCCGGGTGAAAGCCTCTCCAGCCGCCCGCAAGATCGCGGGCGAGCGCGGCGTGGACTTGTCGGCAGTCGCCCAAGGCTCCGGCCCAGGTGGGCGCATCCTCTCGACCGATGTTCCCGCCGCTGCCTCGGAGAAGCCGGTCGTTGCCCCTCCGCCTGCACCCGTCCCGCAAGGGGATCTGCCGGCGGGCGTGGTGCGCAAGCGGATGAGCCGGATGCGCCAGGCCATCGCGCGCAACCTGACGCTTTCCAAGACCACCATCCCGCATTGGTACATCAACGCCCGCATCAATGCCGGACCGTTGATGACTTTCTACAAGAGCCAGAAAGCCAAGGTCGGGTGCAGCGTGAACGATGTGATCGTGTTAGCGTGCGCCAAGGCGATCATGGAATTCCCAGCGATGCACAGCCGCGTGGACGGCGACACCGTGCTGGAGTTTCCGGGCGCGAACATCGGCGTGGCGGTCGGCATGGATGACGGACTGGTTGTTCCCGTGATCCTCAACGCCGAGCAACTGACCCTGGCGCAACTGGCAGTCGAAACCAAGCGCTTGGCCAACCAAGCCCGCGCGGGCAAGATCGAAAACATGGGCCAGGGCATCTTCACGATCTCGAACCTCGGCATGTTCGGCGTGGAAGAGTTCGTGGCGATCATCAATCCACCGGAGGCGGCGATCCTGGCGGTCGGCGTCGTGCGCGAGGACGTGATCGTGAAAGACGGCGCGATCAAGGCCGGCCAGACGTTGAGCCTGACCCTCAGCGCTGACCATCGGCTGATTGACGGAACGCTGGGCGCGCAATTTATGGCGCGGCTCAAGGCGCTGCTCGAAAACCCGGTGCAGTTAATCGCGTAACCGAACTGACCATGAGCAAGCACTACACGATTGCCGTTCTCGGCGCGGGTCCGGGAGGATATGTCGCGGCGCTGAAAGCCGCCCAAATGGGCGCGAGCGTCGTCCTAGTCGAGAAGGAGCACCTCGGCGGAACCTGTTTGAACTA
>CAZJTM010000151.1:0-16200 GCA_964548925.1 uncultured Verrucomicrobiota bacterium | reverse complement strand
CCAGTCCGGTTTTGATCGCACACAAAATTCCGGTTTTGAAAACTACACGACAGGGTTGGAATCTGTGCTTGCATCTGGAGGGGCGGCGGCGTAATTACTTAAGGAAAGCAAACAATTATGACGACAACTCGGCATCCCTCGCAAAAGGTGCGCGCCTTCACACTGATTGAACTGCTCGTGGTCATCGCCATCATCGCCATCCTCGCCAGCATGGTGCTCCCGGCGCTGAGCAAGGCAAAGGACAAGGCGGCGCGAACCCATTGCGTGAACAACAACAAACAACTGGCGCTGGCGATGTCCATGTACGCGAACGATTTTTCCGACTTCATGACGCAGCCAAACTGGGGCAACGATCCCGCCATGGGACCTGGATGGCTCTACAATCCGGTCGGCGGCGCTCCCCCGAACCTGAACGCGGTTCCTTGGACCAACAACCCGGTGGAGGCCTACAAGACCGGCCTTTACTTTCAATACATGCCCAACCCCAAGGCCTACATTTGCCCGCAGGACAACAAGAGCAAGTATTACGCGCAGCGGGCAAACAAGATGTCCAGTTACATCATGAACGGCGCCGTCTGTGGTTATGGCCAGTTGTTTAACAACCCGCGCCCGCCGAGGTCTTACAAAATCTCCAGCGTCTGGAGTCGCATGTGTTACATCCAGTGGGAGCCTGACGAGAACAAGCTCAACAACGGGGCGCCAATTGGAGCATTTGCCTTCAACGACGCCAGCAGCTACCCTGATCGGGGGGAAGGCGTCGGAAGGCTGCACACTCGAGGGGCCATCATTCTGGCCGTGGGGGGACACGTCGAGTTCATCAGCTTCAAGAAGTTTGACGAAGAACAGGCTTATGTGGGCACCACGGCTCAACCGAAAGGCTTGCTGTGGTGGAATCCGGGCACGGCCAACGGCCATTAAGCTCGGGGTGAAATGCCTCGTGACACAACTCGCATGAAAACCTCCACCCAATTCCTCGCCACGCTTGTCCTCGCGGCGCTGGTCGGTTTCCTCGCCATCGGCTGTGGCAAGTCTGCCGGCTCTGGAGCGAAAGCCTTCAACTCCGCCAATGCCGAAATCAAGGCCATCTGGGATAAAGGCATGGCGGCCGCCACCGCGAAGGATTACGCAACGGCGCTGCTAACTTTCCGGCAATTGAGCGCCCGAACAGATTTGACTCCGGATCAAGTCAAGGCCGTGGAGCAGACTGCCACGGCCGTCAACGACCAAATGTACGAGGCCGCCAACAAGGGCGACGCCGAAGCCTTGAAGGCGATCGAGGTCATGCGGAAGGCCCGGTATCGCTAGCCGGGCGCTCTCCAAATAGGTAATCGGGAGACTCTTCATCAAGGCCGCCAGCCTCGCTGGCGGCCTTCATTCTTTCAACTGGACCACCGCCGCTCGGCTGGCGTTGCCCGCCAGGTCCACGGCCGAGACTGCCACGCAGTTTGGCACGGGCGTACCGAGCTGCATTTCGGTTTCCGAGGTCACTCGGGTTGACCACGACGCGCCGGTTCGAAGTTGGATCAGCCAGAAACGCGGTCGTTCACCCGGAGCGGCAACCCACGACGCCCGCCAATCCGTTGGACCGCGACCGGTGACCACGAGCCGCGGTTGGCCCGGTGCTTTGGCATCCAGCCAAGGACACGCCGGCACCAGCGCCGTCTCTGCGTAGGGCCCGCGCGCCAGCGCGGACTGGAGTTCGCCGCTGCGGAGCAGGCTGCCCAAGTTCCAATGCACGTGTCCCGCGCTGACCGGCTGTTTACTGGCAAGCTGAATCTGACGGACGGTTTCCTCGGGCTTCCAGCGGTCCGCCATCCGGGCCGTGTTCAGCCCCGGCCAGAGGTGGCGGCGTTTGGGGTTCTGTTGATTCCACCAGTCCAGCAGCACCGGGAAACTCTGCGCCTTGGGCTCGATGGCCCAATAGAGCTGCGGTGAGAAGTAGTCCGCCCATCCGTTCTGCAGCCATTTCTTCGCGTCGGCGTAAAGCACCGCGTAGGCGTCCAAGCCCTGGATTTGCGGTGGATGGCCCGGACGCCAGATGCCAAACGGGCTGAGGCCGAACTTCACGGACGGCTTCGTGGATTTGATGCCCGCATGCACGCGCCGGATGAAGTCGTCCACGTTCCGGCGCCGCCAATCGTCGCGGCTGAGCTTTGACGCCAGTCCGTATTTTTTCCAACTCGCTTCGTCGGGGAAGTCCATGGGCTTGCCGTCCGCGCCGTTCTCGCGATACGGGTAGAAGTAGTCGTCAAAGTGGATGCCGTCCACATCGTAGCGCCGGACCACATCCAGGACCACGCTCAAGGAATACTCCTGCGTCTCCAATTCGCCGGGGTCGAGCCAGAGATAACGACCATAATCGCGCACAAGGTGCGGGCGGGTCCTGCTGACGTGATTCGCGGCAGCGGGGCTGCGGTCCGATTTGACACGCGCCCGGTAGGGATTGAACCACGCGTGCAGTTCGAGCCCGCGTTTGTGCGCCTCGGCGATGGCTAGCGCCAGCGGATCGTAAAACGGCTCCGGCGCCTTGCCCATCGTGCCGGTGAGGAACTCGGACCACGGCTCAAGCTTCGATGCGTATAGAGCGTCGCACGCCGGGCGCACTTGGAAGATGACGGCGTTGAGCTTGAGCGCCGCCGCGCGGTCGAGCAACGAAATCAACTCCGCCTTCTGATCGGCCACCGGCAGCCCGCGTTTCGAGGGCCAGTCAATGTTGCCGACCGTGGCGATCCACGCGCCGCGGAATTCGCGCGGCGGCCGGGGCGGCACCACGGTGGACGGCTGGTAGCTGGCCGCCAGGCTGCCGAACGTGGTGAGCGCCAAGAGGCCGAGGATGGCTGGTGTCGTCTGTTTCATGATCGGTTTCGCTGGAACTGGGCTCTCCGATGACACGCCAACCCGCTTGCGGATGCAAAACATTTCGCAATCCCCCGGCCCGAAACCTTGGCCTCGGAGGACGGCGCGCATCTCAGATTATTGCAGGCTCGTTGGAGTATGGCCTTCAGCCCGAAGGGCTGGAACGTGAATAGCCGTGGGTGGCAACCCACGGATGGCCGAGCAGGAGCGTCCCGGCCCTGGAAGGGCCGAACGGGTGCGCAACGGAGGCGGCAGTTCGACCCTTTCAGGGTCGCAGGCGCTTCCGCGTGCTGACCGTGGGTTGCCACCCACGGCTATTCACGTTGAAACCCTTCAGGTTTCGCCCACGCTTGTGGACTCCTTCAACAAACTGTGTTGCTTGCGGACGCCCAATGGCCCCGAGCGAATTCTTGAATCAGCGAGTCCGTTCCGATACATCTGCGGCGTGCCAACCAAAGTCATCGCGGTCGCCAACCAAAAGGGCGGGGTCGGGAAAACCACCACGGCAGTCAACCTGGCTGCCTGCCTCGCGGCGCTGGGCCGGCGGGTGTTGTTGTTGGACTTGGACCCGCAGGCCAATGCGACCAGCGGCCTGGGTCTGGAGAAGGCCGAGGGCGGCAGCGCTTACGGCCCGCTCCTCGGTGAAGGCTCGTTGCTGGACAAGATCAAACCGACGGCGTTCGAGCGGCTCGAAATGGTCCCGAGCGAAGTGGACATGTGCGGCGCGGACATCGAGTTGGCGCGGGCGGACAACCATCTGCTCCGGCTGAGCCAGGCGCTGCAACCGGTCGTGGCCGGCGGACGCTTCGATCTCGTGCTCGTGGATTGCCCGCCGTCGCTGGGCGTGCTCACGCTGAACGCCTTTGCCGCGGCGGAGGGCGTGCTGGTGCCCCTGCAATGCGAATACTACGCGCTGGAGGGCATCTCCATGATGAATCGCATCCTGGACCAACTCCGCGGCACCGGCGTCAATCCCGGACTGCAAATCCTCGGCATCGTGATGACGATGTACGACGCGCGCACCAAGCTTTCCAACCAGGTGGTGGGCGAGGTGCGGCAGTTCTTCGGCGAGCGGGTGTTCGAGACGGTGATTCCGCGCACCACGCGGCTGGCGGAGGCGCCGAGTTTCGGCAAGCCCATCATCCACTACGACAAATACAGCAGCGGTGCGGCGGCTTACGAGGTTCTCGCGGCGGAGGTGCTGAAACGGCTGGACAGCGCTCCCGCGAAAGTCTGTCCAAACGCCGAAGCCGTTCCCGCATAAAGGAGTTCCTATGACTTTGAAACGCACTCCCCTGTTCGAGACCCATCGCCGGTTGGGCGCGCGGTTGGTTGAGTTTGGCGGCTGGGAGATGCCCGTGCAATACACCAGCATCGTTGAGGAGCACCTCGCGGTGCGCCAGGCCGCCGGCATCTTCGACATTTCGCACATGGGCGAAGTGACCGTCAGCGGGACGGCGGCGGCGGCCTTCCTCAATCACGTTTTGACGAACGACATTCGCAAGCTCACGCCTGGGTTGGGGCAATACACGCTCCTGTGCAACGCGCGCGGCGGCGTGATTGACGACCTCTACGCCTTTCAACTGACCGCCGACGTGTATCTGCTCATCATCAACGCGTCGCGTATCGAGGCGGACGTGGCTTGGTTGCAGGCCCGGGCGGCGGACTTCGGCGCGGGTGGCGAACTGCGGCTCACCGATGCGTCGCACAACTACGCGGCCGTGGCCGTGCAAGGCCCGCGCGTGAAGGACTTCATCGAGACTTGCATCCCGGGCGCCTCGCGCTCCGCCAAGCGCGTGGGGGGTGTCACTGAGTTGAAGAAGAACGAGATTGGCGGTTTCTCGCTCGGCGCTGCCAGCGTGCTGGTGTCCCGCACCGGATACACCGGGGAGGACGGCTACGAAATCGTCGGGCCGGACGACGCCATCCGGCAGATCTGGGACGCGGTTTTGGCTGCGGGCCAACCTCATGGGATCAAGCCGTGCGGCTTGGGCGCGCGGGACACGTTGCGCACGGAAGTTTGCTATCCGCTCTACGGGCACGAATTGGATGAGAACACGACGCCGATTGAAGCAGGTGTGGGCTTCTTCGTGGCGTTGGACAAAGGGGAGTTCATTGGCAGGGACACGATGGCGGAGCAGAAGGCTCGCGGGGTGACGAGGCGGTGCGTGGCCTTCAAGATGACAGAGAAATCCGCCCCACCGCGCCCGCACTATCCCATCTGGAGCGCGGGAGCAGCCGGCACGAAGATCGGCGAGGTGACAAGCGGAACGCAAAGCCCGTCTTTGGGCGTGGGCATTGGCATGGGCTACGTGCCGAGGGAATTCGCAAAAGCCGGGACTGTCATTGAGATCGAGATTCGGGGAAAGCGCTCGGCGGCGATGGTCGCAGCGAAACCGCTGTATCGGCAGCCCGCTATTCCGCGATAAGACCGGCGGCCTCCCCAAGCCGCGCAAGCGACACCTGCGCGACTCGATTGCGTTTCAGTTGCGAGCGAAGTGGAAGAGCTTGCGACCCAATTGGCCGATGCCTAGCACGCCAAGAAAGATAATGCCTGCCCATGTGGAAGGCTCCGGCACGGCCTCGATGAGCATCCGGTGTGGATAGAGTTCCGGATCCTCGTCAAAAGCAGTCCAATTGCCCTCTTGGCCTCCGAAAGAATAGCTGGCGGGGTATTCCCCTGTGGGGTCCTTGCCCATGTATCCCCAAGACACACTGCTACCGCTCTTCGGCTTTAGAACAATATAGTAATCCAACGGAGCAGATGACAAAACGACCGAAACGGGCACATAGAACCGGTTCTCCGAGTCTGTAGTCGTCGGAACCGAAAGGGAACTTCCCAGCCGCTCAACGAAACTGCCGGGAGGACCGCCAGTTCCGCTGCTCGAGTACAAATCAAGGTCAAACACACCTCCGTCACTCCCAGCGTTGTAGAGATTCAATGTGACTTTCGAGAGCTCAGTAAAGCCTCCGGAATTGAATGATTGCGCTATCCAAGCGGAAGAACTGGCCGTGTCAGAATCCCACAGGTCTTGGTCCAAGGTGTTCAGAAGCACTTCCCCTTGCGCAGGCAATTGGAGTAAAAGCAGCCCTACGGAAATAACAGCGACACCGGAAAATCTCTCAAGCCTTTTCATGCTGAAGCGAGCTTACGCCACAAGGCGTCCTCGCGTCAATTGGAATCAGCAGAATTGCCCGATGATTACGGCTCAATTCGCGTCTTTCATCACGTATCGGCGCCGGAGCAAGGCGATTCGCAAGAGGGACTGGATTTCGGTTGGCAGCGCAAGCTGGGCGAATCTGACGTTCCAAGGGGCCGGCGAGTATTGGGCATGGTTGGAACGATATCACTGACCTTGAGCTGAGTTGTACGCAGAGATGCAGAGAAACACGGATGGCAATAGACGGATTGGTGGGCGCGGTTTCAAGTGCCGCCGACTGCAAGTCGGAAGCACTTTCTGGCGTTGGCGCTCCGTATTGGTTGCGCTCTGCCACGCTGCATCTTCCGCGTCTCTGCGTCCGGCGCGAATCGTTGGGTTCGACGGCTTGTGAACAGCGATCAACGCAACGCGTCACGGGGCTTCGCTTTCGCCGGGCTCGGAAGGCGGGTTTGCCCGGGGAGATAGAAGCCGCGTTTTGACCTCGTCCGGCAGTGGCGACTGTGTGATCCACGCGCGGGCGGCGGCGGCGTCGGTGGCGAGCCAAGCCTCCGCCACGTTTTCCATCTGATTCGCGCGCCGGTCGGCATCGCCGATTTCCCCAACCCACTCGGCGGCGACATCGGGGGCGATGGGCAGCGTGCGGCTCACCAGCGCGCTCACACCCACGTCGCGCACCGCGCCCGGCGCGAGGCCGTTCAACCAATCGCCCGCCTGCTCGAAGCTCCGGTCCACCCACAGCGAGACGAGGTTTTCGATGGCCGTGTCCCGCAACGCGCCTTCGGGGAAGCGCGCCACCCAATCCGCCGCCTGCCGCGGTTCGGTCTGCGCCCAGCGTTGGACGACACCCACGATCAAGCGATCCTGCTGTTCGCCCGGGCTCACGGACTTCAATCCAAACTCGGCGGCTTCCACCGCGTTCTGATCGCTCCAGGTCGTCACCACGCTGGCAAGCAGGCGTTCGCGGAGCTCCTGATCCTGGATCTGGCTGACCCACGCCGCGGCGGTGCGTGGCTCGTTGCCCGCCCATTGGTTGGCGGCGTGCGTGAGGAGGTCGTCCCGGGATTCGCTGGGCGGCAAGCCGACCGCCAGTTTCATGGCTTCCAGCGGGGCGCTGCGCGCGGTCTCGTAGGCGATGGCGATCAGGCTGTTTTGTTGATCGTCAGGCTCCGGCAACTGCCGCGCCCATGCCACCGCCGCGTTGAAGTCATGCCCGGCCCAGGTGGTCGCGATGAGGTCGAGGCTCTCCTGCCGGGTCGCGCCGGGCGACTGCCGGGCGATGAACTCCGCGGCGTCCTGGGGCGAGGTTTCCGCCCAGCGCCCGGCCAGGCGGCGGCGCAACTCCTGACCGTCGGGCGAGAGGTCTTTCTTCCAGAGCAATCCCAAGACCTCGGGCAGGTCCGCAGGGTTGATGCTCTTGGCCAGTTGGTCCAGCTTCTCACTCCGCTTGAGCGGGTCAGCCTCGCCGTGGATGCCTTCGATGCCGGTGATGATGTCCCGGAGCATCTGGGAGGCGGGCAGCTCGGGTTGGGACATCGGCGCCTGCGGGAGAACCGAAACCGGGCCGGTGGCTTTGCCAACCGCCGGGCGGGAGGCGCGGGCCTTGCCGGCCGCGGAGACGGCGCTGGACCGTTCCGCGGCGGGATCATCAGTGCGCGGGCGGGCGCCGGATCCGAGCCAGTAGAGAGCCCAGCCCGCCAACAGGAGGCCGGCCCCGATGAGAATGATCCGCATGCGCTTCATGGCATTGTGAAATGCGTGGGAGAGGTTAACAACTAAGGCGTAAAGGCGCGAAGAGCAAAAGCGCGGAAGGTCTTCCTCAAAGGGAAACGCCGGCACGGAATCACCGGCCGGCGTTGTTGCAGATTTCGCTCATTGCCCGCCGACGCCCCGACCCACATGGGGCCGGGGCGTGGGGTGCTTGAACTTGGTTAAGGCGTCGCGGTGATGCTGCTGATGACGGCGCTGGACAACGTGCCATCCTTGTGGCTGGTCACGGCCACGCCGATATACACGTTGCTGGCCATGCTGATGGTCCGAGCCCCGATGTAGGTCCACGAACTGCCCGTGGACGAGCGGTAGGCGGTGAAGGTGTTTCCGCTGCGAACGATCTTGACCCAATACGGAGCGGCCAGACCGATCGTGTTGGCGTTCACGCTGCCGCCACCGGTGCAATCGCGAGACTGGAACGCCACGCCGTTGTTCGGAGTCACGAAGACCGAGGCGTGCTTCGAGCCGGTGGTGAGGGTTTCACGGATCATGACGCCCGCCTTGGCCCACGGGTCGGTGTTGCCGACGCTTTCCACCTTGGCCACGATGCTGCAGTTGCCGCTGGCTTCCTGATACATGTATTGGAACTCGTCGGCGCTGCTCCAGATGTCAGCCCCCGAGCCGACGACGGTGAACTTGGCCGTTCCGCTGTTGTAACTGGAACTGCCCACCGCAGCCACTTTGCCGATGTCGCGGCTCTGCCACGGGCTGGGCAATCCGGCCGACGGAACCGCAGCCACAGGACTGCAATTCGGGCTTTCAACCCCGCCGACGACGGCCGAAACCACGTAGTAATACAGCTTGCCGTTGACGAGCGAGCTGTCCGTGTAGGTCGGCGAGGTCAGGCCGCTCTTGATCACCGAGAACGGTCCGCTGGCGGTCAGGGCGCGCTTCACCTTGTAACTGGTCGCACCCGCCACGGCGTTCCAAGTCAGGGTGACCTTGGCACATCCGGCAACTGCCTTCAGTCCCGTGGGCGCCGGCACCGGGGCAGGAGCGGTGATCACGATGGTCCAAGTGGAACTGTGCGACACCATGGGCAGGTTCCCCGGCGGATGGCCGACGGCGGTGGCCGTATTGACCAGCGGCGTGCAATCCGTGGACTTGACCACGTAGGTCTTGGTAAAGACGTAGCCTTCACCCGGCACTACGGGCGTCTGATGCCAGATCGTGCCGCCGAACATGGGATCGGTGACGCTCATGCCACCGTAGAGGCAGGTGTTGCCGGTGTTCGTGACAGCGAAGGTGTAGGTGACCGTGTCGCCCACTTTCGCCGACGCCGGGCCGGTCTTGACAAGATAGACTGCCGGAGCGGTGCCGGTGTAACCGAAGTTGACGCCGGTCTTGTTCTGGCACGAGGCCAGCGTGACCGAGGTCTTGCCATCCTTGGTGCTGTCCGGATCCACCGTCTGGCTGTAGTTGGCCATGGCGGTTACAACCACCTGATAAGTTCCGGCGACAAGGTTGCTGAAGCAATAACTGCCGGTCGCGTCCGTGGTCGTCGTGGCAATGACCGACGAGCCGGCGGCGTTCTTCAGCGTCACCGTCCAACCCACAAGGCTGGCCTCGCTGGCCAGAGAGGCGTCGGCATTGCAATCCCGCAAGATCATGCCGCAGATGCTACCCAAGCACCCGGGCTCTACTGTGATCGAGCATCCACCCGAGCCTGTGGTTGCCGTCAAACCGAGCGAATCGGTCACCTTGGCGATGAACGGGAAGGTGCCCGCCGCTGTCGGTGTCCCGGTGATGGCGCCGGTCGTAGGTTCCAAGGTCAGCCCCGGAGGCAACGAGCCGGCTTCAATCGAATAGGTGTAGGGAGACGTTCCGCCGCTGGCTGTGAGCGCTGAAGAGTAAGCGACTCCCACCTTGCCGGTGTTGGCACTCACGCAGGCCAGAGCCAATGGCTCACACGACGGCACACAAATGTCCAGAAGGGCGATCTTGAAGTAATCCTCGGGCGAGGTATCGGTAACCAGCGCCGCGATAACCACGGCGTTGCCCACCACTTCGCCGGCGTT
Organism: uncultured Verrucomicrobiota bacterium; assembly: GCA_964548925.1. Taxonomy (GTDB): domain Bacteria; phylum Verrucomicrobiota; class Verrucomicrobiia; order Limisphaerales; family MWDV01; genus MWDV01. The sequence goes on along the minus strand of CAZJTM010000151.1, from coordinate 6,398 downwards.
AAGATTCGCCCAGCGCGTCGAAGTGCTGGAAGTGAGGTTTTCTTCACTGTAGGCGAAGCTGCTCAACACGGCATCACTAAGAGTCAGGTGGTTGTTGAATGGATCGTTGAAGGTGCCGATCCAGAGGCTCAGATCGCTGTCATTCACCACGTACCCGAGATAGGCCCGCTTCAAGACAACCGGTTGGGAGAACTCGAACAGGACGAAGTTGTCCTGGCCGGTGTTGTCCACCGTATGCGTGTTGTTGCCGCCCGTGCCCTCGCTGTTGTCGGTCACGCCCAAGCCGCCGCTGTACTGGCCCAGCCAGGCCTTGGCCCAAGTTCCGGAGGTGCCCTTGGTGCGGCTGAAGGCACTGGCCTTGACCGAAATGCCATTGGTGGTGGTGAAGGTCCGGATATTTCCAAGCGTGCCGTACGTTGCGCTGCCGGAGCTGGTGCTGAAGGTGAACAGGCTCGGCACGCAAACGGCGGGACTAACGGTCACTGTGCCCGAAGCCGTGGCCGTGCAGCCGGCCGCGCTCTTCACCGTGACCGTGTAGGTCGTGGTTGTCGTGGGGTAAACCGTGATGGAAGGCGTTGTGGCGCCATTGCTCCAAAGGAATGTTACTCCGGCACTGGCCGTCGCGGTCAGCGTCGCCGGTTCACCCGCGCAAATCGTCTTCGAATCCACCGTCACCGTGGGCTTGGGGTTGACCGTCACCGTACCCGAGGCCGTAGCGGTACAGCCCGCCTCGCTGGTGACCGTCACTGTGTAGGTCGTCGTGGTGGTCGGTGAAACCTGGATGGAAGGTGTGGTCGCGCCGTTGTTCCAACGGTAGCTGGTTGCGCCCGTTGCTATCGCCGTCAATGTCGCCGACTCGCCAACGCAGATCGCCTTGGAATCCACCGTGACCTTGGGCTTCGGATTGACCGTCACGGTGCCGGAAGCGGTGGCCCAGCATCCCTCTGCGCTGGTGACCGTGACCGTGTAGGTGGTTGTTGTGTTGGGCGAAACTTGAATGGACGGTGTGGTCGCGCCATTGCTCCAAAGGTAGCTCGTCGCGCCTTGAGCCGTCGCGGTCAGTGTCGCTGCCTCGCCCTCGCAGATGACCGCCGAATTCACCCTCACTGTCGGCTTCGGATTGACGGTCACTGTGCCGGAAGCCTCGGCCCAGCAACCTGCTTCGCTGGTGACCTTCACCGTGTAGGTCGTGGTGGTAGCAGGAGAGACTTGTATGGATTGCGTGGTTTCGCCGCCCGGGCTCCAGAGGTAGGTCGGATTCACCACCGGATCGTGAGTCACCGTCAGAATCAGCGGCGTCGGGTCATCGGCGCATTTTTTGGCGTCTTTCACTACAAGCGCCTTCGGCTTGAGATTTACGGTCAACTCGCCCTGGCAAGACGTGGTCAGGCCGTCCGCGTCCGTGACCACCACACTGTAAACGCCAGCGACATTAGCGTAAAAACTAGCGACGTCTCCAGGGTTGATCGCCCCGGCAGGCACTGTCCACGCATAGTGAAACGGCGCAGTTCCGTTGGTTACGGTGACTTGCATGATTGCCAAATCCCCTTCGCAAATCGCCACCGAAGGAACGCTGCAGGAAGGAGGAATGCTCTCACACTCGAAGGGCACGACAATGAAAGTGAACTGGTAAGATTGGGTGATCGGAGTGTAGGGCGCACATCCAGCCCCAATAGGATTTAGAAAAACCCCTGTCAATTGGCCACACTTGGGCACGAAACCCTCGCCGTGCGACCTTGCATCGTTCACAATCTCCTGAACGCGTGTTTCGTCCCATGGTCCCAAGTAGGTTGTCCCCTGCCAATCGTCAAGCAACGCCCAGATCGCACGTTGCACGTCGCCACCAGTATAGAGTTCCCCAGTCGCTGGGGACAATTTGCCCGGCCATCTCTGGTTGATCAGGTAAAGCACCAAATCCAAGTTCTCCGGGTACCTGACAACGCCCAAGAACTGTACCGAAGGATCATCCCAGCGATAAGTGTTTCCGGTATAGTAATATGGCGGCTCGTTAGCGGGTGGCGCCCAGATGGAATTGCGCACGTCTGCGCACCAACCGTCAAACGTGAGCGGACCACTTGCCAAATAGACTGTCGTATCGAAGTAACTAGGATCACCAACACCTGTGCCACCGGCACCAATATCATGCCGCAGACTGAAGCAAACACTTTGCGGCAACTCAAGCGCACGGGCCAGACTCACGCCAGCAACCATTGAAAGCGCCAGCACTGCCACTAACGCGCCCCACCTCAACCCTCTCGTCATATCTGTTTTCATTTTGAATTCTTCGTTCGACTGGTTCACCAGACTATTCGTGTCCATTTATGGAACAAGCAGCATCCGCAATGCCGCGCCAACAGCTTGAAGAGATTCTACATTGTATAGTGCTTAATAACAGCCATTTAACAAAAAGCTTTACTAGGACAGCATTCTCTCAAGGCATATTCAAAATGCCAGAGTGTAAACCCAACCGTCGTCTGACGGCCCTGCTCTTGACTTTCAAACACAACCGCGAATTGGTGGAGTCCGCTTCGATTGTGACGAGTTCGAGCCTAGACTTGGCGGCGTCGGGTGAAATGCGATGATCAGGTCGCCTACAGCTTGAGCACTCTCTATCCTCCTACAAACTGTTCAACGTCAAAGCGGCATCAATACAACAACAGGCGAGCCGGCAACGGCTCGCCTGTGCGACTTCTAAACCTGTACGCTGCTGGTTGGACTAGCGCCGGCCACCACCACGATGATGTCCGCCGCCGCCACGCTCACGCCGTTCCGGCCGTTCGCGGCGATCACCTCCACGGTCGCCACTGCGGTCGTCGCGGCGCTCTTCGCCACGCGCGTCCCTCTGCGGTTGCTCAGATTGTGGCTGGGCTTCGCCTTCCTGCGGAGGCGGTTGTTCGCCACCGCCGTGTTCGGCGTCGCGCTCGGCCATCGCGGCCTTGCGGGAGAGCCGCACGCGGCCCTTTTCATCCACGCCCAAGCACTTGACCCAGATTTCATCGCCCATCTTGACGATATCTTCGGTCTTCTTGACGCGGAAGTTCGCGAGTTCGCTGATGTGGACGAGGCCGTCCTTGCCGGGCAGAAACTCGACGAACGCGCCGAATTCCTTGATCGTGACGACCTTTCCACGATAGGTCTTGCCGATCTCGGCCTCGGCGGTCATGCCGGTGATGGCTTCGCGGGCGATCTTCATGCCTTCCTCGGACACGGAGAAGATGTTCACCGTGCCATCGTCCTCGATGTCGATCTCGCAGCCAGATTCCTCGACGATGCGTTTGATATTCTTGCCGCCAGGACCGATCAGCGCGCCGATCTTCTCCGGATCAATCTTCAGCGAGACGATGCGCGGGGCATACTTACTCAGTTCCGGACGCGGGGCAGCGAGAGCCTTGGCCATTTCGCCAAGGATCGCCAGGCGAGCGACGCGGGCCTTCTCAATGGCCTCGGTCATGAGCTTGGGGGAAAGCCCCTTCAACTTGAGGTCGAGCTGAAAACCGGTGATGCCCTTCTCGGTGCCGGCGATCTTGCAATCCATGTCGCAGAAGTGGTCTTCCGCGCCGATGATGTCAGTGAGGAGTTGGTAGCGAGCGATTTCTTTAGCCTCATTGTATTCGGTGCAGATGCCGATGCTGATCCCGGCGACGGCAGCCTTGACCGGCACGCCAGCGTCCATCAGGGCGAGCGAACCGCCGCAAACGGTCGCCATGCTGGTGCTGCCGTTGGATTCCATGATCTCGCTGGTGACGCGAATCGAGTAAGGATAATTCTCGGTGGGCACCATCGGTTCCAAGGAACGTTCGGCGAGTGCGCCGTGGCCGATTTCGCGCCGGCCCGGGCCCATGATGCGCCCGGTCTCGCCCACGGAAAAGTTTGGGAAGTTATAGTGCAGGATGAACTTCTTCTCGGTTTCGCCGCCCGTGTAGGAATCGAATTCCTGAGCATCCTGGCCCGTGCCAAGCGTGGCCAGCACCATCGCCTGCGTTTCGCCGCGACTGAACAGCGCGGAACCGTGCGCACGCGGGAGCACCCCGACCTCCGCGCTGATCGGCCGGACCGCGTCAAACGCGCGGCCATCCAACCGCTTGCCCTGGTCCAAAATCAAGCCGCGAACCGCTTCCTTCTGGATGTAATACTGCGCGTCCTTAATGACAAACTCGGTGACTTTCTCCGCGCCGAATTTCTCGACGAGTTTCGCACCCACCTCCTCGAAGATGGCATTGACGGCGGCTTCGCGGGCAAGCTTGCCGGGGGTGCTGGTAAGCACGGTGGTGATGCGGTCGCCGGCGAGCGCCTTGGCTTCCTTAAGGATGTCCTCGGGAACAATGTTGAGTGTAATCTCGCGCTTCGGCTTGCCGACCTTAGCGGCGAGTTCCTTCTGAGCCGCGATGATCGGTTGCACGGCTTCGAGACCGAATTCGAGCGCGGCGCTGAAGTCAGCTTCGGAGATTTCCTTGGCCGATCCTTCAAACATGACGATCTCGGCTTCGCTGCCCACGAACACGAGGTCCAGATCGCTGTCTTTCATCTCGGTATGCGTGGGGTTGATCACAAATTTGCCCGCAAGTCGCCCGACGCGCACCGCGCCAAGCGGCCCGGCCCACGGAATATCGCTGACCATCAGCGCGGCGGACGCGCCATTGATGCTGAGGATGTCCGGATCATTCTCGCCATCGGCGCTGAGGACGATGGTCTGGACCTGGACTTCGTTGAACCAGCCTTTGGGGAACAGCGGACGGATTGGGCGATCCGTCATGCGCATGGTGAGGATTTCCTTTTCGGTTGGACGCCCTTCGCGTTTGAAGTAACCGCCCGGGAATTTGCCGGCGGCGGCGGCCTTCTCGCGGTAATCCACGGTCAACGGAAAGAAATCCTGGCCTTGCTTGGCCTTCGTGGCGGCGACGGCGGCCACAATGACCATCGTTTCGCCGAGTTGAACGGTCACGGCGCCGTCCGCCTGCTTGGCGATCTTGCCAGTTTCAATGATGAGTTGTCGTTCGCCGAGGGTGGCGGTGACTTTGATTTGCATGGTTTAGTTCTCCCTCCGTTGCTGCCGAGAAACTTCAGTGAATCCCGAAGACGTTCGGGACTGAGTGAAATTGCCCGCAGCAACGGAGTTTTTCATACGCGACGAGGTTGAAGTGTGTTTCCGGCCCGTTCGCGCTAACCGGCCCGAAAACAAAACAGAAGACCGGCGCCTCTGCGGTTGCAGCACGCCAGTCTGTCCGCAAATCTTAATGACGAAGCTTCAGCTTTTTGGTCACAGCTTGATAGCGTTTGAAATCGGTCTTTTGCAGGTAATCCAGCAACGAACGGCGCTGGCTGACCATCATGAGGAGGCCGCGGCGCGAACTGTGATCCTTCTTGTTCGACTGCAGATGATCGGTCAAGTGATTGATCCGCTGGGTCAACAGGGCGATCTGCACGTCTGCGGACCCCGTGTCCTTCTCGTGCAGCTTGAAACCGTCAATCGTCTTCTTCTTTGCTTCCATACTTCTTCTTCTCGGGCGGGAAGTTAGAGGGAGCGAGGTTCGGTGTAAAGCGCTTTCGCAACCCCTTTGCAAACTCCGCGTCGCCTCAGATGAATGGACACCGAGGCCGCGCTCAATGCTGGAGGAAACTGCATTCGTCGCCTCACAGAAGAAACACACCGAAAAGGAAGGTTCATCGCGGAATTCTGCGGAAGGCGGCGGGAGTTTATTGAAGAAGTGTTCGTCATCGCGGAAACCGTAGGCCATTCGACTCCAAGCCGGTCAGGTCGTGCGTGCTGAGCGCTTTGGTGAGGTTGGTTTTATCAATGGCCTCGACGGGTAACAGTGCAGGCCAAACAGCACGGCGACGTCTATGACCGGCAACCACTGGCAAAGCCGGGCGACTCCCCTGGGCAACCGTCGCGTGCCCCGGAGGCATAGCGCCAGCCAGTCGAGGGGTTCGAGCCTCGGTTCGCACCGGGAACACCCTCATCGGCCATGCTGCGCCAACAGAAAAACCCGGAAGCACAAGAAGCGCAGATCTTGCGCCATCGCTGTTCGACATCACGGGCCGCCGTCAATACTCGTCCGCAACCACTCCAGCGGGGCAAAAGGTTCAGATCGCGGTATAGCTCCAGCCAGGTTTACTCGGGATGGTCGGGGTTGACCGGCAACCGCCCCACAGTGCCCAATTGACAGCCATTCCAGCCCCCGGCAGTTCTGCAAGCTGGTCCTCCGCCGACAAAGGTGAACCGGTGTCCGCCTTCGAGTGCGGCATCCTCCCGAGATATTGCCCCCACCTGCCGTCGAGTCCTTCCTGTTTCGAATTTTGCCATGGCGTAGTGAGCCAAAAGTAAGTGTTACCCGAGCATGGGGGCGCGCGGGGTCGTTGCGCCAAAAGTCGGTGTTACCCGAGGCTGCTCCCCTTTG
>CAZJTM010000150.1:0-16631 GCA_964548925.1 uncultured Verrucomicrobiota bacterium | reverse complement strand
AACTTCCTCTGGCTCGCTGCGCTCAAACCCAGCTTTGCCACGATCACCAACCGTGACGTGAACCACGGGGGCATCATTTCTGGCGATGAATGCACTCTGGTGCTGTTGTCCAACGATAGGACGATTGGAGGTGGGGCCCGCGGCCCCTACCGACTCCCACTGCCAAACACCTGGCTGCAGTATGACGGCAAGTTCACCTTCCAAGATGTGAATGAGACGCCGCTCGCCGTCGTGAACCACGAACTGATTCACGTGATGCAAGGCGACCATCATCGCGACATTTACGGCCCTGACAAGAATCTCAGCTACGGCTTCACGATTATGAGCGGTGGGGTACGCATTGTCCTGCCTGATCCCTGGCACAAACTGCAGACAACCTGGTGCGAACCGCGCATCCACTCGATGCGCGAGGGCGGCCTGTTCACACTGCCTGCGGCTCAGTTGATGCGGAACAACGCGCCCGTGATCCTGTATGACCCGGCGGACTCCAACCGCAACACCAAGGAGTTCTTCATCCTGGAATACCGCACCGCCACCACGGCGAGCGCTGGACGGGGTTACGATTGGGATGTCAGCCAGAACGGGCTGGTCATCTGGCATGTGCGGCAGAACAGCAACAAGGACCCGGTCGAATACACGCGAACCTACTACCCCAATTCAGAGACTATTTGGCGTCAGTGCAAACACTGCCAGGGCCTTTTCTTTGCGGACGGCACTGGCCGCCCCTGCCCGAGCACCAACACGGTCCACCAGGCGGAGGACAGCCACATTTGCCTGCCGTACGATGACCCCAGCGTTGAGGGGATCCCCGGCTGGCGTTGGTGCAGGAAGTGTAGTCAACTGTTCTATTTGCCAAACCTCGGCTCAAGCGTCTGCGCCGCGGGCGGCCAGCACAATCCCGGCACGGGCGATTACCGTCTGCGCCTCGATTCCGATCCTGAATCGCTCGGGACGCGGGGATGGTGGCATTGCGGCAAGTGCCAATGTCTGGTCCGCAATCCCGGCGTCTGTCCAGATGGCGGCACACACGTCATGGCGGCGGGCACATCTCCCTACACGCTTTTCTGGTGGGACGGGTTGGTGGCCATCATGAACGCCGGCTCGCCGGATTTGGCCCGCGGACGAGGCGGCGCCTGGGGGAGCGGCAGCGTCACGCCGCTCTTGCGCTACTACGACGGAGTAGAAGCCCGGACCCGCTTGATGGTCCGTCCGTTCCAGGCTGGCGCCGACGAAATCACCGTGGAGGTGCAGCCCAACTTCGACACCTGGGTGGATTTCGCCTACGGCGGCACGGAGGACGGCAGCTTTGACCGCCCTTTCAACACGTTTGCCGACGGAGTCACCGAGGTTTACCCTGGCGGCGTGTTGCACATCAAAGCCGGCACCAGTCCCGAGACGCGGCATGTGAACAAAGCGATGAAGATTGAATCCTACGGCGGACCGGCTAAGATTGGCCGCCAGTAAAACACCAGCTTGAAGATTATGAAAACGCCCGCGGCTTTCTTCCTGCGCTCGCTCCTCGGCTTTCTGCTCTCCGCTCTTAGCTTCTGTGCTTCGGCGCAAAATTACTCGATTGACTGGTACACCATTGACGGCGGCGGCGGCACGAGCACGGGCGGCGTCTATTCCGTCACCGGCACGATTGGGCAACCGGATGCTGGCACGATGAGCGGGGGCAACTTCACGTTGCAGGGTGGTTTCTGGGGAATCATCTCCGCCGTGCAGACGCCCGGCGCGCCATTGCTCTCGATCTTCCGCACCACCACCAACACCGTGGCTGTCACCTGGCCCTCACCCTCGACCGGCTGGACGTTGCAGGTGAACACCAACAGTGTCACTTCGGTGAACTGGAGCAACGTGACCAGCGGAATTTCGGACAACGGCACCACCAAAACGCTGATCGTCAACCCGCCCACGGGCAACCGGTTCTACCGCCTCTTCCAACCGTAGCGGCGTGTGTTCGTAGCTGCGGTTGTCAAACCGCAACCAAGAAGTGTCTCTTGCTGAGAAACCCGTTGTCCGGTTTGCGGTTGGTCCTATAGTCAGGCCGAGGGACGAAAGCGGCTGCTGGATTCCTGGCGGTTTTCGTTTGGCAACTGCTCTCCGCCCGGACCCAAAATCCACGTGGAGACGTTATGAATGCGCTTTTTCGCCAATCCCTGTTGTTTGTTTTGGTCGCTTCACTGCCGAACTTCTTGTGGGCCGAGCCGTTTGCAACGGCCTTCACCTATCAAGGCCGGTTGCGGCAAAACGGCAGTGCCGCTGAAGGTTTGTACGACTTCCGATTCCGCCTCTACGACGCACCCCTTTCCGGCAACCAGGTCGGCCCACTTCTCTCGCATGACGCGGTGGCGGTCAGCAATGGGCTGTTTATGGTGGAATTGGATTTTGGCAGCGGAGCGTATGCGGGCGGAGCACGCTGGCTGCACATCAGCGTGCAGACCAATGGCGGCACGCGTTTCACCAGTTTGTCCCCGCGCCAAGCCTTGACACCCGCGCCGGCGGCTCATTACGCCCTTGAGGCCGGCCTGGCTTCCTTTGCGGCCTCGTCCGGAAGCCTCGCCGGCAGCAACCTGACGGCGGCGGCGGAGGGCGTACTGACGTTCACGGCGCGGAGCATTGCGATTGAAAGCAGCGCGTTCACCAACATGGTCACCGGCGCCGCGACACGCATGGTTGCCACCGATTCCCGTGAAATAGTCGGCGGCCAACTGAGTGTCGCCGTCGGCGGAACGTATCTCCTGACCGCGGGTGGTGACGTCACGGCCACGTTGGGGAGGCATCTTTACAGCGCAGTCCTCGGCGACTTCGAGTTGGGCGTGGGCACGAATCTGAGCCTGGGGATGGGGAAGGTTCTGACGGTCAACGCGGGTGATGAGATTCTGCTGCAAACGGGAGATGCTTCCCTCCGGATGCGTAAGAACGGGGACATCACGATCAGGGGCAAGGATATCCTCGTCGAGGGCAGCGGCAAGTTTCTGGTCCACACGAATGCCTCTCCGGCTTTCACTTTGGCTGGGGCGGCAATCCACCAACCGGCCGCTGGTAATGATCACCATCCCGCTGCCAAGTTGTTCACCCAGCGGCCACGCCTTGTGCGGGAACGGCTGAACGCATCCGAAGGTGCGGTGGGCGAGGTTGGCTACTGCGAGGCGGTTGGGCATTGGCCTTCGGCCACTGGACTCGATGAAATGCTGGAGGCGCTGCGGATGCAACTTGCCCAACAGGCGGCGCGCTTGGCAGCGTTGGAACAACTGCTGGGAAAGGACCCAATGGGCAACAGGACACAGAAGCCATGACCAAAGGCGACAGCCTCTCGCTTTACAGCGAAGCGGCTTTCGGACACCCCCCACGCCGAAGCGAGGCAGACTCGCCGAATTCACTGCGTGGTATGCCGGGTGGAATTGGTCGAACTCAAGGTCGTGGAACTCCGGCACGATGCCAACGCTGGTTTGGCGGAAGACGGCCAGGTTGATACTGCCCGCGTCCATCCCCGCCGTGCGTGTGCATCCAGCATCCCCTTCGAAGCCAACACGAGAACTGGTGACAGTGCTTTGGCAGAGGGACTGATCGCCCGTGCGGTTCTGCTGTCGCGAGCGCGCCGGACCACGTCAGGTCGTAGGTTCTCAAAGCTTTTACGCGGGACGAGCGGAAGGGTCAATCGTGCTGACCACGAAACGGGGCAGGGGAGTGGCGCGAGCCGAAACGGCGGCTTCGGGAAATCCCTTTGCATTTTTCCCCGTCACGTACAAGCTGCCTGCCATGACGCAACCTCTCGCGTTGGTGTTTTACGAGCGGCTCTTGCCGGGCTCGCAACTGGTCAACCGGTTGCAGGACCTTCATTACCGCGTGCAGACGGTTGCCGAAGCCGGGGCGCTGGCGACGGCGGCCGAACAGCACTTGCCCATGTTGGCGCTGGTGGACTTGCAGGCCTCGCGAGGGGACGCTCTGGCGGCCATCGCGCAAACGCGATCCGCCCCGGCGACCAGCCACCTCCCGATCATCGCGTTCACCGGAGACAGCCGGCCGGCGGCGCTCGCCGCGGGCCAGGAGGCCGGCGCCAGCCTTGTCGCCCAGGATCAAGCGCTGCTCAACCACTTGCCAGAATTATTGGAGCAGGTGCTGCGTGTGGAATGAACCCGGTGGGGAACGCCCTTCATCATTGTGGTGTTGGTTTTGTTGGCAATTGCTTCGCCAACTATCCGAGTCGCGCAACCTTGAAAACGCCGGAATCGGACGATTGACGCGGGACGGCCTGATCTCTATTGTCCGAACTCAACCCGAGACGTTTGCCATCCTTGAACTGGCGTGAACCCGGTTCCGGACGGAATTGGTTCTCTTCACGCGTGGATCACCAGCGCCCGGGTGTGTTTGGAGACGACGTATGGCCAGTGGCAAAGTCAAATGGTTCGACAACACGAAGGGCTTTGGTTTCATCGCCCAAGAGGCCGGGCAGGATGTGTTCGTGCATTACACTTCGATTGTGGGCGGCCGGAGGACCCTCGTGGAGGGCGAAGAAGTCAGCTTCGAAGTGGCCACCAGCGAGCGGGGGCTAAAGGCGCAGAACGTGCAACGCCTGAATCTTCCTCCGCAGGCGGAACGCCCCCGACCGCAGGCCGGCCACTGAGGCAGCTCCGGCGACACACTGCGCCACCGAAGCTGCGGCGGCGGTTTTTGTTTCGTGCCTCCGCGGCACTTCGGCTAGGTTGCGCGTGTGCCGCCGAGCCCGACAGCGCCCGTCACCAGTCTCTACGTCCACGTGCCGTTCTGCGCGCGGAAGTGCCAATACTGCGCCTTCTACTCCGAAGCCGCCGACGGGGAGACCATCGCTCGATACGTCGCCGCGCTCACCCGGGAGATGGAGCGCGTCGCCCCACGACTTCGACCGCGGACGGTGTTCTTTGGCGGCGGCACCCCCTCGTTGCTCAGCGTGGTTCAGTGGGAGCAGGTTTTCCAGGCGATGGATCGGCTCGGACTCCTTGGTGCGGTCGAGTGGACCGTGGAATGCAATCCGGCGACGGTTTCCGAAGCGAAGGCCCGCCTGCTGCGCGATCATGGCGTGAACCGCCTTTCGCTCGGCGTGCAATCGCTGGACGAGGCGCTGCTCGATCGCTTGGGACGTATCCACAGCCGCGAACAAGTCTTCAAGTCCTTCGACCTGTTGCGCAAGGCCGGCTTCGACAACCTCAACCTGGACCTCATGTTCGCCATCCCCGGACAGACGATGGAATCGTGGCAGGCCACGCTGCGCGAGGCACTGGCGTTGGGCAGCGAGCACCTTTCGTCCTATGAAGTCATCTACGAGGAGGACACGCCGCTCTTCCATCAGCTCAAGGCCGGGGAATTCGACGTGGACGAGGACCTGGCGTGCGCCATGTACGAGGAGTTAGTCCAACAGGCGACGCACGTCGGTTATCGCCAGTATGAGATCGCCAATTTCGCCCGCGATGTCCGCCGGGGATCACCACCTTCCGCAGGTGTCCCACCGCCCGGCGAACTTCCGGCGTTCGCCTGCCGGCACAATGTCAACTACTGGAGCGGCGGCGACTTTTTCGGGCTTGGGCCTGGCGCGACCACTTACGTCCGGGGCGTGCGGACGAAAAACGTGAGCAACACGCGGCTTTACTGCGAGCGACTGGAAGCGGGTGAGCGCCCCTTGGAATTCCGGGAGGAGTTGTCGCCCTTGGGCCGTGCCGGCGAGACGGCGGCGTTTGGACTGCGCATGGTCGCGGGCTGGCCTTTTGACGAGTTCACACGCGTGACCGGTTTTGACTTGCGTGCCGAGTGGGCGGCGGAGATGCGCGCGCTGGTCCAGCAGGGCAACGCCGAGTGGGACGAAAGCGGATTTCGCCTGACCCCTCGCGGACTCCGGTTTGCCGATGCGGCTGCGGAGATGTTTTTGCGCTCCGGCGACGAACTCGCGTCGTCGGCGGGCAAGGAGCGTGCTTAGCCCTGGCCGAACCGGGCGACGCGCGCCCTGAGATGCGGCTCTCACTCTATCATCTCGCCAAACTCCTTGCCAAGCTTCGGCTCGCTGTGCTACCGTTTGCGCGTCCGGGAGAGAGAATATGAAATCCAAGAGAGCATTCCTGATTGAACTATTGGTTGCCTGCCTATGCATCGCCGTGTTCGCCTCACGCGCGCAAACGGCTCGAGTGAGCGCCGTGTCGCTTGCGGACCCGGACGCGGCCACCGGCGTTTCGGCCGGTGGTGATTCATTCGGGCTGGCCGTGACGCCCGACGGGAGTTTTGTGCTGTTCGTCAGCATGGCCAACAATCTTGTCACCACCCCGTGCGACGGCGCGACGTTTCAAGTCTATCTGGGCTGCCGCACGAACGGAATCACCCAACTGGTCAGTGTGAACGCTCAGGGTTCCGCCGGCGGCGACGGCAACACCTTCACCGCGTCTGTCACGCCCGATGGCCGCTACGTGGTTTTTGAAAGCGACGCCGCGGACTTGGTGCCCGACGATGATAATGACGCGAGCGACGTGTTCGTGCGGGACATGGTGGCAGGCACCACGCGGCTTATCAGCGGGAACCACCTTGCGACGGGCAGCGGGAACGGCGCGTCTTACGACGCGGTCATCACGCCGGACGGCAGGTATGTGGCGTTTGCCAGCGATGCCAGCGATCTGGTGGCGCAGGACGCGAACAGTTTTCCGGACATCTTCCGGCACGATCTTCAAACGGGCGTGACGACCTTGGTCAGTGTTGGGGCGCGCAAGGGAAACGCCAACCTGCAGAATCTCTCAGTCGCGCCAGCCATCACCCCGGATGGCCGGTTCGTGGCCTTCACGAGTACCGCTTCCAACCTGGTGGCCAGCACGGCCAAAACGGTTCAGGAGGTTTACGTGCGCGATCTGATTGCCGGGCAGACCTTTTGGGCCAGCACGAATGTCAGTGCCGCATCCGCGCCGGCCTCGTTCCAACCGGTCCTGAGCGAGGACGGCCATTTCGTGACCTTCAAGACCAGCACTGGCAGCGCGTTCTTGGTCCTCAGACGCGATCTGCTCACCGGCAGTCTCGACGTGATCTCGACCAATGCCCTTGGCATTTCCTCAGTCACGCCGGATTCCTTCGGACCCGTGATGACTCCGGATGGCCGGTGGGTGGCCTTCACCGAAGCCTCCACCACGGTTGGCGCCCAGGTCTGGGTCTGGGATGCGCAGACGCAGTCCGCCACGCTGGTGAGCGCCAATTTCGCGGGCCAGCCCAGCACCAACGGAGTGTGCGATTCGCCGGCCATCACGCCGGACGGCCGGTTCGTGGCCTTTCTCAGCAGTGGCACGGACCTGACCACGAACGCCGTGAACGGAGCGTTTCAGGTCTATTGGCGCGACTTGCAGGCCGGAAAAACCAGACTGGCCAGTGCGGACGCTGGGGGCGCCGGCACCGGAGACGCCGGGAGCACCGTCCCAACGCTAAGCGCCGACGGCCGGTTCGTCCTTTTCGAGAGCCGCAGCCCGGGGTTTGTGCGCGGCGACGCGAACGATGCCTACGACGTATTTCTGCGGAACATGGCGGACGAAACCAATGAACTCGTTTCCGTGATGGACACGAGCCGCCCGCGCCTGACCGCGAATGGAGCGAGCAATGTGGGCGGGGACGGCGTGAGCGCGGATGGCCGTTACGTCGTGTTTATGAGCCTCGCCAAGGACCTGGTCCCCGGGGTGACGAACGACTTGAAACAGGTTTATCTGCGTGACCGGCAAAACGGGACGACCTCCCTGATCAGCGCGAATCATCTGGGCACCGGCGCGAGCAGTGGTTACGCCTCTGAAGCGACACTGAGCGCGGATGGCCGTTACGTGGTCTTTGTGAGTGATGCGGACGATTTGGTGCCGAACGATACCAACCGCGTGGCGGATGTCTTCGTCCGTGATTGGATGGCGGGCACCACAACGCTCGTCAGCGTTGCCACGAATGGCTGGAGCGCCAACCGCATTTCCGAAGCGCCCTCAATCAGCGCGGACGGGCGCTGGGTGGCCTTCCAAAGCCCGGCGAACAACTTGGCCCCAAATGACGCGGACTCCTTCAGCTACGACGTCTTCGTGCGGGACATGGTGGCGGGCACCACGATCCTTGCCAGCACCAATTTCCCGGGCGACCCTTCCAATGCCTCCCACACCGCACCGCTCCTGAGTCCGGATGGCAATTACGTCGCCTTCCAGAGCTACACGGCGACCGCTGCCGTTCGGGTGAAGAATCTCCAGACGGGCGTTAGCACGGCGATCACCTTGAGCGGCATCTCCGACCTGGCCTTCAGCGGCAACAGCCGGCTGCTCGCGATCATGGGCAAACTCGGGGTGTCGAATGTAGTCGTGGTGGCGGATGTGGTCGCCCGCACGAACACGACCATCGCCGCGGGAACGCCCGCCGGCAACCACTACGTTTCGTTGAATGCGGACGGCCGTTACGCCGCTTTCTGCAGCCATATCCCGCTGAGCGGCACCGATACCAACAACTTGGATGATGTGTTCGTGTGCGATCTTGCGACGCGGGGGGTGACCCTGATCAGCGCCGCGCCTGGCGGAGTCGTTGCGGGCAATAACCGTTCCTACGAGCCGCGCCTGAGTGCCGATGGCCGCTTCGTGGTCTTCCGCAGCTTCGCCAGCGACCTGGTACCGGACGACGGCAACGACACAAGCGATCTCTTCCTATACGATCGCGTCACGGGGCAGATGACCGCGATCACGCACCGCCATACCGATGCAGCCACTGCCAACGGCATGTCGCTGGGGTTCGCCCTGGCCGGCGGCGCGAACTGCGTTGCCTTCACCAGCATTGCCAACGACCTGATGCTCGGAGATTTCAATGAAGCACTGGACGTCTTCGCCGCAGACTTGGACGCGGGCACGCCGAAGGTCAGCGTGACGCGCTTGGGTGGCCAGACGATTCTGACGTGGCCCGCGACGTCCATCCTGCCCAGTCTCGTGCAATACAAAGACTCCTTGAGCGACCCCGGCTGGCACGATCTCGGGGCCGGTGTGACCGTCAATGGCTCCTACGCCTCGGTGACCGACGCGACGGCGGGCAGCGCGCCGCAGCGGTTCTATCGGCTCGTCTGGAATCGCTGATTCCGGATCGAAACCAACCGCAACCATTTGAATCAAGCTATGAAAACCAACACGGAACGTGCCTTCACCTTGGTTGAGCTGCTCGTTGTCGTCGCACTGGTTGCCTTGCTTGGTCTCACCTTGGTGCCGGCTCGTGCGGGGGCGCGCGGGCGGGGGCAAGCAATCAACTGTGCCGCCAACTTAGGCCAGCTTGTCCGGGCCTGGCAGTTTTACGCGGCTGACAACAATGGCCGTTTGGTGATGAACTTCCAGGGCGGTTACATTCCGGGAGTGGGGTCTTCCGACGCGCCATGGGCAACCGGCTGGCTCGACTGGAGCACCTCGACGGAAAACACGAATACGGTTTACCTGCTCAACGACCGGTATGCCAAGCTGACAAAGTACATGGAGGCCGAGCCAGCCCGTTTCCGTTGTCCGAGCGATCGTTTCGTAAGCCAAGTGCAGCGTGCCCGCGGGTGGGTCAATCGGTGTCGGAGCTACTCCATGAGTGCGTGCGTGGGCGGCGGGAACGTCCAAGATGGTGCGTGGTTCCCACTTTACAAACAAGTCACGCGCATGTCGGAATTCGCCTGGCCGATACCGGCGGAGACGTGGGTGTTTGCGGAGGAACATCCCGACTCGCTGAATGATCCGGGGCTTTTCAGTCCGTACGCCACCAGGTTCGTGGATGTGCCTGCCAGCCACCACGAAGGCGGCGGCGGGTTCGCCTTTGCGGATGGCCACTATGAACTGCACAGGTGGCGGGGGACGCTGGCCAGCAATCAAGTGGCCCGTATCGTGTCGTACGCCAACCTCAACAACTTGTCCGCCCCCGCGGGTGACCCTGACCTTCACTGGGTCAGTTACCATTCCAGCCGCAGCTCGACGAACTCCTACTGAGCCGCACCTGACTGGGTGAAAGCCAGGTTCGCCTTTGCCAGAAACCTTCCCGGGGATTCAGAGCGTTCAAGGATTCAATCGGAATCATCCTTGGACGCTTCGAATCCTTGGGAGGGGCATCCGCGGCTCGTGGAAAGAACTGCCTGAAGGAATCGCGCCTTGACCACTTGAGCCGTGGCGGCGTCTCGGCGCGGTTCATCTTCAGGAGGAACGGGTTTCCTGGCTCAATGGGGATGGCGACAGCCGAACCCCGCGTGGCTATTTGTCTTCCGCGGTAAAGGTCGCCACGATGGGACGGTGATCCGAGGCCAGCCCCCAGTTTGGCAAGGCGAGGACATAGGTTTCCTCCTTCACCCACTCCCGCGCCATGTTCTGGTTCACCATGATGTAGTCAATGCGGCTGTAGCTGTCTTCCTTGCCGTAGAAATGCGTCCACGTGATGTTCGGCGGATCCCAGTTTGGATTGGCCGGCGGCGTGGTGTCGCCGTTGCGTTCCGCCGGGCGCGTGTCCACGAGCTTCCCCTTGCCGAGGCCGATGATGGCCTTCGTGGAACGCGCGTCCTTGGTGTCGTTGAAATCGCCGACGACCACGATGTTCGCGCGCGGGTCGGCGGCCAGCCGGGCGTCAATTTTTTCGCGCAGAATCCTCGACTCTTGGAGGCGCAATTCCGCCTCGTCCGCCTCCGGCACGGCGCGCTTGGACTTCAGATGCGCCGCGAAGAGGGTGAACCGATAGGTGGGCGAAACCTCGATGTCCACTTCCACAAAGCCGCGGTTGACGCGAAAGCGCCGACCGCTCAGCAGGAACGAGTCGTTGGTATGCGGACGGCGGGCGGTGATTGGGAACTTGCTGAGCACCGCCACGTGGATGTTTGTGTCCCACCCTTTGACGTGCTCCCAGTGCGGCAGGTCCAATCCCTCGGCCTTGAGCGAGCTTTGCAGCTCGCGGAGCGCACTGACCTCGCCCATCTCCTCGAGGGCGATGACGTCGGGCTTCAACGCCTTGATGGATTCGCGCACCTTGGCCCGGGACGCGGACGTCTTGGCCGCGCGTCCGCTTCCGTCCTGATCCAGGTAATTGGCCACGTTGTAGGTGGCGACGCGGAAGGTTTCGGCGGCAAACACGCTGGCAGTCCCCACGAGGGTGGCCAGCACGGCGGCGAGCAGTTGGCGGACGCGAACGGTCATGCGGGGACATGGTCAATGGGCTTGCGCACGCTGTCAAAAACCATTTCCTGGGGGCGGTTTATTTGTTCGCCCTGCTCGCGCGTGCGATTTCAGGCGGAACGATGCAACCGGCCTCCAACGTCAAGATGCCACGGCGACGAAACACAGCGCTGGGAAGTCGTAACCATAACGGGGCACGACCATTCTTGTTCGAGAGTGCATGCCGCCCTGCGTGGGTGGTAAGCAGCCGCGCTCCGATGTCGTCGTCGGAGTTTTCGCGGCACGCCCCGAAGTCGCTAGAGAGCGCTGGAGAGCGCATTGCACGAAATCCGGACCGAGCCGGGATTGGCTTCGACCTGCCCGCGAGTCAAGCGCCTGGCTCGCGGCACGAGTCCGCAGCCTCTTGGCAACTTCGCGTCCTTGCGTCTTTGCGTTGACCGCCTCGTGTATGGATACAGCTCAGTCGTGATTGACTTTGGCAACTGGCCACAGAACGGCTAGATTCCCGCCCATGCCGAAACGAGCCGTTGCCATCCGGAAAGCGCCTGCCACGGGCAAATCGAGTTGTGCCCGCAAGCCACTGTGCGACAAGCAGAGCGAGCGGGACCATCGCGAGTTGCGCATTGACAAGGTGGGGGTGCGCGGCCTGCGCCTGCCGATTGAAGTGCGCGACAAGGCCCACGCCCATCAGAATACCGTCGCCACCCTCGGCCTGTTCGTGGACCTGCCCAAGGAGTTCAAGGGCACCCACATGAGCCGTTTCCTCGAAGTGCTGGCCGCCCACGGTAGCGTCATTCACGTGGAGAACATCCCGGACATCCTGCACGCCTTGCGGCGGAAACTGAACGCCGCCACGTCCCACCTGGAGATGGAGTTTCCCTACTTCCTCACCAAGCGGGCGCCCGTCTCCGATCGGGAGAGCGTGATGGACTACACCGCGCGGTTTGACGCCGCCGCGTGCGGCGAGGAAACCGACTTCGTGCTGACCGTGAAGGCGAACGTGACCACGCTCTGCCCGTGCTCGAAAGCGATCAGCGCCCGCGGCGCCCACAACCAGCGCGGTGAAGTCACGGTGCAGGTGCGATTTCGGAAGCTCGTTTGGATCGAGGACCTCATCGAAATCATTGAGGCCTCGGCCAGTTCGGAGTTGTATGCGTTGCTCAAGCGCGAGGACGAAAAGCATGTCACCGAGCGCGCCTACGACAACCCGGTGTTCGTGGAGGACCTCGTGCGGAACGTGGCCTTGCGGCTGAATGCGCACCCGGACATCACGTGGTACAAAGTCGAGGCCGAGAACCAGGAGAGCATCCACAACCACAACGCCTACGCCTGCATCGAGAAGCGCCGGAGTCAAGCCACTGTTGAAGCGCCACGCGGTTGAGCGGCGCGCGGGCGAAGTTCCCGGCTCAGGTACTTCGTCCGAGCGGTGAGTACGCCCACGCCCGGCCTGCCCCCTTGTCTGCCGGTTCAATTCGCAGGCCCCGCTCTGCCCTGGGCGGATTCCGTACCCCTGCGGATTGGCCAAGCCGCACTTTTCCCGGTTGTCCTGCTGTCCTTTCCAGTCCTACCATGCCAACTCAGGATGAAGGCTGTGGTCGCGTTCGCCAGGCGTTGTGTCGGGAATTCCCGACAGCGCATTGGTCCGTTGACACTGGGCCGCCAGTGGACCGTGCCTTTTCCGCAGGAGCAGTTGTTACAACCAGGAGACATCATCATGCACCGATACATCAAACTCATCACTGTGACGTTTATGCTCGCCACCTGCTTGTCCAGCCAGGCAGCCACCTTCACTGTCACCTCCCCCGCCGACAGCGGAGAAGGCTCACTCCGGTGGGCCATCGAGCAGGCCAACGCCAGTCTTGGGTCAGATACCATCGTGTTCGCCTTACCCGGCGCGGGGCCATACGTGATCCAGCCCACCTCGCCGCTGCCGACAGTGGCCGACCCAGTCGTGATTGATGGCACGACCCAGCCGGGTTTTGCAGGCACGCCGATCATCCGATTGGATGGTCAAAGCGCTGGAGAGAGCGCCAATGGCGTGGTTGTTACCTGCGGCGGAAACACGGTACGCGGGTTGGCGATCACCCGCTTTCATCTGAGCGGGATCCGATTGGAAGGCACGACGACCGACCAAGTCGGCAACAACCGGATTCTGGGAAACTATATCGGGGTTGAACCAGACGGAGTGACGGCGGCTGGCAATGGCGTAAACACGCTGCCAAGCTACCCAGACCCCGCGGGCATCCTGGTGTTTCACTCGGACGGTAACACGATTGGCTCCGGAACAGAAGCTAACCGCAACGTAATCTCGGGAAACAAGTGGGGGATCAATATTCAGGAAAGCAGCCTCAACACGGTGGCAGGTAACTATGTCGGCACGGACGCGTCTGGCGCCCACGCGGTGCCCAATGCAGGAGGCATGCGTCCGCCCGAGTACGACTACGGCTATTTCGATGAGGCTGGCAATCTGCTTCGCTACCACACAGGCCCTACTGCCGCCGGCATACGAACTGAAGTCGCGCCAGACACGGTGATCAAAGACAATCTGATTTCTGGCCAGGTGATTGATCTCTCAGTAATCAAGTCCCAGCCAGACAATTGGTCTTGGTGGCACCAGCAAGCATGCGGGGTTCTGGCGATCGGTTCAGCCCGACTCTTGTTGGAGGACAACCGGATCGGCACCGACGCGGCGGGGACGCGGGCGATACCGAACCAATTTGGCGCCGCAGTCTTCTGGTCCGATGAATGCACGTATCGCCGGAACTTGGTTTCAGGGAATGCCTCGGTGGGATTGAGGCTGTCTGGAAACTCGATTCTGGTGGAGGATAACCTCGTCGGGCTTGATGGCACTGGGACAGCGCCCTTGGGGAACGAGGAAACAGGGATCGGCGTGGAGAGCGGCGATAACGGCACCGTGCGGGGCAATGTGGTTTCGTGTAATCGCTGGTACGGTGTCTCTTTTTTTGGTCAGGGATTTGTAGTGGAGGGTAACTTCATTGGTACTGACAAGACGGGGACCATTTCGTACGAAGGCCCGAGTGTCGGCAATGTGGCGCAGAATGTCGGTTTGGCGGTCTGGGGGGCGAACAACCTCATCGGGGGCCCGGTTGCCGACGCGCGGAACATCATCTCTGGTAACTCCATCAATATTCTGCTCGGTGGCGGGACGAACCGAATCGTCGGCAACTATATCGGCCCAGACGTCACGGGCGTGCGAACGCTCAACAGCCAAAACGGGATCCAGACTTACGGTAACGGCGGCTATCCGGTCATCGGGAATATCATCGGCGGCATTCAACCCGGCGAAGGCAACTTGATTTCCGGCAACCGCAACATGGGCCTCGGGCTGAGTGGACAGAATTGCTACGACAATCGCGTCGAGGGCAACCTCATTGGCACCGACGCTTCCGGGACGCTCCCGTTGCCCAACGGCGGTGCCGTGTGGATTGGCTACTCGGCTCACGATAATTCGATCGGTGGCGAAGCCGTGGGAGCTGGCAATTTGATCGCGCGCAATTCCTGGTGGGGAGTGGAGGTTGCTTACGCCGATTGGGAAGGCCCCGTGCCGTACCCAGTCAACAACCGGATCTTGGGAAACCGCATCTACCGGAACGGCGCGGAGCGGCCTTTCGCGATCCTGTTTCAGACCACCGGGTATGACTGGACAATCCCTCCGAACGACGCGGGTGACGCCGATGACGGTCCCAACCGGCTTCAGAATTCCCCGGTGGTCTCCTTCGCAACGACCATTCCCGGGCAGACAACTGTTTGGGGAAGCCTGGATAGCCAGCCAAACACCGTTTACCGGATTGAGTTCTTCGCCAATCCGACGCGCGATCCATCCGGCTACGGGGAGGGCGAGATCTTCCTCGGCTCGACGAGCGTGACGACAGACGGAAATGGCGACGTGACTTTCAACGCTTCGGTTCCTCAATCGGCCCCGCTGGACTGGATCGTGACCGCCACAGCGACCGATGCCGACGGCAACACTTCTCCCTTCTCACTCACGGCTTGCGTGGTGAGAAATGGCGTCAATGCGCTCATCGTTACCACTGTGGCCGACGATGGCGAGGGCTCGCTGCGGCAGGCCATTCTGATTGCCAATTCGCGGCTCGGTGGGGACACGATCTACTTCAACATCCCCGGCACCGGCCCGCACACGATTCAGCCGCTCACCCCGTTGCCGGTGATCACTGACAGCGTGGTAATTGATGGATACTCCCAGCCAGGAGCGTCCCCCAATACGCTGGCCCAAGGAGACAACGCAGTACTGAAGATCATCTTGAATGGCTCCCAGCAAGTTGATGGAAGCGCGCCCGGGTTGTTGCTCCGGGCGGGCCAGAGCGAGGTGCGCGGACTGGTGGTAAATGGCTTTGAGCGCGGAGGCATTTGGGTGTCGGGCGGTGGTGGTAGTATTGTCGCCGGCAATTTCATTGGTACGGATGTCACCGGTTCATCTGCCGTTCCCAACAGCAGTGATTTGCACGGCGGGGCTGGAGTCTCCATTCAGAGTTCGGATGGCAACCTGATTGGTGGAACCAATCCGGGCGACCGGAATATTATTTCCGGAAACAACACCGGCATCCGCATCGAACCGGGTTTGAACAACCGCATCCAGGGCAACTTCATCGGGACGGATGCGGGTGGCACCAAGGCGATTTCGGCCAACGCTTATGCCGGCATTCGCGTTGATGGCATCCACGACAACAACCCATCGCGTGACAATTTGATCGGCGGGACCGAGCCAGGTGCTGGCAATCTGATCTCTGGCCACGGCGATCCCAACCGGAATTGGTGGGAGGGCGGCTGGGGAATTGAAGTCTATGCGCAGAGCGGAACGCGCATCGAAGGCAACCGTATCGGCACCGATGTCACCGGAACAGTGCCGTTGGGCAACACGATCGGCGTCAATGTGAGTTTTGGTGAACATATCATCGGCGGGACCGAGGTGGGTGCGGGCAATCTCATCTCGGGCAATCGCTACGACGGCATTTACATCGGCGGCGCGACGGGCAACAAGGTTCAGGGCAATCTGATCGGCACGGACGTTTCCGGTAGCCGCGCTCTTGCCAACAGCCGTCATGGCATGTGCTTGTACGGCGGTTTCAATCTTGTCGGTGGCACGGAGGCTGGAGCGAGGAACATCATTTCTGGCAACGGCGGGTATGGTGTTCAGAGCGGGCCGGGCGGAGGGAACATCTTCAAGGGCAATTATGTCGGCACCGACATCTCAGGCACGGTGGCATTGCCGAATCAAGGCCCCGGCATCATCGTCATGTCCCCAATCGGGGACATCGTCGGCGGGACGGAACCCGGGGCAGGCAATGTCGTCTTGGGCATTGATGTGCGCTCGCCGTTCAATGTCGTGCAGGGCAATTACGTCGGTGTAGATGTCACCGGCTCAAAGACGCTGGTCAATCAGGGCTCCGGCATCTACCTCGCGGACGGTGCGGATGAGAATCAGATTGGCGGCGTGACCCCCGCGGCAGGCAATTTGATCTGTGG
>CAZJTM010000149.1:11874-16752 GCA_964548925.1 uncultured Verrucomicrobiota bacterium | reverse complement strand
AGATCGGGGAAAGGCAGGAGAAACTGATCGAGAGACTGCTTGCAGGAAATGGTGCTTACGGGGATGTCAGCTTTTTCGAGTATGAGGGGAAAGTACGTGTCATCAGCGCCACCAAGAAATAGTGGAATTGACATACTTAGTAGTAGACCGACGGAACAGACGGAATAGACCGAACAGACCGAACAGACGGAATAGACGTGTTAAACCCCATCACCAACGCCCTGACCATCGACCTCGAAGACTATTACATGGTCTCCGCGTTCGAGTCGGTGGTAACGAAGGAAAACTGGCAGCTGCACGAATCGAGGATCGAGCGCAACACGCACAGGGTTCTCGACATCCTCGATGCAGCAAATGGAAACCATGGCGTCAAGGCCACCTTCTTCTGTCTGGGGTGGGTCGGCGAGAAATACGGGACTCTCATCCGGGAAATCGGACGACGGGGCCATGAAATAGCCTGTCACGGGTACGACCACCAGCTCGTCTACCGCATGACCCCGGAGCAGTTCCGGGAAGATGTACTGGTTTCGAAGCGAATCCTGGAGGATGCCGTCGGGAAGGGTGTGATCGGTTACAGGGCGCCCAGCTACTCCATAACGGAAAAATCGCTCTGGGCGCTGGAGATTCTGGGCGAGGAAGGATACCGATACGATTCCAGCATATTTCCCATCCACCATGACCGCTACGGGATGCCGACGGCGCCGCGATTTCCTTTCCTGGTCGGACGGATGGGGGATGGTGGAAACGGTGCGCCTGTGCCGGCCCGGTTCGAACAAATACCGCTGCGGAACTTGAATCGGGGTGAATCGCGTGGGGACCGCATTGTGGAGTATCCGATCTCCACGGTCAAGGTGCTGGGCTGCAATATCCCCGTCAGCGGAGGCGGGTACATGCGGCTGTTTCCCTACGGTGTGATCAGGAAAGGACTGTCAAGGATCAACGCCGGCGAAGGGCAGCCCTTTGTGTTCTACGTGCACCCGTGGGAATTCGACCCGGATCAGCCCAGGATGGCCAATATATCCGTCCTAAGCCGATTCAGGCATTACGTCAATCTGGATGGGACGGTCGAGAAACTGAAGAGACTGCTAAGCGATTTCAAGTTTTCCTCCATGGCCGACGTGATTGGTTTTCGATAGGAGGGAGCAGATGATCCGATCGAACAAACGAAAGCCCGCTTTACAGGTCAAAACAGTATCCCGCCCTGAGATACGTCAGACTGCTCAACTACGGCGGCTTGGCGGTTGTGTACTGGCCGCCGCGGCGCTCTTCCTGGTGTCAATGATTCTGTGCAACGATGAGGGGTTTGGGATGACAAAGAAAAAGCACGTCGTATTGCTCGGAGCGTCTGTCGGGCAGGCCTGGAGGATCGATTCGCTGCCGGAGAGGCTCGGGCAGGAGAGCGGTGCAAAGCGGTACAGCTTTGAATTTATGGGGGATTACCAGTTCGACAAGACGCAGACGCTGCGGAAGATTTTGCAGAGAAAGCAGAATAAGCCGGATGCGATTCTGCTCAAGGAGTGCGCGGCGTACTTTCCCGGGGACCTCACACGATACCAGGAGTTGATGAAAAGCTGGGTCAAAGAGTGCCGGGATGCAGGGGTGATCCCCGTGCCGACGACGGTCGTTCCGGTCATCAGGCAGCAGAGCTTGATGACAAGAATGAAGGATGCGGTGAAATTCGTGCTGGGGAGACCGACCTCGGGCATGCAGCTCGAAAGAATCACGCAATATAATAACTGGATAAGAAGTTACGCCGACGCAGAGAAGCTCACGGTGCTAGACCTCGAGGCGGCTCTCCGTGTGAGCGACGAGGACCGAAGACTCAGGACGGACCTTCACAGCGGCGACGGTTTGCATCTCAATACGAAGGCGTACCAGCTTTTGGATCCGATCGTAGTGCCCGCGCTCGATCGGGCGCTCAAGCGAAAATGAGCCGGCGCCTTCATGCAACACCCGCCATCGACGCATGAACGGTATGGCGGGTCATCGATTGTCTCCAGCGATAATGCGAATGCAAAACGTGAATCCGTGTTAAGAAAGCGACCTATCTATTATCTTCTTCCCTTTGTGCTGTTGGCGATCGTGTTTTCCGATACGTTCGTCAAGCTCGTTAGGGGATGGTTCACCTACGACGGCTCGCACGGGCTTCTCATTTTTGCGTTCGGGGTATACATCTTCTGGGTTAAAAGGCATGAAGTCGTCAATATCTCCACGGTGCCAGCGCCGTGGTCCGGTACCGGGCTGACGGCACTGGGCGGTCTGGCATATCTGGCCGGTCGGTTTACCGGGACATGGTCCCTGGAGGGGATATCGCTCATTGTGACGATCCTCGGCCTCGCCCTGCTGCTGGGCGGGAAAAGGGTTCTGGTTTTCTCTTCACTCCCCGTGGGATACATGATCTTCATGTTTCCCTTTTTCGACGAACTGTTGGGGGGAATCAGCATCCATTTGCAGCTCATCACCGCCTGGCTCGCATCGGGCATGCTGAAATGGGTCGGAATGCCTGCCTTTTTGACGGAACAGTACATTACCCTTCCGCATGTCAGCCTGGAGGTCGCTAAAGCCTGCAACGGGATCAACCACATAACGGCCCTGCTTGCGATCACCATTCCCTTTTCTTTTTTCGTGCACAGGTCGTGGTACAAGCGGGCGGCTCTCATCGTGTCGGCGGTCGCGATCGGCATCCTCCTGAACGGGGTTCGGGTTGCTTCGATAGGCATCATCACCTCGTTTCAAAAGGGTGGGCCGCTGCACGGCCCCTCTGACGTGTTTTACGTGTCGTTCATTTTCTTCACCGGATTGCTCATTCAGCTTTTCATCAGTCACCTGCTGGGCAGGGACAGGGTGCAGTCTGAAGAACGTGCGACTATGCCCGGTGCGCACGATGGTGATCGGTTCGGTCGCGCATGGACCCGGAAAGAAATCGCGGCGCTGACCCTTGCGACGTGTACAATCGCATTTGTGGGGCTGGGCCTGGTGTTTCGGGCACCGCAGCCTGCCGTCCTCGCGGCGCCACTGGACGCTATCCCTGCGACCGTTGGGACATTCGAAGGGCGGACCGAAACGAATAAGTTCGGGCCGTTCAAGGGCCTCAACATGAGCGTTGAACTGTTCAGAAGGTACGATGACCCCGCTTCAAAGGTACCGGTCTATCTCTACGTGGGGTATATGCCCATCCAGAATTATGAGACGAAGATCACGAATTACCCCTCCGAGATCCTGCTCACGAGATCGGACATCCTTGCGGTGAAGGGAAAAGACGGTCCCGTCAGAATCAAGCGGGCAAGCTGGAATGAAGCAGGGGTGCGCAGAACCGCATATTACTGGTATGTCATCGACAACCGGATCGTGACGGAGAGGGCCCAGGCCAAGTGGGAAACTCTACGCAATGCCTTCGAAAAAAGAAGTACTGCCGCGGCTATCGTAATCGTCGTATCGGAGACCGCATTGCCCTCTGACGAGGCCGAGAGAAACACGCTGGCCTATGTCGAAGAAGTCATTCCGATCGTCAATACGTATCTGCACTAAAAACGATTGTTCGCCTACCCCGCAGCTTGCTGTAAGGTAGGCGAGCATATTTACAGATACACCTGTTCCTTGAGTTTCTAAATTGGTAACTTGGCACAGGGAATCTTAATCGTCTTGCTGCAATGTCGAACGTATCGAAATTCGTCAGTCTATTTGGTTCAAACCCGGCAGTGGCCGCAAACTTACTGATGGCCCTGTTGCGGGGGACGTTCACAGTATTTTATTATAGACTAGTCAACCGACGGGTCCGGATCGTATTTCCATTTTTTATGTATGAAACGTTTCGTGTGTCGGGACCTGGAAAAGTGTTTATCGGAGGATCCTGTTCCATATACACGAACATGTTCGATGGTGTAACCATCGTCACCCTGGACCCGAATGCCGAAGTGCATATCGGGGTGAACTGCTCTCTCGGAGGGGTGACGATACGCTGCCGGGAGCGAATCGAGATCGGGGACAGGATCATGGCCGGTCATTCTCTGATCCAGGACTGCATGCTTGCAGAATGTCCTGCCGCGGGGGCAAACGAGGTGATGGATCGTGAAATGCCGTCGCGGGTCATCCGGGTCGGGCGAAACGTGTGGGTCGGAGCCCAGTCCTGCATATTGTGCGGCACGACGATCGGTGATGATAGCGTCGTTTCCCTGGGCACCGTATGCTACGGAGCCGGAATCGAGGAATATCAATTGGCCTCCGGGAGCCCTAGCCTTCGTCCGGTCCCGATAGTCAGGCTGATGCGAATGCAGGAGATGCGCGGGTGAAAGACCTTGTAGCCGTCATACGGGGTAAAATCTTTCTGCTCAGGTGTAGACTGTTCGGGAAGAACATCCGCATCGGCAAGGGGCTGAGGCTATACAAGCGGCTCGATGTTCGCGGGGAAGGGACATTGAATATCGGGGACAACTGCAAAATCTGCGGCATAACAGGCGACAGAAAGCAGTTTGTGACCCTGTATACGCTGCATCGGGACGCGAGGATCCAGATAGGGAATAACGCGGGCTTGTTTGCCGCACGGCTGTCTTCGAGATATTCGATTACAGTGGGTCATGATGTTCACATAGAAGAATCGGGCATCATGGATACGGATTTCCATTCCATTGAAAGGGATCGTGGAGAACCGGTAGGCGAAAGTCTGGAATCCTGCGCGGTGACAATAGGTGACAGGGTAACAATCGGTGCGCGAAGTATCGTGACCAAAGGGGTGAAAATCGGAGACGGTTCCCTGATCGGTCCCGGTTCGGTCGTGACTAGGTCCATCCCCTGTTCGTGTTTCGCCCTGGGTAATCCAGCAAGAGTGATGAACAAGAAATAGCGCACTGGTGACGGTCGAAAACGTACGAAGCATTTCAC
>CAZJTM010000149.1:7908-11864 GCA_964548925.1 uncultured Verrucomicrobiota bacterium | reverse complement strand
AAGGTGCGGCAGGCGGCAGTGAATTTCAGCGGATACAAGAATCAGATACAGAAAGATTTGTACAGATATTGCGCCGCGAAAGACGTGAAAACGCTTCTCCGTTGCCTGTGTATGCTGCCGGGGTACAAGTACTCGTTCTGGATGAGGACGGCCAACTATGCAAAACAGGGAGGCATCCTACTCATGCCTCTCTACCTGATGAGCCGCATGATGATGAATCGCTATCAATACAAATACGGCATCTGCATCCCGTACAACGCTCGAATCGCCGAAGGGCTGTACATCGGGCATTACGGAGGCATCTTCGTCAATCACGAGGCGAGAATCGGTAAGAACTGCAACATCAATCAGGATGTTTCAATCGGCGCAACGTACGGCGGCAGGAACCCGGGGATACCCGCAATCGGCGACAACGCATATCTTGGTCCCGGCGCAAAAATCATCGGGGGCATCACACTGGGCAACAACGTTGCCGTCGGTGCGAACTGCGTGGTGAACATAGATGTCCCAGACAACGGCGTCGTGATCGGCAACCCCTGTAAAATAGTGTCGTATCAGGGGTCGAAGGAATATATCGTCAACACGGATCGTTGAGAATCGGACGCGAGGCGGGCGATACATGTCAGCAGCAGAGTGGCTGTTTGCGGGGTCTATTCTTGCCCTATTGTACATCTATCTAGGTTATCCCGCGATTCTTATGATCCTCGCGAAATGGATGCCTGCACCCGTCCGAAAGGGGGAATACACCCCCTCCGTCTCGATTCTCATCGCCGCGTATAACGAGTCGACATGCATTGGCAAGACGATCGAGAACAAGCTCGCGCTCGACTATCCGGGTGACAGAAATGAAATCATCGTCATTTCGGATGGTTCCGACGATGGAACGGATGAAATTGTGCGGGGATATGCGGAACGGGGCGCGAAGCTGATCAGGCAGGAGCCGCGGGCCGGCAAGACCTCTGCATTGAATCTTGCGATCCCCGGCGCTCGGGGGGAAATCATCGTTTTTTCCGATGCGAATTCCCTCTATGAACGTGACGCGATTCGGAAACTGGTAGCAAATTTCAAGGACCCCGGCATCGGCTACGTGACGGGGAAAATGATCTATATGAACCCCGATGGGAGCGTGACCGGCGACGGCTGCTCCGCGTACATGAGGTATGAAAACCGCCTGCGCTTTCTGGAAACTGCCGTCGGGTCCGTTGTGGGGGTGGACGGCGGGATTGACGCGGTCCGCAAGGCATTGTACCGGCCCATGAGGGCGGACCAGCTGCCCGACTTCGTGTTGCCGCTCGATGTGGTCGCTCAGGGCTATCGAGTGGTGTACGAGCCTGGGGCGTGCCTGAGAGAGACCGCTCTCGCCGAGGCATCGGATGAATACCGGATGAGGGTGAGGGTGTCCCTGCGAGCCTTCTGGGCGCTGAAAGACATGCGCCACCTCCTCAGCTTCAGCAGGAATGCGCTGTACGCCTGGCAGCTCTGGTCTCACAAGGTGCTCCGGTACCTGTCCTTCGTGTTCCTCGCTTGCGCGTACATCGGGAACGCGCTGCTCGTCCCGGAGGCATCCTTTTACGCCGTCCTATTCGCGATGCAGACGCTTGGCTATGCTGCGGGTCTGGCGGCCCCCTGCATCTCGAATACGGGGTTTCGCATCGTCCTCATGATTCATTATTTCGTTCTCATCAACGTAGCGGCTCTGCACGCCTTTTTGAAGTTTGCATTGGGCCACAAGCAAGTCGTCTGGACACCCAGGAAAGGATAGGTGCCGAGAACCGATCGACCTGCACGGGGCAACCCCTCCGCAGGCGGTAATGAACGGTTCTCGAGGCCCGGAACAGCGCAATGTGCGGGATATGCGGTATCTTTAATTACGGCTCTCACGAACCCGTCGGAACCGGTCTCCTACAGGCGATGAACGACACGCTGCGCCACCGCGGGCCGAACGACGAGGGCCGATACATCGACGGGGATCTCGGTCTCGCCATGCGGAGGCTTTCCATCATCGATATCGGGGGAGGGAAGCAGCCGATTCACAACGAGGACAGGACGATCTGGATCGTCTTCAACGGGGAGATCTTCAACTATCCGGAACTGAAAAGAAACCTGGAGGGTGAAGGCCACACATTTTACACCCAAAGCGATACGGAGACCATCGTTCATCTTTACGAACAACACGGGGATGACTGTGTCAACTTCCTGCGGGGTATGTTCGCCTTCGCACTATGGGACGGACCTTCCCGGACCCTTCTCCTCGCCCGGGATCGCGTCGGGATCAAGCCACTGTTCTATGCCGACACGGGGAAAGGTGAGCTGCTGTTCGCGTCGGAGCCGAAGGCCCTGCTGGCATCTCCCAAGGTCTCGCGAGACATGGACTTTCAGGCGCTCGACGCATACTTCGCCTACGGGTATATCCCCGCCCCGTTGAGCATCTACAAGTCGATCCGGAAGCTGCCCGCGGGCCATATCATGAAAATCAGGCAGTCAGGTTCGACAATCCGCAAATACTGGGATCTGTATTTCAGGCCGGAGCATGGCAAGCCGGAATCCTACTTCACGGGCAAATTCGAGGAAATCTTTTCCGAGGCCGTAACAATGCGGCTGATCAGCGAAGTTCCCCTGGGAGCCTTCCTGAGCGGTGGCGTAGACTCGGGTCTGGTGGTTGCCTACATGGCGGAAGCGATGAAGGGTCCCCCCCGCACTTTCTCCGTCGGCTTCTCGGGTAATGTGGGGGGCTACCTGGACGAGAGACCTTGCGCCCGGATGGTTGCGGAACGTTATCGCTGCGCACACCAAGAGCTGCTCGTCGAACCCCGTGTGGAGACGATCCTGGATGATATCGTCGATTCGTTCGACGAACCCTTTGCCGACGATTCCGTGATCCCTTCCTACTACATCTGTGAAGCATCGAGCCGCAACCTGACGGTCGCGCTCACGGGACTGGGCGGAGACGAGCTATTTGCCGGCTACGAGCGGTATCTGGGTTTTCGAATCAGCCTACTGTACGACTACCTGCCTTCCATTCTGTCCAAAGGATTCCTCACACAGATCGTTGACTGGTTGCCCGAATTGAAGAATGGGCACTACACGGTCAACCATCTCAAGCGTTTTGTCCGGGCATCGCACCTGCCTCTGCCGGAGAGATACGCAAGGTACGTGACGATGCTGAATCCGGATGAGCGTGCACGCCTCTATCACCCCGATATCGCCGCAGTGATTGATTTCCGGGCAACGGAAGAGCTGATGACGGGTTACTTCAACTCGGACGAGAACGCGTCGGATCCTTTGGACAAGATGTTTTACCAGGATATCAAGACCTATCTGCCGGAGGACATTCTGGCCCTGACGGATCGGATTGGAATGCGCCACTCCATGGAGTTGAGAGTCCCGTTCACCGACCACGTCCTGATGGAGTTGTGCGCGACGATCCCCGCCGAGATGAAAATGAAGCAAATGCGGAAGAAAGCCATGCTCAAGAGCATAGCGGCCGCAAAACTGCCGCAGCCCGTCTTGAATCACCGGAAACAGGGGTTTGCCGCCCCCATGGCGCAGTGGCTGAAAACCGATCTGAAATCGTTCAGCGATGATCTTCTGTCGAGCGGGGGGAAAAGCCATGACTGCATTCTGAGAAAAAGTGAGATCCGCGAAATGATCGCCGATCATATGCAGGGGCGGGAACTCAACGATAAACGAATATTCGCGCTAATCATGTTTCAAAAATGGCATGATTCGTCAAACAAGTCCTTGCAGACATAAGTTATAAAACATTCCTATGTAATTATTAGACCTCGTGGTCTTTGTCCGAAGCATGACAACCGCAAATTTAATAATCCGCAGCTCTATCGCTAGACTATCATTCACAGTTGTGGCCATGGCGATATCATTCTTTATGATGCCGTTCATCATCAGACATTTAGGTGATCGGTGGTATGGAATATTGACTATGCTGTCGGCAATCA
>CAZJTM010000149.1:0-7898 GCA_964548925.1 uncultured Verrucomicrobiota bacterium | reverse complement strand
TCACAGGCTATTATTATTTCATTGATTTTGGCTTGGCCAGTGCGGTGACGCGTTTTGTAACGATGTACATTGCTAGAGACGACCATGAAAATACGAATATTGTCATCAATACGTCGTTAGCTATCTACTGCATCATGGCAATATTGATATTTCTGGTGACTATTGGTGTAAGTTATTTTGCGTATTATTTTGTCAAAGAACCTAATGATCTCGCAATTGTGCGACTTGCGATAATTATTATGGGAATTAACTTGGCTCTGGAGTTTCCTTTTAAGGCTTTTGCGGGAATAATGGGCGCCTACGTTAGATATGATCTGCTTACATACTCACATTTTTTTGGATTGATACTAAGTACCGGGCTTACAGTATATTTCCTGTCGTTAGGTTATGGCATTGTAGCACTGGCAACGATCGGCTTAGTGACATCGATCATGTCAAATTTGATATTTTATCTGATTGCAAAGCATTTATACAAGCCAATGCAGTTAAGCAAGAAACATTTTAAGAAATACAAAATACGGGAATTGTTTTCATATAGCGTATGGTCGTTTGTAATGCAAATTGGCGAACAGATGAGATACAGAATTGACGCGTTCGTCATAGCTTGGTTTTTATCGTCAAGTGCTGTAACACACTATTCAGTCGGCGCAAATTTCCCGCTGGCAGTAATTAATCTGATAAATAGAGCCACAAACTTTCTATTACCCGTGTTTACCAGGGATTATGCTGCGGGTAATATACGAGAAATACAAGAGAGATTGATGTTTGCAACAAAAATTAATGCGATTATGGCGACGTTCGGGGGCGGTTTGTTGATATTAATAGGCAAACCTTTAATCATCAGGTGGATCGGAGAAGAATATATAGATGCCTATCCCGTATTGGTAATCTTGACATTCGGGATTATCATTGAGTCCATTCAAAATCCTTCCAACAATGTGCTGATGGCTATATCGCGCCATCGATATTTTGCATGTGTAAATTTAGTAGAGGGTGTCAGTAAGTTGCTGTTAAGCAT
This sequence comes from uncultured Verrucomicrobiota bacterium, assembly GCA_964548925.1. GTDB lineage: Bacteria > Verrucomicrobiota > Verrucomicrobiia > Limisphaerales > MWDV01 > MWDV01. The sequence continues at coordinate 6,880 of CAZJTM010000149.1, read as the reverse complement.
GGTGCTGGTTCAGAGTTACGGCATTGTTGGGGTGGGTTATGGCACAGTAATCCCACTGCTGGTCAGTCGAATGATTGTGATGCCGTACTATGTGTCTTCGCTATTGGGAATGTCATTGGAGCGTTATTATGCTCAGGTGCTTAACGTTGTGGGGGGGACGGCGACATATTTATTTGTCGTATCATTGTTGTCTGAGCAATATCTAACTATACCGGCGTATTCTCGGCTAATTACGCTATTACTGATCGCAATACCTTTATATCTTGTTATTATCACGTTTTTCTTCAGCAAGACGGAAAGAGCTACAATATTGGAGTGGATTCCAGTGAGACTATGGAAACAGCCGTAGTGACTAACTATATACAATCAATAACCGCAATTGTTCCGACTTATAATAGAGAGCATTTTGTATATGAAGCATCGGCAGCATGTTTGCGCAGGATAATACAGAATGCGAAATATGAATCTTTGTGGTCGATGATGAATCGGAGGACAACACAGAGTAATTCGTGCGCCAGCACAGCGAACGTGTGCGGTATATTCGACAGAGTAATCAAGGAGCTGATCGTCTGCAGACGCAACGTCAATTGCGAAAATCTCAGCCTCTTGCTGCTGCCTTGGAGTGGGTAAGTCCCACATAGCTGTTGCAATTAAAAATAAAAAGTCACCGAAAGCAGACGGAGTATATTCACACAGGCTATACTGCTCATTGTCATGCTGACCGATGCCCACATTGAGAATCACATCTGCGATATGAGAGAAATGAAAAATCCGCTAGTAAGTGTAGTTATAAGCTGCTTTAATTATGGCAGATATATAGAAGAATGTGTTGAATCTGTATTGAATCAATCCTTCAAGAATTTCGAAATAATTATCATTGATGATGGCTCAACGGATAATTCTGAAAGTATAATAAATAAGTATAAAAAACATGAAACAATCAGATGCTTTTGGCAGCACAATAGAGGCCAGGCGAATGCAAAGAATAGGGGGATATTCGAGTCGAAGGGTGAATTCATTGCATTTCTGGATGCAGATGATGTATGGCTTAGCAACAAATTAGAAAAGCAATTGATCTTATTCAAAGATGTCAAAGTTGGCGTCGTGTACAGTACTGCACGATTTTTGAACACAAATGGCGAAGAGTTATTCCTGAAATCAGGAAAAGGTTATTTCAAGCCAAGAAGGGGATTTGTTGGTGAGTATTTAATATTCGATAATTTTATATATTTTTCTTCATCCATCGTGAGAAAAGAATGCTTTGCGAATGTTGGATATTTTGATGAACAGATCAAAATGGGCATTGATTGGGATTTATGGTTGAGGATCTCTAAGTATTATAAGTTTGATTATGTCGATGACCCATTGATATATTATAGAATTGGTCATCTAGGGCAGATGTCCAAAAACGTATCAGATAGATTCAATGCAGCAGACAAAATAATGAAAAAGTATTTCGAAGATAATGAAGTGAACATGACTGATAGGTTGATTAGAAAAGCGTTGTCATATAGTTATTGTAATCGTGGTGATTACTATATCAACAAAATATACAATGATTCAATGTCATATTATATTAAAGCACTGAAATGTTGGCCTCTTTCATTCAGAGTGTACATAGGTATCATAAAAAATGTATATATGAAATATAGACATCGGTAATGATAATGGACATATAGAATAATAATTGCCACGCAATAAATATTATACAATGATGATCACATTCGATAAATTGAATATTTACATGGCTGTTTAAATTAATCAAAAATGTATAATAGAAACTTACAGAAAATCAAAATTGCATATGTAATTGATACAATTAGTACCGATACGGCAGGGTCAGAAAGACAATTATTAGAAACAATAAAGAGAATGAACAAAAATGAATATGAAATATCTCTTATTTGTTTATATAAATCTAATTGGATGTGCAATAATAAAATAGCGTGCAAGATCTATATTTTAGATTATAAAGGACTAAAGCGTATAAACATAATCTCTGTAGTGATGAAATTGATTTCCTGCTTACGGGAAAATGATTTCAATATAATCCATACGTATTTCGAAGAATCCACAATATTAGCGTATATTGCAGCATACTTCTGTAAGAAGAGGCCTTTGTTGATAGCATGGAGAAGAGATATAGGCATGGAATCTGAAAAACCATGGTACTACTATTTTCATGATACAGTGATGTCATTGATATATAAAAAATATGATGGATTGACGGCAAATTGCGATGCAGTAAAAAATTATCTCGTGAATATCATGAAACTGAGAAAAGATGTAATAAGAGTAATTCATAATGGTGTAGATATATGCGAGCAAGAATTAAAATGTCCGGAGTATGTAAATAAAAAGAATGGGGATGTATGGATATGTATAGTTGCAAATCTGAAAAAAGTAAAGAGGATCGATGTATTCATTAGAGCATTTGCAATTATGAGCAAACAATTATGTAATGTTGAAGTAAATGCAATCATCATAGGTGAAGGCGAAGAAAAAGAAAAATTAATTAAATTGGCAACATCGTTGAGAGTTGAATCAAAAATATTATTTATGGGAAGAATTAAAGATGTGAAGCCGTATCTAAAATGTTCAGATATCGCAGTACTCAGTTCAGATAAAGAGGGGTTATCAAATGCTTTATTAGAGTATATGTCTTGTTCATTGCCTGTCGTTGCTACTAAAGTAGGTGGAAATTGCGAAGTTATAAATGAAGACACAGGAATATTAGTAGAAGCAGGCGATATAGATGCGATGGCAAATGCACTAGTTCAACTCGTAAAAAACAGTGAACTTAGAAATAATTTAGGTAAAAGTGGTTCAGAAAGAGTAAAATATAGATATTCTTGGAAGAGTTCAATAAATAGTATCGAAACGTACTATAAGATGATTTTGGCAAATAGAGCTCAGTAAACTTATATGAACATAAAAAATAGAGCATTCAGTACAATTAGAAGAAATATATTTGAGCCATTATATGTATTGAAAAACAGAAGTCCATTATTGACACACTGGAAGAAATTGGAATTAACACAATATGATGAATATGAAATACTGCGAGAAAGACAGTGGAATAAGTGCCTAAAATTGATAGACTATGTCATTCACAATAATGAATTCTATAGTAAAAAATACAGTCTACACGGCATTGACATAGCTAGACTCAAGAGCCCAAGTGATTTATTAAATATTCCAATTGTAAAAAAAGAAGAAATTAGAAAGAACGCACTGTCCATAATTACAAATGGTTATCAAATGAGCAACTTATTAAAATATAAGACTGGAGGTTCCACTGGGAAGTCACTGGAGCTATACATAACAGAAGAATGCAGTGAGCTAAGAAATGCATGCGCAAGGCGTCATGATAGATGGACCGGTTGGAAAGTTGGTGAACCAATAGGTGCAGTGTGGGGAAATCCAGAAATACCAACAAGCATAAAAACATTATTAAAAGACAACTTTCTATATCCAAAAATATATCTCGATACAATGAATATTAGTATGAGAGAAATACGAAAATTCGCACATGATTGGGAATTGGTAAAACCAAGTATATTATTTGGTCATGCGCATTCTCTGTACATGCTTGCTATCGACATCGATAAATATAATATTACTAATATTAATCCAAAAGCTATTATATCATCATCTATGATGTTATTGCCTAATGAAAGAACTGTAATAGAAAATATATTTAATGTAAAAGTATTTGATCGTTATGGTTGTGAAGAAGTAGGATTGATAGCCTCTGAGTGCGAAGAGCATAATGGAATGCATATCAATATAGACCATTTGATTGTAGAGTTTATCAAAGATGATGGTACTGAAGCAAAAGAAGGTGAACAAGGTAGAATTATTTTAACGGACTTAATAAACTATTCTATGCCATTCATTAGATATGAAATTGAAGATATCGGCATACCAAAGATGATGAGCTGCACATGCGGAAGAGGTCTACCGCTGATGGAAAAAGTAATCGGAAGAGTTGCAGATTTTCTTTTAAAAAGAGATGGATCTAAAGTAGCAGGAATATCATTGATTGAAAATACATTAACAAAGATTCCAGGAATATTGCAGATGCAAATAATCCAAGAAAAGATCGATACAATGAAAATATATATTGTAAAAGACAATATGTACACCAACAATAATGAACGCGAATTGATCATGTATTTCAAATATATATTTGGCATTGAAACGAACATAAACATTATATACAAAGATAATATTGATCCTGAAATATCTGGAAAATACAGATTTTCTATTTGCAACGCTAAAAGTTAGTATTTGCAATATATAAGCAATAGATCTACATGATTAACATTGGATTTATACTGTACATACTATTTACAGTAAGTTGGTTTCTTCATTTGCCAGCACGTATAGAATTTCTCGGAATAATTCGAATTGACTATATTTTAATATGTATGACATTGTCAGTCATATTAATATTTAAAGAACAGAAAGATGAAAAAAAAAGAAATTTAGACGAAACGACAAAAATATTGATTATTCTTATATTTTATATATTGATTAGCATACCTTTTGCTGAGTGGCCAGGAAGCGCATTGCACAATTTGCAAGATTATGTGAAAGTTATTATATTTTATTTTTTCACAGTATCATTACTTACGACAGAGAAGAGATTGAAGACCTATATATTGATATTTTTAATAGTCCAGACAATCAGAGTATATGAGCCATTATTCTTAAATATTACAGAAAATTATTGGGGGTCATTTGCAACAATAAACAGTGAAGAATACATGAACAGACTATCAGGAGCACCTCATGACATTATAAATCCAAACGGATTGGCTTTCGTAATAGTATCTATTTTGCCATTTTATTATTATCTTTCAAAAATGAATGCTGTAATGAAAATGATTAGCATTGTGTCAATACCAGTATTAATATATACATTGACATTAACAGGATCTAGATCAGGAATAATTGCACTATTTATCATTATAACGGCCATATTAATTAAAAGTAAAAATAAATTATATTCAGCAGCAATCATAATAATTACAATGATTGTGTTTATTCCAATACTATCTGCTGATTTGAGAGACAGATATTCTTCAATTATCGGCACTGATTCACAACACTCAGTAACTGCACAAGGAAGATTGGATGGAATAGAAAGTGACCTGAGAGTATTCACAAACAGACCAATATTTGGGCATGGAATTGGTACATCGATGGAAGCAAACGCAAATTATACGGGTCATGCAATGATATCTCACAATCTGTACACAGAAATATTGGTAGAATTGGGAATAATAGGATTATTTATATTTATTCTGTACATTAAGTCAATAATTGTGAATTTATGGCATGTGTCAAAGCGGAGCATCGAAAATACGAGAGATAAAGTATTCATGAGCAATATAAAATCTTCGATGCAAGTGTGGTTAATTATGAATATAATATTTAGTATTGCAAGCTATGGCCTGCTCAGTTACGAATGGTACCTGTTCGGAGGTCTCTCTGTAGCTATAGGAAAGATAGCATCTACAACGTAAATGTTGAAGATACTGAATGATAAAAATATATCGAAATATAGACATCATACAGAATTGTAAATTCTCAGATACAGAAAGAGAGAACAGTAAAAGCGTAACTTAATTATGATGAAATACATTCAGTTGAGAGTATAATATACGAGTAGTTAAGATAAAAAACGAAACTGGCCAAAGCAAATACATGATAGCCTTCAGTACATCGTGGACAACTATTACCTTCAGGACATCGTTTACAGATGCCCTGGTGTGCTACCGGATTGTGTAAGCGTATTCTTCGACATGTTGCCGGTCGAGGAACCCTTTGAGTCTTTGTTCTTTCACATAGATCATGGCCACAACGTATTCGTATTGAACCTGCGGGGGAACCGCGAAGAGCTCCCCGAAGACGTTGAGGCGAAGATCACTGCGGATGAGCCTCACCAGATGGTAGCAACCTGCCTCAGGCTATGCCAAGGGCATCCGGGGGGCTATCTCCTGCTTGGGGAAGCGTGAGGTTTGCTTTGTTTGGGCCAGAGCCTTCTGCGGGGTTTTCCCACCGAGTTTGCGGTAGCGATACCGGCTGTTGTGCTTTTGTTCAAAACGCCGGGAGGCATGCAGCAGCTCCTCGGCAGAAGCCATCATGACCTTGCGGAAGAACTTCTGGTCATAGTGGTCGTTGAACTTCTCGACGACCCCATTGCGCCAAGGTTCGTTGACGGGGATGAACTAGGGCTCAACCCGGTGCTGCAGGCACAGCCGGATAAGCGGTCCCATCCCGCGGGGATGAGCCGGGCTGCCGTAGAAGCTCCAGGCGTTGTCCACCTGGAGGTTCCAGGGGATCCCCATCCGCTTCCAGAGCGACCAGAGCGCATCGACGATGCTCTGCCCGGACTGGCTCAACAAGGGCTCCAGGCCGCAACGAGAGGTTCGGAGATTCACGGCGTTGAGGCTGTAGAACCGCACCGGACCCCGCAGGTAACGGGGACCCACGAGATCTGCCTGGTGGGTCTGGTTGGGCTGCTGGGCCGGATAGGCCTTCCCCTTGGACGCATACCCCCTGCCGCGACGCTTGGTCAGACCCTGGCGGCGAAGGATCCGTTCGATGGTGCTGATAGACACCAGCGGTCGGATCCCCATCTCCTTGAGTTCCCAGTGGATGGCCTGGGGGCCGCAGAACAGATCGTCATGGTCCAGTGTCAATGACAGATTAAAAGTGTACCAGTTTTGTCGAAGTAAAAGTGTACCACCCCCTGCGCGACAGAGTACCTATGGTGGGGCGGTGGAGACGGCATCACCTCCTTGCTTGGGATAGAGCTGCTTGCTGAACGTATGCTCTTTGAGACGATAGCTGTGGCCCCTGATGTTGA
>CAZJTM010000148.1:0-16774 GCA_964548925.1 uncultured Verrucomicrobiota bacterium | reverse complement strand
CTTGCTAGTACCTGGAGGCACACGCGCGAGCCAGAATTGCTCCATGTCGCTCAAAGCGCCATGCAATATAGTTGCACTCGGCAGCGGCCCGATGGTTCGTGGTGGTATGGTGAAGCGCCAAAGTACCACTGGATTGACAATTTTCACACGGGCTACAACCTTGACAGCCTGAAACGGTATATTGACGCCACCGGCGACGAAAAGTTTCGTCCGCAACTCCGCTTGGGCCTCCGCTATTACCAGGAAGTGTTTATTGACCAAGACGGTCGACCGCGCTACTACCACAATCGCACTTACCCCGTGGACATCCAATGTGCGGCGCAATCCATCGAGACTCTGGCCTTCTTTGCGGAATATGACACCAAATGTCTGGCCCTGGCGGAAAGAGTGGCTGACTGGACCATTGACCACATGCAAGGGGCGGACGGCCACTTCTTTTACCGTTGCTACCCATTGATGAAAGCTCGCACGCCGTACATCCATTGGGGACAGGCCACCATGTTTAAGGCCTTGGCATGTCTCGTCGGTCGTCTCTCAGCAGACGGGTAGCAGCCGCGCTGACGAGACTCTCAAACACCTCCGCGCTGGATTTAAGTTTTCTGCTTGCGCGTTTTCTATTCGCGAGCGCTTTTGCAACTTTCAGTTTCTATCTCCGGCCTGTTCGGACCTTGGTGTCTGCTTTTTCATGAACTACGCCCTCATAACCCCTGCCCGTAACGAGGCTGCCTTCGTTGTGGGAGTCATCAAGGCGATGGTTTCCCAAACCGTGAAGCCCGTGAAATGGGTCATCGTCAGTGACGGCTCTACCGACGGCACCGATGACATTGTTCAAGGCTATACTGACCAGTTTTCGTGGATTGAATTGGTGCGTACCCCGGATCGGCGGGAGCGCCACTTCGCCGGCAAGGTGCAGGCCTTCAATGCGGGCTACACTCGGCTTAAGGACCTTGATTACGACATTATTGGTAACCTTGATGCCGATCTCACCTTCGATCCCGATTATTTCAGCTTCCTGCTTTCGAAGTTTCAGCTTTTCCCACAGTTGGGCGTTGCTGGAACCCCCTTTGTGGAAGATCCATCACGGCCCAGTCATCACAGTTATGCGGGCAAGTTTGCCAATCTGGATCATGTCTCCGGCGGATGTCAGATCTTCCGCCGCCGTTGTTTCGAGGATGTGGGGGGCTACACTCCAGTCAAAGGGGGGGGGATCGATTGGATCGCCGTCACGACAGCGCGCATGAAAGGCTGGCAGACGCGGACCTTCCTTGAAAAGACCTGCGTCCACCATCGCAAAATGGGCACTGCGGGTAGCGGTCCGCTTCGCGCCCGTTTCCGTCACGGCCAAGAGGATTACTATGTGGGTCATCATCCCCTCTGGGAACTGCTGCGCTGTCTCTTCCAAATGAAGGAAAGCCCGGTACTGTTCGGGGGACTCTCGTTGATCTGCGGCTACACTTGGAGTTGGCTGAGACGCGTGGAGCGTCCGGTATCCGCCGAGTTAATAGCCTTTCACCGGGGCGAGCAGGTGGCCCGCTTGCGACGGCTCCTTCGTTTGCCCCCGGGACGACCCGACGCATCGCCTCGCGACGATGGGCGCAATGCCTCAGGATGTTGATCATTAACGCAGACGATTGGGGCGGCTGGCGCACGGCTACTGATGCGGCCCTCGCCTGTTGGCAGCAGGGACGGATCACCTCTGTCAGCGCCATGGTGTTCATGGAGGACTCCGAGCGCGCAGCCCTGCTGGCAAAGGATTGCGGGATGGAGGTGGGCTTGCACATTAACTTCAGCCAGCCAATCACGGGCAACGTGGCGGCAGACCGGAAAATGGTGGAGAGCCATCGGGCAATCATGCGCTTCCTTCGTTCCAGCAGATACGCGCTGGTCCTCTACCACCCGTTCTTACGCCGACAGTTTCGCGAGGTCCTCGAGGCGCAACTGGGGGAGTTCAGGCGATTGTACGGCCGTGAGCCGTCGCACTTCGATGGTCACCAGCACTTGCACCTCTGCACCAATGTGCTGCTGGATGAAATCCTGCCGGCGGGCCAGCGGGTACGACGGAGTTTTTCGTTTGCCCCCGGCGAAAAGAGCGGCGTCAACCGGGCTTATCGCCGCTGGGTGGATCGCTGCCTTGCCGCCCGCCACCCATTGACTGACGATTTCTACTCCCTGACCCAGCAATTACGTTGGGGACAACTGGACCGTATATTCCACCGCGCGGGGACCGCGACTGTTGAATTGATGGTCCATCCGGAGTGGCCAGTGGAGCGCGAATTCTTGACTGGGGACCGATGCATTGAAGCGCTGGAAACACTGCATGCGAAGACGTAGCATCCGAGTAGCATAACCTCACCGTTGGTATGGAGACGAGCAACGCTGAGCTTCGACTGGAGGGAAAGACACTGAAGGTGCCCAGCATCCGGGTTGGGGACTACATGATCATTGCTCGGCGCAAGTGGTTCACTATGGCTTCGGTGTTGGGTGAGGAATGGTTACCGGACGAGGCCATTAGTGATCCGGAGCCAATTCTTGCGAAGCTTCGAGAGGGAGCGCTTCATGCTGACGTCTTCACGTTTGCGCAAAGGATTTATGAATCTCGGCCGCGATATTGCTATCCAATGTTTCGTGACAACGTCGCGGCGATTCCGACGGAGGATTTCACAGCTTGGTGGGAACGACGAGTCTCCCGCAAGTTGCGCCAGGACGTGGCGAAGTCAAACAAGCTCGGGATGGAGGTGCGGGAAGTTGTCTTTGATGATGAACTCGTAAGGGGTATCATGGGGATTTATAACGAATCGCCGCTTCGCCAAGGGCGTCGCTTCTGGCACTACGGTAAGGACTTTGAAACCGTCAAGCGCGAGAATTCGACTTACCTGGAGCGAAGCAAGTTTCTGGCCGCATTCTGGGAGGGGGAATTGGTTGGGTTCGTCAAAATCGTCTTTGTGGGCAAGATTGGCCGCTTCATGCAGATCCTTTCGATGACGAAGCACAATGATAAACGTCCGCTCAATGCCCTCATCGCCAAGGCCGTGGAATTGTGTGCTAAGAGGGGGTGCCTGTACCTCGTGTATGGAAAGTATACCTACGATGCCCGGAAAAACAGTTCGATCGTGGATTTCAAGCGCCGCAACGGCTTTGAGGAAGTGCGGTTTCCGCGATACTTCGTCCCGCTCACTTTCAAGGGCAAGCTCGCTATGAAGTTGGGGTTGCATTTGGGGTACAAGCGTCTCATTCCGTCGCGGCTCCTCCAACTGGTACTGGATTTCCGGGCGAAGGTCCTCGAAGCGAGGACGGGCACCTCCACTCCGAAGCCCAGCGATGGCGAGCGGACGAACAAAGCTGCGGCATAATTGGGTTTCGTGCTGGTTCGATGAGCGCGTTAGGGGGAAATTCCACTTGCGCACACGGGGATTCTGACACATCGTAAGCAGGAGCTTTGGGCGATTAGCTCAGTTGGAAGAGCGTCTCCACTAAACATGGAGAAGGTCGAAGGTTCAAACCCTCTCATCGCCCACCAACCTTCAAATTGCAGGTTCCAGCCAGCGCATGCAGTAGCCGCCAGCCGAATCCGCCGTTCGCGTATTCAACCCGATGCCAGGTATTGCCGGAATCATAGGACCTAGTCCGTCCGCTCAGTGTAAGGCGGAGCTTGACTTGATGGTCAAGAGCATGAAGCACGAGCGCTTTTACACCTCGGGGACTCTTTATCAAGACCGGCTGAGCTTGGGGGTCGGATGGGTCTCGCACAAGGGGGCTTACGATGATTGTCTGCCGATTTGGAATGAAAAGAAGGACGTCTGCCTGGTCTTTTCGGGAGAGCATTTTGCCGAACCAGCGGTGGCGGACACTCTGAAACGGGCGGGACACCAGTTCAAATCGGGCAATGCCGAGTATTTGGTGCATGCCTATGAGGAATTGGGAGAAGGGTTTTTCCAGACTCTAAACGGCGTGTTCAGCGGACTCATTCTGGATTTGCGCCACGGCAAGGTCGTTCTCTTCAACGACCGGTATGCGTTGGGCCGAATTTACTATCACCAAGGCAAGGAAGCTTTTTACTTTGCGTCCGAAGCCAAGGCGTTGTTGCGGGTGCGACCGGAAATTCGGCGGTTGGATCTGCGGAGCTGGGGGGAGTTCTTCGCCTGTGGATGCGCTTTGCAGAACCGAACTTTGTTCGCGGGCGTTTCTTTGTTGCCAGGCGGTTCGGCGTGGACCTTTGCGCCACAATCCGAAACCAGAAAGGAGACGTACTTTGCAAGGGATTGTTGGGAGAATCTCTTGCCACTGCCAGTCACCAATTATTACCAAAAGCTGAAGGAGACGTTCGTTCGCATCGTGCCCCACTATTTCGCAGGCGGGCAGCCCACCGCCCTTTCTTTGACCGGCGGCTTGGACAGCCGCATGATCATCTCGGTTGCACCGTTTCTCCCCTTCAAGTTGCAAACCTACACTTTTGGTGGGATTCTGCGTGACTGCGCTGACGTCAAGGTCGCACGCCAAGTTGCCAAGGTTTGCCAGCAGTATCACGAAGTGTTGGCAATTCACCGCAAGTTCTTTAATGAATTTCCTTCTCTGGTCCACAAGTGCGTTTCCTTCAGTGATGGGTGTATGGATGCGAGTGGCGCGGTGGGTCTGTTCGTCAACCGAATGGCGCGAGAAATTGCCCCGGTGCGCGTTACTGGCAATTACGGCAGCGAGATCTTGCGCGGCCACGTGGCTTTCAAACCGGGCCACCTCTCCTCGGACCTGTTTGAATCGGGGTTTCGGGTTGCGCTTCAGCAAGCGTCGGCTACCTATGCCGAGGAAAAGGCCAGTGTACCGTTGGCGTCATTCATAGCTTTCAAACAAGTACCTTGGCATCACTACGGTCGGTTGGCGCTTGAGCAGTCTCAACTGCAAATCCGATCGCCCTATCTCGACAACGAGATCGTTCCACTGGCCTACCAAATGCCGCGTGATGCAGCAGTGAACAAGGCGCTATTGCTCCAATTGATCGCAGAAGGGAATCCTGATTTGGCGACTGTCCGCACGGATCGCGGGGGAGCTTGGTTGCGGTTGTTTCCCTACAAGATGCGCACTTTTTTGGAGGAATTCCTGCCCCGGGCTGAGTACGTGTACGACTATGGCATGCCGCAGTGGCTGGCCCGCGTTGATCGAGTTCTGGCTCCGCTTCACGTGGATCGATTGTTTTTAGGACAGCAGAAGTACGCACATTTCCGGCTTTGGTACCGTGACCAATTATCAGGATTTGTGAAAGAAGTATTGCTCGACCCACGAACATTGACACGGCCTTACCTCAACGCGCGTGTGGTAGAGAGAATGGTCGCGGCCCACACGAGTGGGCGGGGTAATTACACAACAGAGATTCACAAATTGCTCACCAGTGAGATGATCGAACGGCATCTGATTGAGCACTCATGAACTCGGGCGTGCCTCACATCACCATCTGCGTTTGCACGCTCCAAAGGCCTGCCTTGCTGCGCAGACTGTTGACGGACCTCGCGAAACAGGGGATGCAAAGCCGGTTCACCTTCTCAATCGTGGTTGCGGATAATGATGCTGAAGAATCCGCTCGGGAAGTCGTCCGAGAGTGCGCTTCGGCCTTGGCGTTGCGGATTGACTATGTGGTCGAACCCCGGCGGAGCATCTCTCACGCGCGCAACAAGAGTCTTGAGCCGGCAAAGGGCGATTTCATCGCGTTTATTGACGACGACGAGTTTCCTTCGCCGGATTGGCTCTTGAAGCTCTACGAAGCTCTTGTGGATCATGGTGTTGCTGGAGTCTTTGGCCCGGTGCGACCTTGCTATGAGCCGGGAACGCCGGAGTGGGTCAAGCGCGCTGGTTTCTATGAGCGGCCGGAGCATCCGACAGGTTTTCCGATGCCATGGGAGGAATGTCGAACAGGGAACGTCTTGGTCAGACGCGCTGCACTTCAAGCTGTTGATCCTGTTTTCCGGCCTGAGTTCGGTGGCGGCGCGAGCGACATGGACCTGTTCCGTCGTTTGATGGAGTTGGGCCAGCGTTTTATCTGGTGCAACGAGGCGATTGTTTATGAGGTTGTCCCGCTGGGACGGTGCAAACTTGGATTCTTGGTTCGGCGAGCGTTGCTTCGTGGAGGCATCTCCTTACGTCACCCCAAGGGCCGGCTGGTGAATGTCCTCAAGGCCGTGGTGGCCGTGCCGCTTTACCTTTTGGCCCTCCCCTTTTTGCTCTTGAGAGGGCACCACTTCTTCATGCGGTATTTCGTCAAGCTCTTCGATCATTTGGGCCGGTTGCTGGCCTTGATTGGCATTCGGCCCGTTCGGGTGCGGGAGATGCAATAGTTCAATGCCGCGTCAATTCGCATTGCTTCTCTGCATCGGCCTCATCGTTTGGCTTTTTCGCGCCGACATGAGGTGGCGCAAACTCACTTCGGGGGCGTTGTGGATACCCGGCATCTGGTTGGCAATCATTGGAAGCCGACCGTTGGCCTATTGGTTCGGGGATGTGTCTGAAGCTGGGGGGGCGAACCCGGAAGGCAGTCCGGTCAATTTGATTGCGCACGGAGCGCTCATGGCGGCCGCTTTGTTCGTCTTGCAGCGTCGAGTTTTCAGTTGGGGCACCTTTTTTCGGGCGAACAAGCTCCTCTTGATCCTCTATGCCTATTTTGCGTGCAGTGCGCTCTGGTCCTACTTCCCTGTGCCCTCCATCAAGCGGATTCTTAAAGACTTCGGCGCCGTGCTGATGGTTCTGGTAATCCTCACGGAAACCAACCCTGGCTATGCCGTGCGGCTGCTTTTTGTCAGGGTTTCCTATCTTTTGTTCCCCTTGTCCGCATTACTCATCAAGTACTATCCGGAATACGGTCGAATGTACTCGAAAAGTTGGGAAGTGATGTACACTGGGGTCACGACGCACAAGAACACCCTTGGAATGGTTGTGCTGGTCTTTGGCTTGGTGCTGCTTTGGGAAGTTATGGAACTGCGTCAGAACAAGGGCTCCGCAGTTCGGAAGACCGATCTTCGAATTCGATATGGCATGCTGCTGATGGGGGGATGGTTGTTGGTTATGAGTGACAGCAAGACCTCTTTGCTCTGTGCCATTCTTGGTGGGCTTTTTCTCTGGGCAAGCCGCTTCTTTTCTAGCATGCGAAACCCCGGTTCAATGGCCGCCGTTAGCGTTGGCGTGGCTTTGAGCCTTTTGGCGGTCAATTCCGTGTTTGGCGTGTCCAAGGCAGTCCTCGAGGTGCTTGGACGAAACCAGAATCTGACCGGGAGGACTGAAGTGTGGGAAATGATTCAATCACAACCGATCAACCCGCTGATCGGCTATGGCTTCATGGCTTTCTGGGACGGGCCGATGGGGCAACTTTACCACGAGGCTACTGAAACAGCTCTGGTCTCCACGCATAATGGTTACCTCGAAACGTACGTGGATGGGGGATTGTTGGCCGTTGCTCTGCTGGTTTTGTTCCTGCTGGCAGGTTTCTGGACGCTTTTTAACGAACTTCTTACCGGCAGTCTCTACTGGAGAATCCTGTTCGCGTTTTCGGCGGTCGCTGTTGTGTACAACTGGAGCGAATCCAGTTTCTTCCGGTTGGGCCCAATGTGGTTTGCCTTAATACTGGCCATGGTCCGTTGCCCGCGAGATCAATTTGCCCTCGGGCAGCATGAGCGCCATTGGGAGCAAAACGAATCCCTCGAGTCTGTCCCATCGGCTGCCAGCGCTTGAAACACCGGTGGTTTTCGGATACCCGCTGGCGATCGAGGGCGCTCTGTGTAACAAAAACAGACATGGCATCTCACGTTTCGCAAGAACCAAGGCATTTGTGTGCTGTTGGCAAAAGAGAACTTGGTCGTAATTGCCTATCGGTGACGGTCCTCAATGAGGGCGGCAAACTGCATGTCGGAGGATTTGGGAACGATCGAAGGTTGGATGAAGGCAAATGCATAACGCATCGCAGCTTGGCCGCCCGGAATGCCTCCGCTGGTGGCTGGTATAGTTAGTGCTTCTTCCGTGAGCTATGACGAGTTTCTTTAGGCAAAGCAGGCGCGTGCGTCGCTGTGGTCTGGCGCACTTGGTACTTGGAGCTTTTCTGTTCGGATGGTCCTTTGCGTTGGCCGCCGCCATTCCCTCCTCGCGCGTGCCCGACTGGTTCACCTATCCACCCGGTGTGAAGGGCGGCATCATTGACCGCGCCACGGTCTGGACCAACATGGCCGTGGACAACGCCGGCGCGACCGATGTTTCTACCGCCCTGAATGCCGCCATTGCCGCTTGCCCATCCAATCAGGTGGTTTATCTGCCGGCTGGTACTTACTTGATGACGACCAGCGTAGTCATGAAATCCGGCATCACCTTGCGCGGCGCGGGCATGACCAACACGATGCTCGTCTTTTCCAACGGCACCGGCGCCAGCGCCCTCTACTGGCCGCGCTGGTCCACGATGGACATTTACTACGCCAACAACCGCCCGGCGCATTCCAACGACGTATTCAGCGGCTCGCTTCGCGGTTCAACCAACATCGCCCTTGCGCCCGGCCCTTACCTGTCCAACTACACGGCGGGGCGTTTCCTCCTGATTGACCAAACCAACGACCCGGCCATCTTTGGCGGCAGTTTGGAGGGCTATGATTACATGGGCCGTTGCGCCGGCGCGCGGATGCATCGGCAGATTGTGGAAGTCCTCACCGTGGCGAACGGGACGAATCTCACCTTCACCCCGCCCTTGGTTTGGGACTACACGAATTGGCCGCAAGTCGTCTATCTGCCGCAAGTGGACCGCTGGGCGGGCGTGGAGGACTTGTGCATCACGAATGCGTGGGCCACGTATCCCGGCGGTAGCACGCTGGATTTTCGGCAGACGGTGGATTGCTGGGCCAAGAATGTGGCCGTGCGGCGGTGTGCCTATGCCGGATTTTTCGCCTACCACGCTTTCCGTTGCACGGTGCAAGGGTGCGATTTCCGGGAGAATTACACGTATTACACCCCGAACCGCAGCTACGCCGTATTGCTGGCCAATGCCACTTCCGATTGCCTGGTGCAAGACAACATCGTCCACCATTCGCGAGCGGGATTGCTCGCCGCCGCGTGCGGGGCGCGGAACGTCTTTGCCTACAACTACGCCCACCAAGGATGGAACGAAGGCGCCGGAATGCTGGCGAGCTTCACGTCGAACCACGGCGGCAATCCGTGGTTCACGCTTTGGGAGGGCAACGTCGGGACGGGCTTTGTTTCCGACCTGTTCCACGGCGGAAGCAGCTACAACATCCTCTTTCGGAACTGGGCGAAAGGCTGGGACCCCGGCGGTTGCACGACTTCAACGAACAGTTATCAGCGGGCCATCGTGCTTTGCACGTCGAACCTCTACTACAGCGTCGTCGGCAACGTGCTTGGGGACCCGGCGCTCGCCAATCCGAACTATGCGACGTGGACTTACGCCGCGACGACGAATGACATCTCGAACGAGAAGCCCTACATCTGGCGACTAGGCTTTGTGGGCACGGGCGAAAGCACAGACAGCTTTGACACGCGGGTCCTCGAAACGACGTTTCGCCACGGCAACTTTGATTGGGCGACGAAAGACACGGTTTGGGACCCGCAGATCAACGACCGATCGCTCCCAAGCAGTTACTACCTCAAGTCCAGGCCCAGTTGGTTTGGCTCCCTGCCTTGGCCCGCAATCGGGCCGGATGTTCCTGGGCTTACCAACCAAATTCCAGCGCAGGCTCGGTTCCTGAACACGGTTGTCACAGTGCCGGCACGCCCGCCTCTGCCGCCAACGATGAAGACGCCCAAGTGAGGGCGGCAGGGTTGGTTATTGGTTGTTGGGAGCAGGTTGCGATTTAGCGTGGCGTGCTCCTTCTTGCCGTTCGTAAGTGGACGGCATCTTCTCCATTTCCTCCATCCAGATGTTCTCGGGAATCGAACCATCCATCACGAGGCTGCGACAGTCCACCTTTGTCCGAAATCTGTTGATCGTAACATCCGGCACGGCGATTGCCCAGATCCTGGGTTTGGCTCTCTCGCCGGTCATCAGTCGTCTCTACTCGCCAGCGGAATTCGGGGTGTTCGGTTCGTTCAACGCGGTGCTCGCGGTGATTTCGGCCGGTGTCACTTTGGAATACTCGCAAGCCTTGATGCTGCCGAAAGACAAGGCGGACGCGTTCAACTTGTTGGCGATTTCGTGCCTAGTGACCCTCCTGATCAGCGCTCTGTGCGTGGGCGTCTTTCTTGCGGCGCCCGCACGTTTGCAGAGCTTGGTTAACTTTCCCAACGCGGGATTTCTCGCGCTGCTGGTCGTGGCCGTGCTCGTCGCTGGTTTCAACCAGGTATTTCAGTCTTGGTGTGTGCGGGTGAAGGCTTTCAAGGAAACGTCTTCTTCACAGGTCGTGCGCAGTGTTTCCGGGAATGGCATCCAGATCGGGCTGGGTAGCGCGCAGGGCGGGGCTTTCGGGCTTGTTTTTGGCAGTGTCTGCGCCGATTGCCTCGCCACCGTGAACTTGGCTCGCGTCGTTCGGAGTGATTGGTCTGCGCTACGGGGCGACGTGAGCTGGGCCCGGATGAAGCGACTGGCGCGGGAGTACGTGGATTTTCCGGCCTACGCCGCTTCCCAAAACGTCATCAACGCCCTCTCCGTGGGCTTGCCGGTCTTTCTCCTGACGCATTATTTTGGCATCGCCGTGGCCGGGGCCTATGCCTTTGCCGTCCGGATCCTTCAAGTGCCCATGAACTTCCTCTTACGGGCGCTTCGGCAGGTGCTCTTCCAAAAGGCGTGTGAAACCCATCATCACGGCAATCCGTTGCTCCCACTCTACTTGAAGACCACCTTGGGTTTGCTCGCGATCGGCATTGTGCCCTCGTTGGTCTTGGTGGTTCTTTCCCCGCAAATCTTCGTTTGGGTATTCGGAAACAAGTGGCAAGTCGCGGGTGAGTTTGCGCGGTATTTGATCATTTGGCTGCTCGCCGCGTTTTGCAATCTTCCGGCGGTGCTCTTCGCTCGTCTGATTCGGATGCAACGCGCTGTGTTCCTTTACGACTTGATCATGCTCGCGGCCAGGGCTTCGGTGCTGGTTGCGGCTGGGGTTTGGCTGACAGCGCTTCAAGGGGTCATCCTATTTTCCTTGGTGGGCGCGGTGATGAATGTGGTCCTGATTATATTGGTAGGCCGTGCGGTCATGAAGCAAGAGCGCGCCAATTCGCTTGGAAACATCTCCGATTTCCCGCTTCCCGGCGCGGTTTCAGACGCTCCGGAATCCGATTAGTCGCGCCTGCGAGTGATGGTTGTCACAATTAACGATGGGGACTATGGTCTCACCGACTCTCCCATGAAAAAGGACGGGGTGGCCCCGTTGGCACATCTTTCTGCCCAGTCCTCTTCCACCGATGTTCTGGGGCGCGCTGTTGCAGCGTTCAATCCGACTTGCGCGGTCGGCCACTAGGCAAACCACTCTGGTTGGTCGAGGCTTTTTCGGCTGGCGGACGGCCTTTGCCGCCGGCTTGGTTTGCAGTGGTTCGAGCACAAACTCATTCTCTTGAAGCTCGATCTGGAGGGAGTCTCTGCGGAACCTGATCGTTCATACAGCTTTCATCTGGTTACCGCGGACGAGGTTCAGCGTGACGCCGAGTATTGTGATGGCTGGTTTCCCAAAGCTGAGGCGCTGCGGCGTCTTCTCCAGGGACATCGTCTGTTTGTCTTGAGACAGCATGGCCAGAATGTGTGTTTCGAGTGGTCGGAACTGGGGGATGTCCATATTCGTTGGCTGGATTTGCGTTTGCGCCTGCCGCCCGGCGTTGCCTACGGAACGGGTCTCTACACCAAGCCCAGCCTTCGGGGTCAAGGTTTTGCGTCCCGGTTGGCGAGGGAGGTTTCGCGTTACTGGAAGGCAAGAGGCTTGCAGCATTACGTGATCGTTGTGGACCCTCAGAACACCGCTTCGCTAAATATGCAGTTGAAGCGGGGTTTTGTCCCCTACCAAACGGTTTGCTACCGCCGCCGGTTGTGGCTCAGATGCTACTCCATCCAGAGAACCGATTCGCGCCAGCGGAAGAGGTGGTTCACCATTTTTGCGAGCCCCAGCGGGATTTGGAGGACGTTCTGGTGCTCCGGCATGCTCCTCACGTGGATGGCGGTCTGAGAGGCGGTGGTCAGCCGATGCATGTCGGATTGGCCTCCGGCCTATTACTGGCCGGATTTGAACAATACCGTGGCACATCCCGTGAATGAATTTGCAATGGCTGAGCACAAGACGGGACGAACGGTCTTTCTTACGCTTTGAGCAGCCTTCGTAAAGTTGTGCAATCCGTTGGAAGGCTACCCGGTAGGGCTTGGGGAATGGTTTGTTGCGATCGCACTCTGGTCTTCCTGCGTGTGGACCTCCGTCAGTTCGCCGCGTCGGAGGCGGGACCGTATGAATTCCAAGTCCTGACCGTAGATGACGTTCGTAAGCTTCCGGAATACGACGACGGTTGGTTCAAGCAAAGGGAGGCCATTCGGCGGCTTGAAAGAGGTTGCCGTCTGTTCGTCTTCAAACACGAGGAGCGGATCGTCTATTTCCATTGGTCGGAAGTGGGGCGTGCCGAGATTCGCTGGTTTGACTTGGCGTTCGCCCTGCCCGAGGACGTGACCTACCGAACGTGCCTTTACACCGTTCCTGAATTCAGAAACCGCGGCCTCGGCCACAGGCTGGGAACGCAATTGCTGCATTACTGGAAGGAGCAGGGCAAGCACTGGGTGTTCGTCGTCATTGATCCTGCCAACTTGGCCTCTCTGAAGTTGCACGGGGATTTGGGATTCAAACCTTACCAGACCGTGCGTTACAGGAGATTCCTCGTCTGGCGACACTACTGCATTCTCAAGTCAAACACTGGTGAATGCCGGACGCGAATGGCCTGCCTTCGAATGGCGGACTCGATTTGGAATGCCTTCTGGGCGTGCTCCCTCTCGTTGGCGGGAATGGAGTGCATTCTTCCCATTTAACCGGTTTGGCAACGGCGCTTCTTTTAAGTCCCCCGGTCGCTGACGGCGCGTGCTTGTGCCGCCGAAAAGACAAAGGAGCGGATTGATCTGCAAGACGTTCTTGAGGCGATACTCACTGCCGGAGTGTTACGTCCGGCGGAAGGGTGAATCGCACGGGATGCTGCTCGCCGCGTTGTTCTCGCCGTCGGGAGACGGGGGTCTCCTCGATACCCGTAGGGGCTGTAGTGCGGATAGTTGAGCGCTTTCTGACTTTTTCCCCGAGGACACGGTCGGCTATTGTTCCCACAACTCCAGGGGGCGAGGGCTGTTGGCTGTGGAACTGGCAGTGGGCTTGAAGGTCATCATTATGTCTCCGTTGGCTGCTACCAAGGACACGTTTAAAAAAAGCATGACGCTTCGGCGGGCGGTGTGGCGACTGCGCGAGATGTTTGCCAGCAGTCTCTGCACCGTGTCGCCAGGAGCCCTGGCGCGGTATCGCTTCAAAGCCATGCGCGGCACATGGCCGAATCTCCGCAATCCGAGGATTTTCGACGAGAAGCTGTTGTGGCTGATGCTGTACTGGCGACATCCGCTTAAGACCCGGTGCGGGGACAAGTACACCGTGCGATTATACGTGGAGGAACATGGACTGGGACATGTGCTGCCGAAGCTTTTGGGTGTCTATGAGACAGTTGAAGAGGTGCCGTTTGAAGCGTTGCCCGAGCGGTTCGCCCTAAAATGCACCCATGGCTGCAAGTGTAACATCATCTGCAAAGACAAGCGCCAGTTGCAGGTCCAGCAAGCAAAGCAAGACCTGCGGCGCTGGATGCGGACGGATTACAGCAAGATTTACGGAGAGCTTCACTATGCCGGCATGAAACCGCGAATCATTTGTGAGCCTTTTCTCGATGACCTGGCGGGGGAGCTTCCCAGCGATTACAAGGTCTATTGTTTTGGTGGACGGGCTCACTGCACCATGGCATGTACGGGGCGGGCGTTGGATGGTCACCACGCCAACTACGACTTCTACGACCGGGAGTGGGAACACAAGTTGCCTTATGACAAGTCAAGCGTGGCGGCCAGCCGAATGATTGCTAAGCCCTCTGCGTACGAGGAAATCATCGAAGTTGCGGAACAGCTTTCCAAGCCATTCCCCTTTGTGCGGATGGATTTTTACAGCATTGGCGGGCGGGCGGTATTGGGGGAGATGACATTTACCCCCTCCGGCTGCATTGACACGGAATATACCGATTACGCGGAACAAGTACTTGGCGACCTCATCAAGCTGCCTCAGAAGTTGCTGCGTTGAGATGCGGCGACAAACAGTCCAAACGAGCCATCCCTTTGAATGCCAGAAGGTGAGTCCGCGGGAAATCGGCGCCGCAAGGGAGGCTGAGGCGACCTTGGGGAACAGGGAGCAGCACAAGTCGTGAAGACGCAGATGAAACCTGAAGTGCCGATGACGGGTAATTTTGAAATCAACCGGGAGCAGCCCATCTTGGTGACAGGCGCGGGCGGTTTCATTGGCCGACGAGTGGTCGCAAATTTACTGGCGCGTGGCTTTGTCAATGTGCTGTGTCTCACGCGTCCTTCATTGACCCCGCTGCGACCGGAGGATTTCGAGGGCGCGAACGGTGGGGCGGTGAAGGTTGTTCAAGGGAATCTGCTCTCGCGGGACGATTGCCTCCGAATCGCCGCCGGCGCGGAGATTGTCTTCCACTTGGCGGCGGGACGGGGCGAGAAATCGTATCCGGATGCTTTCCTGAATTCCGTTGTGACCACCCGCAACCTGATCGAGGCCTGTCTTGCCGCAGGCTGTGTGCGGCGATTTGTCAATGTGAGTTCCTTTGCGGTTTATAGCAATCGAAACAAACCGCACGGTCGTTTGCTGGACGAAGGGAGCCCCATGGAACCCCATCCTGAAGCCCGGGGACAGGCCTATTGCTATGCGAAGGTCCGACAAGATGAACTGGTGGCTGAGTACGGCCGCAAGCATGGACTGCCTCATGTGTTTGTGCGTCCGGGTGTTGTTTACGGATCGGGTAACGAAGCTATCCACAGCCGTGTGGGGGTGGGGACTTTCGGCATATTTCTTCACCTTGGCGGCGGCAACCGACTTCCTTTGACTTATGTGGACAACTGCGCCGATGCCATCGTTCTTGCTGGTATTGTGCCAGGGGTGGATGGGGAAGTCTTCAATGTCGTGGATGACGATCTGCCGACCAGCCGCCAATTCCTTCGCCAGTACAAGCGCACGGTGCGACGTTTCCCGTCCATCTACCTGCCCCACAGCTTGAGCTACTGCGCGTGCTGGCTGTGGGAGAAATACTCGGAATGGTCTCAAGGCCAGTTGCCTCCCACTTTCGGACGCGGGACTTGGCACACCAATTGGAAGAAGACCACCTATACCAACGAGAAGCTCAAACGAGTCCTGGGCTGGAAACCGTCAGTGCCCACAGCGGTCGGTTTGCAGCGCTATTTTGCCGCTTGCCGAGCGAAGTTGTAGCGTTTCCTTCGTAAGGGTGGGCCCTGACCCGCCCAGGATTTCACTGGTCACCAGAAAGCGAGTCATGCTCCAAATTGCCATCGTGGGTTGTGGGAAGATCGCCGATGACCATGCCGCAGCCATTCAACGGGTCAAGTTGGGGCGCATCGTGGCGGCGTGCGATCGAGAAATGTTGATGGCGCGCCAGTTGGCTGAGCGGTATCAGGTCAAGCAGACCTTCGACAATGTGGAGGAAATGCTGCGGGAGGCGCGGCCGGATGTAGTACATGTTACCACCCCACCTCAAGGCCACTTCTCAATTGCTAAACAGTGCCTCGAGCATGGCTGTCATGTCTATGTGGAAAAGCCATTCACTCTGAACCTGGCCGACGCGGAGGAGTTAATCCACTTGGCCGAGGCGCGCGGCTTGAAGCTGACGGCGGGACACGATGACCAGTTTTGCCATGTTGCCCGGCGATTGCGGGCGCTGGTGGGCAAGGGCTACTTGGGCGGGCCGCCCTTGCACATGGAGAGTTATTATTGCTATGACTTGGGTTATGGCGCTTACGCCAAAGCCCTGTTGGCGGATCAAAACCACTGGGTTCGCAAGCTGCCTGGCCAGTTGCTCCACAACATCATCAGTCACGGCATCGCGCGCATCGCCGAATACCTGCAAACCGAGAACCCGGAGGTGACCGCGCTGGGTTTCACGAGTCCCCGGTTGCGGGCCTTGGGCGAAACGGAGTTGGTGGACGAACTACGGGTCACGATTCAGGAGAGCCGGCAAACCACTGCCTACTTCACGTTCTCCTCGCAAATCCGACCCTCCCTACATGAGTTCCGGGTCTATGGGGCTCGTAATGGGCTGATTCTCGACCAGGACAAACAAACCCTGCTCCGTTTGAGGGGACAGCGCTACACGAGTTACGCTGAGCAGTTCATTCCTCCCATGAATTTCGCTGGCCAGTATCTCGGCAATTGGTGGCACAATCTGAAATTGTTCATGGGCCGGGACTTTCATCCCAAATCCGGGATGCAGTTCCTCATCGGGCAATTCTACCACTCCATCCAAGAGCAGCGTCCGCCCCCCATTCCCTATCGTGAAATCCTGCTGACGGCACGTATGATGGACGACATCTTCCGTCAGTTACGCAGGCAAAGGACGCCATCGTAGATTTCGTCTCCCCCACAAGAGATTCCCTCTGGGATCACGCCCGCCCCGCCGGCTTGCCGGTGGGGCGGTTTGCTGGGTAAGCGGTGAAGGAGCGTCGTAAGCGGTGTTTGGGCGTAAGCGGTGTTTGGGCGACCCTCTGTTCTGCGGATGGAGGGCGTGGTAAGAACGGGGGCAATGAAGA
>CAZJTM010000147.1:0-16923 GCA_964548925.1 uncultured Verrucomicrobiota bacterium | reverse complement strand
GACCGCGTTTTCAACAAGATTTCCCAGCAACAACATTCAAGAACCGACCGCCGGCGAACAAACCCACCACCGGGTCGGGGTCAGGATACAATTCAGGGGCACGTCCTGCGGGCCAACCGGCACTTCGTCCACCAACTGTTCGTCGAAGGCCACCCCGCATTTCATGCCGCGCACGTCCGCCAATAGCCGGTCATAAAACCCTTTGCCCCGTCCCAGCCGGCGGCCCTGCAAGTCAAAAGCTACGCCAGGCACCAGAACCAAGTCCAGCCGGTTCATGGAGATTTCCGCGCAGCCGGCGTGGGGCTCCCGTATGCCGAAGTGGCCCGGGATCAAGTCAGCGCGGGGATCGCGCACGATGGCGGCGGTGTAGTTTCGACCCAACCTCGCGTAACGCGGCAAGGCCACAATCTTGCGGGCGGCCAGCGCCTCCTCCACCAGCGGCCAGATGTCAACCTCGTCCGGCAGCGGAGCGAAAAACATCACGGACTTTGCCGCAAGCCACCCCGGCTGCCGCCGCAATCGGGCGCAAACCTGGCGCGAGGCGGACAATCGGGCGGTTGGCGGAAGCCCTTGCAGTACTTCGAGGATTTCACGGCGAAGCCGCGCTTTTGATTCCACGCTCAATAATGGGTCTTCATTTGTTTATGCGGTTTCCGTCCTGGCAAAAGTACTTCCCAGTCCAGACAGCAGGGAGTCCGACAGTCTTGAATGTGGGATTACGCTTTAGCATCGGTGCTTGTCCCCGCTTGTCTCACCCCGGCCAGTTGCGCTCGCCATCGTTCCACGCGTTCCTTGATCTTCTTTTCGACTCCCTCCTCCGTCGGTTCGTAAAAGCGCTTGTCCACGCCGAGGTAATCCTGCGCGACAAAATGGCCGGCGTGGTCATGCGCGTACTGGTAGCCCTGGCCGTGCCCCAGCCGGGACGCGCCTTGGTAGCTCGCGTCACGCAAGTGTTTCGGCACCGGCAGCGTGCGTCCCTCGCGCACGTCGTTCAGCGCGGCGTCAATGGCCAGATAGGCGCTGTTGCTCTTGTTGGCGGTGGCGATGTAGATCACCGCCTCGGCAATCGGGATGCGGGCTTCGGGCCAGCCCACGAACTCCGCCGCCGCGTGCGCCGCGGTCGCCAACACCAGCGCCATCGGGTCCGCCAACCCCACATCTTCCGCCGCGCAAATCATGACGCGGCGCGTGATGAACCGCGGGTCTTCCCCGGCATGGATCATCTTGGCCAACCAGTAGAGGGCCGCGTCGGGGTCGCTGCCACGCATGGACTTGATGAAAGCGGAAATCGTGTCGTAATGCGCGTCCTCATCGCCATCATAGACCACCGCCTTCTTCTGAATGCTCTGCTCCGCGGCGGCCAGGTCAATGTGGATGATCCCGCCGGCATCGGGCGGAGTCGTGAGCGCGGCGATTTCCAATGCGTTGAGCGCCTTGCGGGCATCGCCATCCGCCATCCGCGCAAGGTGGCGCAACGCCGCCTCGTCCGCCTGGAGCTTCAAGTAGCCGAGGCCGCGCTCCGCGTCCGCCAAGGCTCGTCCCAGCAGGGCCAGCACATCGTCGTCGGTTAGGGGCTGGAGCTCAAAAATCTGGGAACGCGAAACCAACGGCGCGTTGACAAAAAAGAACGGGTTGTGCGTCGTGGCCCCGATGAGCCGCACGACTCCGCTTTCCACGTCCGGCAGCAAGACATCCTGTTGCGCCTTGTTGAACCGATGGATCTCATCAATGAACAGGAGGGTGGGTTGGCCGGTGTTGGCAAGACGGTGGGCGGCGCCGGACAGCACACGGCGCATGTCTGCCACGTTGGATTCCACGCCGCTCAGCCGCTCAAATTTGCTGCGGGTCTGCCGGGCGATGATCTGCGCGAGGGAAGTCTTGCCCGTCCCCGGCGGGCCGAAGAAGATCAGCGACTGGATGCGATCGGCCTCAATGGCGCGCCGCAAGAGTTGTCCGGGCGCGAGAATGTGCCGCTGCCCGGCGAATTCGGCGAGGTCCCGCGGACGCATCCGGGCCGCCAAGGGCGCGGACCGCTCGTTGCTGGCCGCTGCGGGAACTCGCCCGTTCGCAGCCATCGAAAACAAATCATCGCGCGGCACGAGCGGAGCATAGCCACGGGCCACAAAAGCCCAAAACAAAAAACGCGCCGCCAGCTTTGGAACGCTGGCGGCGCGATCACAAGAAACCCCACCCTTGCCGTGTGCAACTGCTCCTTTGAACATGTTTCGCAACATGTGGGACGGGCCGGATGGCTTTCGACTTCCAGTAAAGGCGTGTCGGCCGCAACCGCAGCTTGAAGTCCCAGGAACGTATTAACTACGGTTCAAGGACTCTGTTGGTCATCACGAACAGGGCAGGGAAAAAGGCCCAAGTTCCATCACAAAGAACACTCGCGATTCTTGGGGGAACGCGCGCATCTGCACGCAGTATCGGATTGTCGCGCAGAGGGCTCAAGCAATTTTGCGAACTTCACTCGAGAAAATTTCTCACCGCATTGCCGGCCCGGATGCTGCTGCTCTGTCCCCGGCGCGAACCAGCTCGTGCGCAACACACTTCCCGCAGTCGCAGGCGAAGCCAAGACGGGGCGACCAGTGGATGGTGTGGGAGCTATTTGAAGAGATCCGGTTAAGGCAGGGCCGGGGTGGCGCGATAGAAACTTCGCTCGCCAGTGGCGGGAACAGAAACCACGCGGGTGGAGCAAGGCTCGGGGGCGTTCGTTGCCACCGGCGTCCAGTCGGAAAAATTGGTGGAGGCCTGGATGATGTAGGTCACATTGGTCCGACCCGTGAGGGAGAACTCAAATCTGCCGTTGGCATGGCCGAGCGCCGCAAGAATGGGCGCGAGCGGAGGCTCGGTCACACGCAGGGGCGCGAGCGCCACCGTCACCGCGGCATTGCTGCCCGGCGGCGAATAAACTCGCCAAAGGCCCTGGTAGTTGTCCACGTCGTAGAGGTTACCCACGTTGTCCCAAGCCACATCCAAGTGGCGGTGACTCTCGCCACCCGGCAGGTCGGTGACTAGGTTCGTGACCACGGCACCGGTCGCGGCATCAAACACCGTGGTGCGGCCACCCGTCCAAAAGCCATTGACCAGCGCGCCCGCAAAAGCCACCGCCACGTAGCGCCCCTCGCGGTCCACAGCCACGCCCGAGGCGCCGCGCATGGAGTTGTTGGTGCTCCCCACCTTCCATTCCGTGTTGGTCAGGGCGGGGACTCCGTTGGTATGCGGCGGAAAGCACAACACCCGGGGCGCGGGGTCGCCCGCGGCTTCGCGATATTGAATCGTGTAAGTGCGATTGCTGGCATCCACGGTCAGGTCGTAAGGCGCGATGGTCAGGTCCGAATTGGTCCCCACTTCCACCGTCGTCAGGCCAAAGTCGCCTGCGGCCACACGGCCATCTTGCCCGATGGGCCAGCGCCGAATCCCAAGACTGTTGGTGAGGCTTGCATCCGCCATGGACAGCCAGATGTTTGTCCCACTGCCGGCAATGCTGAGGCCGGTGAAATTGGCCGCGCCGTCGGGCTGGTTGGCCGCGCTCCAGACTTCGAGACGGGACTCGGAGGAAATCCGTTGATCAAAGCGCAGCACCACATTGCTGGCCCAATCATGAGCGTACAAATGATCGTCCGCAGACACCTCGAGTTTCCACGGGCTGAAGCCGTCGCCCGCCCAAGGCCAACCGCCGGTGCTGAAGGCGCCTTCGGAAGCGCGGCTGCCATCGGCATTGAGCTTCAGCAGGCCGACCAGGTCGCCCACATTGAACCCGGGGTTGGGACCGGGGCTGGCGTTGGCAACGAAAACCCGCCCGTAATCCGGGCTGTTCGTGTTGCTATTCACGGCGATGCTGGTGGGATGCCACGCGTAATTGCCCGGGTTGAAGTCGTCGCTAATCTGCGTCCACTTGCCGTAGCCGTGGGCCGCCGCCGTGATGCGGACGGTGTAATTGGTGAGCGGGACGAGGGTGTGGGAGGTATCATGGCCGTCCCAAACGAAGGTGTTCTGACCCCGCTCTGCGCCGGGACCTCCGCCCGCGAACACCTGAGAGAATACCACTGTGTCTCCCCGCAGAATTTCCACCGTGACCCCCGCCGTGGCCGGCTCATTGAGCAGGTAACTGATCGTGACTTGTCCGCAAGGCACGTAAAGCGCCGCGTCGCTCGCGCTGCCATTGAGCCGGACATTGGAAGCAAACACGTTGGCCCGGGTGACGCCAGCCGAAGCCAGGAGAAAAAAGGTCAATGCCACACCAACCACCACTGCTCGAAGATCGAATGTCGTTTTCATGTCTCAAGTTTGCGTCTGCGGACCTCACGATAGAGGCGGCTCCCATGGGGTTCAAGCGATTTGCCGCTGAGTGGACAAGCCGTTTCCCCGCAGAAGCACAACACGGGGTTGAGGCATGCCGTCGCATAAACTTCCGGCCTGTCCTGCGCCGCAGCGCGCGCCAGGTTTCCAACTCGATGGATCCCGTTACGCCTTGAGCACGCGGGTGCGGGTGATCGGGTCGGCATCCACGCGCCCCGTGTGGATCGCCTGCCAGATGTGCTGGAAGACCAGTCCCGGAGTGACCCCGTCTTCGCTGTAGAGGAAATAGGAGTGGCCCTTGGGGTTGTCGTAGCGTGTGTTCAGGTCGTCGCAGTCAATGGCATAGACGTTCTTGGGCACCTTCGCCAAGTTCTCTGGCCCGGAGTGGCCGAGGCGGCGCGAGGCCTCGGTCTTGAGGTTGGCCACCTTGCTGGCGCGCAAGGCTAGGTCGTCCGACGCAAAATAGACGGAAACATTCCGCGCGCTGTCACAGATGAACTTGCCGGCCTGGCCGTATTCCAGCGACTCGTTGACAATGTCGGCGGCGACGAGGAAGACGTTGCGGAAGAGCAGCGGCAGATCGCCCGCCAAATCGTAGTCCGCCCACGTCTTGAGCGTCTGGCGCAAGACACGGTTGCCCATCGAATGCGCGAGGACATTGATGCGCTTGAGGCAAGGCACGTCGAGTTGCTTTTTCTCGGAGCGCCACGCGAGGAATTTCTGGAGCACCCGGGCAAACGCGAACGCGCTGGCGTCCGCGGCCTTTTCGTCGTCCCAGTAGTCCTTCACAATGCCACGGTCGTTGTCGCAGGGCCAGATCAAGGGGACGACGAGCACCTTGCCGGGCGCGTTCAAATCGCAGAGCGCCTGGAGCTTCTCCGTGCGCGGGAAAATGTCCGGCTCGGGCAGGTTCGAGTAGCCGTGAATGAAGATGAGAATCTGCTCGACGCTGGATTTCTTCAACTCGGCCAGAAACGGCCGGCTGGTGACCTCGACGTAATTGTTCTTGCCTTCGCGGCGGCAGAAATAGACGTAGTGCTGGGCCGAATTGTCGTCGAGATCGAGCTCGATCTTGCGGCCGGGTTCGGACTGGAGGCTGCCTTTGATGGCGCGGTTGGTGATGAATAGGATGGGATTGGGCATAGGTTCAACGGGTTTGACGAATCAGGGATTGTTGGATGCGGTCGAGACGTTCTAGGTCTTGGTCGAGCCTCGCGGGGGGCAGAGTTTTCGTGACGGTGTGGAGGGCGTTGCTGACGAAGACCAGTTGCGTGCGCACGGTGGGACTATCGCTCTGAAGCTGCTGGAGGCGCGCCTCCAAGTTTGACTTCACGTTCTGCAGCTCGCGGTTCTGCGCCTGCAATTGCTCGACCTGGTTTTTCGTTTCGGCGACGATCCCGGCGACTTCGATCTTGTCGTTGGCAAAGCGAACCTTGTCGTCCGCGAACTCCACCGACACGGAACTGGCACGGTAGGCCAGCAAGAGCAGCCCCGCGGTGAGCATCAGGAGCGACGCGCTCAGGGCGGCCCAGAAGAATTTGGGGGCGTGTTCGAGGTTCATGGCTTGGGTTGCGGGGATCAGCCTTTGGTCGCGTGGATGACCCAGCGGCGGGCCCGCGCTTCGTAGAGGAGTTCCGGATTGTCCGGGTCCTCCTGGTCGTACACCTGGCAAATGTCCACTTCATCAATTTCAGTCTCCCAGCCTTTCTCCTCCAGCTCTTCGGCGAAGGTCTGGGCCGCCTCGCTCGATTTGAAAATGTGAACCTGTGTTCTCATGGTGGTCTCCTCAATCTCCGGGTAGGTTCTTGGTCATGCCGGGAATAAACGGGTAATAGTCTTCCTTGAGCGCCGCGGCGAACTCCGCCTTCGGTTTTCCGGTCCAGGTGTTCAACCAGCTCTGGTTCCCCGCCAGCGTCGTGTTCTTCACAATCGTTTCCAGCCGTCCGCGCTCGACGGTGCCCGCGGGCGCGGCGTAATCGGCCAAACGGTCGGCGTCGCTGTGTTTCAGCCTCACCCGCGCAGCGATCTTGCCCGCGTTGGGGTCCAAGCGCTGAATCATGGCGGCGCGGACTTCCGGCTGCAGCGCCAGGAGCGTCGCCGCGTCGCCGGTGGCGAAGTACTGGAGGGCCTCGATCCCCGCGCGGTCCAAGCCCGCGGTGTTCTGGCTGTCAATCGTGGCGAGGAACGACGGCATCTTGGCGGAGTAATTGGTGGGCGAACTGGCGTTGGTCTTTTCCGTGATCAGCGTGACCGGCGCCCAGGCGAACTCCTTGCGGTTGAACCCCGCCTTGACCGTGTCCGGGAACTGCCCGCCCACGCCGCTCCACGCGACCTTCAAGCCGAGCATCGTGTCCGTGCCGAAAATGAACGGGCGCGTCTCTCCGGCACCGGGTACGCGCTGGAAGACGTTGCGATACTTGGGCGGCTGAGTTAGCGGCAGCCGCGAATCGAAGGCGGCAATGTTCGTCGGCGTCTCCGGCGAGTTGTAGAGGCGCGACATCGCCACGGCGGCGTCCCCACCCGCGAAGGTCTGATCCACGCCCAGGAAGAAGTTTGCGAAGCCACCGCCGTTCCCGACGCGCGGTTTGAAACTGGCCAGCACCGGCGGCGTCTGCCCGGCCTCGAAGCCAGGCGCGATCACGGCTTCCTTGCGGGCGATGCTGATTTCGGCCGTGGGCGGCTTGGCGTCGAAATCCAGCCCGGCGTTGGACTTGGTGACGAACAAGGTGTGGTTGTAGCCGGCGCATCCGGTCAGCAATCCAACGGCGAACAACGGGACGTGGGCAAGGTGCTTCATGGTGGGTCTGGAATTCGTGAATCCGCCGGTGGCGGCAGATTGGTGCCGACGCGAACCGTGAACAGGTCCTGCAATCCGCCCGGCCAATGAACCGCGTTGGTGGGCCACATCAGGCAGAAACAGGCATCCGGCGCGCGGACCACGACGCGCGAGCGGGCATCCCACCCCGCCGCGATCCCGCCGAAATCGCCATCAACGCCCAAGTTCAAGCCAAGCGTGCGCACGCCGGTCACGAACGCGACGGACGCATTGGTCGCGGAGTCCCCGGTGGCCGGTTGCGGGGCGGCACGCATCTTGAGGTGACCGAAGCCCCACAAGTGTTCGGTCTGGGTCTCACGGTTGAAATAATGAACGGCGCAGCCGCTGCAGAGGGTCAGGGCAAACACCGCCACTGCGAGCCATCCTTTGCCCGCATCAGTCCCGGTCGAAATGGCGACTTGCGTTTGCACGACATGCCTTTTGGTGACCGTTGGGATTCGCAGGACTTTCTCTAGCTCAACTTTGCGGGCCGCGCAAGCGCCATTCGGATTTTGAACAGGCGCGGGCCCGCCTCCGCTGTTCTGGGCAACAGCGTTGGAAACAAGTGTTGACGTTCACCGGCTGAATCGGTTCGATACCGGCGTGAACATTGGAGCCGGCATGAACAAACTCGTGATCTTCCTTGCGGCGGTGTTGTCTTTTCTCCCCGGGAGCGTGGGCGGCGCGCAGACGGCGCAGACCCGGCTCTATTGCTTGTCGCTGAAATTCCAGCAGGGCCGGAGCGAAAGCGCCTACTACTCGCTGAATCTGACCACGCTGAACGCCGGCATCAACGGCGAACTGGCCCCGACCTTCACCAGTCCCACGCACTTCAGCTACTTGGAGGTGACCGACGAGTTGTTTGGCGGCTACTTGGGCGGCTACCTGGAGATGAACGTGCCGAGCGGTGGCGACGCCAACCGCAACGGCTGGCCCGATTTTTTCGAGGTCGCCCAACCGGTGTCCGCCACCAGCGCCGGCAACTACACCATTCCCGGCCTCGGCTCCGGCACCGTCCAAGCCAGCTGGGGGCGCGCGGCCGGCGAGTCCGTGGGCACCTGCATCCTCAAGTTCAAACCCAACACCTACTACACGTGGGAGACTTTCACCCACACGTTCGAGTTGCTCGAATACACCGGACCGCTGACCTACACGCCGGCGTCGAACACGGTGCCGGCGACCGTGGCGCTCCAGCGCACCGGCAATGACACCATTCTGCTCGGCGGCCTGGCGAGCTTTGTGAAGGTGGCGACCGACCGCTTCAACAAATTGACCCTCCAAACCGGTTCGTGGACCAACGAGGTCCAGCAAGAACTGCTCTTCACCGCCAATCTCCTCGACCGCGACCCCGAGTACCCGACCAACTATTACGGCTACTTCGATTTCGCCGACGGCGACCCGAATACTGCCGACCCGGACTACGCCACCTGGGTGCTCTCGATTGACGACCTGAATGATGCGGACCACGATGGCATTCCCGATTTCAGCGATGATCCCGCCGCAGTTTCCCCGCCCCGTTCACCCCGGCTGAGCCTCGCGCCCGGCGTTACCAACTTGTGGCTCACCATCAGCGGCACGGTCGGCGCCACCAGTCACATTCAGTCCACCACCAATCTCGCCTCGTCGGACTGGCAACCGGCGCTCACGGTGAAACTCACCAACGATCCGCAGACGGTTTCGCTGCCACGACCCGTCAGCGACGCCAGCTTCTGGCGCGTGGTCGCGGAGTAAGTGGCACCCAGCCCAATCTCGCAGGTCAACCGAAGGTCCGCGCAAACCATGCAACCGTCCGATTACGTCCACGGCTATTCCGAGTTGGAGAATGTTCGCCTGCGCGATCAGGCGAATACGCTTGCCGATTTGCTCCATCACGACACCGTCTATCCCCCCGGCGCCACCGTGCTTGAAGCCGGCTGCGGCGTGGGGGCGCAAACCGTCATCCTCGCCCGCAACAGCCCGCACGCGCGCTTCACGTCCGTGGACCTCTCGCCGGGTTCGGTGCAGGCGGCGAAGGCGGCCGTCGAACGGGCCGGGTTCGGCAACGTGACCTTTCAAGTCGCCGACTTGTTCCACCTGCCGTTCGCCGAAGCAAGCTTCGACCATGTCTTCGTCTGCTTTGTGTTGGAGCATCTGAGCCGCCCCTTGGAGGCACTGCAGGCCTTGGCCAAGGTGCTGAAACCGGGAGGATCGCTCACCGTCATCGAAGGCGACCACGGTTCAACGCTCTTCCATCCGCACAGCGCGGCGGCGTGGCGCACGATTCAATGCCTGATTGACTTGCAGGCGCGCGGGGGCGGCGACGCGCTCGTGGGCCGGCGGCTCTTCCCGCTGCTCAAGCAGGCGGGTTACCGCCAGGTCACGGTGTCGCCGCGCTTCGTATATGCAGACAGCAGCCGACCCGAGTGGGTGGAGGGGTTCACGGAGAAGACTTACATCGCGATGGTCGCCGGAGTGCGCGAGGCCGCCTTAGCCGCAGGAATGATGGACGCGGCGGCCTGGGATCGGGGCATCGCTGATTTGCGCGCGGCGGCAGGCACCCACGGCACCTTCTGCTATACCTTCTTCAAAGCCACCGCCCTGAGCCCGCGCTAGCCCGCCGTCTTCAGAGCCTGTTTGAAAACTCGCCCGGTGAGGGCACCGGGCCTACAAACAACAGCGACTTCCGCCAATTCTTGTAGGCCGTGTGCCCTCACACGGCGGTTCGCCCAAGTTTCCAAACAGGCTCTCACAGCGATTCAGCGGAGTTGGGTGGCAACGCAGGCTACCAGCCCGTTCCGGTTGGCAAATTGCCGACCCGAGTGGGATGGCGCGCTGGAGAAGGAAGATGCGCGGCTGAATCAATTCGCGCCCCCCATCCGCCAGGCTGGTAGCCCGACGGCGCGGGCACATGGCCCGGTCCACACATGCGAGTACGAGGCATCCACCCCAACCATGCTCCGGCTCATTTCGCGCCTCGCGCCAAGCACACCTGCACCGCCTCCGCCGAAAGCCCGTGCAGCTTGAACAACTTGTGCCGCGAGGTGTGCCCCCGAACCAACTCGACGCGACCGCGCGGGCAATCCAGCGTCTTCGCCAGCAAGCGCACCAACGCCTCGTTGGCGGCGGCGTCCACCGGCGGCGCGGTGACCTTGACGCGCAGTTCGTTCCCCAGTGCCTCGCCGATTTCGTCCCGCGAGGCCCGGGGCTGCACTTTGACCGACAGCCATACACCGTCGGCGTCGGCTCTCAGATAACTGGGCAGGCTCATGGGGCTCAGTGAAGCAAACCTGGACCGGTGTCCGCCAGCGCCAACCGCGTGCCAGCGCGCGCGTTCCGACGCCGGGCATTTCGCGATTGTCTGCCCGGACCAAACCTGCTTTCCTCGCGGCGGCTGAATTTGATGATGCTATGACACTCGATGACGCGAACCGGCTGATCCAATCCACCGCGCAACGGATGAACGCGCTGTACGGCAAGGTTGTCTTTGACGAGTGGGCCGTGGTTTCGCTGGTGCGGCAGAAAGCCCGCGTGCTCGCCTACACGGGCCCGCGCAATGACGCCTTTCTGCAGCATTTCGCCAACGACCTCGGGACGTTGCGCACGCAGTTGGTGGATGGCCAATACGGCATCGGTGATTTCGAGTTCTCACGCCACGGCACGGGCACGAGCCTGGAGGCGTTTCTTGTGCTGGGCGACGGGATTTACCTGTTCTGCAACAACACCCAGCGGACCATGGACGAAATCGCCAAGGACGTCCGGTGGTTGAACGCCCAAGTCCCGTTTGCCGAACTCGGCGATGCCATGCGCGCCGACCCGGTCACCCCGACCTTGTAGCCTCCGATCAACCACAACAAGTTCGCAGCCGCCGAGGTGAATCGGCGGAGAAGCCAACAAGCGAGCCCCATCCCTCCAACCCTCGCGCGAAACCCCAACGCGCGGACGTCTTCATTGCGGCAGGCCCATGGCCAAGAATACGAGGTATCCCGCCACGAGCACCCACCCCATCCAACGCGGGAGCCGCCCCAGGGTCGCCACGAAGAAAAGGTGGACCAGCGTGACCAACACAAGGAGGAGAATGCCCGTGTGGAAGAAAACCGAAACCGCCAGCGGCCGCCACAGCGCATAGATTCCTACGCACAGCGGGATGCAGATGTGCCCGTCGCCGACTTGCGACGTATAGACCACCTCCGGATTGCCGCGCCAGCCATAGTAGAGGGCGAGCAGGGCGTTCGGCAGCACCATCAGCCAGCCGCTCAGCCAGCCAAGATGTTGCGCGCTGATGAAGCCGCTCTTGATCGCCAAAACCCAGCCCACCAGCCAGTCAATGCTCACGTAGGTCGCCCAGGCACCCAGCCCGAGCAACGCGAGGTCCACCCATAGCATCATCCCCAGGGTCCTTCCCTGGCGCGCGTTGCTCTTGAGGACTTCAAAGACATGGAAGCACTGCCAGAACAGGAACAACCCAACGAGAATCAGGCCATCGGTGAAGCCAAGCTGCCCGTTGCGGTGGGCCAGGGCCCAAACCGCGCCGGTAAAGAACAACACGGCCACCAGCGTTAGCAGCAGCGAGAGCCGGTGAAGCTCGTGGACTGAAGTGGTTTTCGCGGGCCTGGACTTCTTCCCGCGCTTGGCCGCGGGTGTCGCCGGCGACACGCCCATCCCCCAGAAGATCGCCGGCAGACCGATCAGCAAGGTCAGGTTGGTCACGTTGTTCACGAGCGCGTTGGTCATCACTTCCGCGCCCGGACCGCCTTGGCGCGCGAGGATGAAGACGAACGTCAGATTGCCAATGCCCGAGCAATACGGCATGACGAGCGTGCCGAGCACCGTGCCCTCCACGCCGCGGGCCGTCATGGCTTCGAGCCGCCAGATCAAGAGCAGCGACGCCGCGGCGAACACCATGACGAAAAGCCAAGGCGCCCAGACCCCGGTGCTCGCAATCCATGAGACAAACCCGTTCAACGCTGAGAGTTAATCAGGGCGGACCGCAGATGGCAAATGCCGGAGGCGCAGCCCCAGCCATTCCGAAGCATCTGAATTCGCAGGCAAGCCGGTGGCTGGCGGCGGGGCAACCGCCAAGCGCATCGGGCTGAAAACGGAATCCCAGCTCAGTCCCGCACCGGCGCCGGCCTGCCCTCGCGCAACGCGGGCAGCCACACGTTGTAGCAACGGTCGTTGTAGGCGGCCTGCGTGTTCCCGTCGCCCTGATGATTGGATTTGGGCAGCAGGACGATTTCCTTCGGCGGGGAGATCAGGTTCATCGCCGCGAGAATGCCGGCCGGCGGACACGTTTCGTCGAGCAACCCCACGCTCACCAGCACCGGGCACTTGATCCGGGGAGCAAAATTCGCCACGTCGTAGTAACGGCTGGCCTCACGCACTTTCGCGGCGTCCTTGCCTTCGACGCGGGTGAACCACTGCGGCCAGCCCGGCGCGCGGCCCGCGTTTGGGCCGAGCATGTCGCACCCCGCCGGCACGTTGGCCAGCGCGGCGGTGATGCGCGGATGCAGCCCCGCCGTCATCAGCGATTGCATGCCGCCCTGGCTTGAGCCCATCACAACCAGCGTTTTGCCGTCCCAATCCGGGCGTTGCGTCAGATAATCCGCCGCCCGGTAACAGGAAAGATACATGCGCAGGAAATAGCTCGTGTCGCGGTCGTCGTTGCCGATGGCCCAGTAGTCCTTCAACGGGCCGGCGAATTGTTGCCGGTAAAACTCCTCGTCCCGGTCAATCGGCAGGTCGTGAGGTTCGATGTTCAGGACCAACCAGCCCTCGGCGGCGCGATCGGATATCCAGGCCTTTTGCAGGCCATACACGCCCGCCCACTGCACAATCAGCAAAGCGGGCAACTTCTCCCCCTGGGCTGGCCGGGCAAGTTGTCCCTGGATGCGTGCGCCGCGAAGGTTGTCCATCGTGATCTTCCAATAGGCCACATTCGCCTTGCCGCTGTCCGCACTTTCAAGCCGCGGATTGGCCGGGACGCGGGCAAGTTCCTCCAGCTTTGTTTCCCAGAACGCGTCAAAATCCGCCGGGCGCGGCGCGGAAAGGCCAATGCGCTCAGGCTCGACGACCACCCCGCCCACAGCCCGGCTCTCCTTGCCCTCTGCGGACCTCCATTTCGCTTCAAGCAGGAATGTCTCGGGCGCGGTGCAGCGCGTTTCCAATCGTGCGACGCTGTTGCTGAAGGTCAGTTCGCCCTGGTCGGCGTCCGTCCAACCGCCCCGCTTGAGCGTATAACGAACCGGCGGCGCGGTGTTCGATCCGCTCCATTCCACCCGCCAGTGGATGGTGTCGCCGACGCGGTAAACACCGTTGGTCCGATCAGTTGCAATGGCAAGCTGCGCATGGGCCCAAGCAACGCGCAGCAGCGTCAGAGCAACGATGAGAACGACAAACGAACGACTGAATCGCATGCCGGAATTATAGAACCCGCGCATGGCCGCGCCAGCCAGCACTCGATTCGCTTGAAACGGCGTGCCCCCCACCGCCCTCTCACTTTCGCAACAGCACACGATACCCGCGCGCCGGAATGGTCAACCCGCGCGCCGGGGGCCGGACTTTGGCCAGCGCATCCCGCCAGCCCGCCAAGGTGGGCAATTGCAGTTCCGCAGCGGTCACTTGCACCTCGCGATCGCTTGCGTTGAACACCGCAACGAGCGCATCCCCACCGCCCGCACGGCGGAATGCCACCACGCGCGTCGCATCGTCCGCCCGCAGCCAAGCGAAGTTACCGTGCCGCAGAACGACGTGGTCCCGACGCAAATGCACGCATTGCCGATAGAACTTCAACAAGTCACGGTCGGGCACCACATGATCCACCGGGCGCGACCGCCCCAACGGATGCGCGCGTTCTGGCTCGAACTTGAGGTCGCGCCAGACCATAGGCTTGCGGCAGTCGGGATCGTCCGCGCCCCACATGCCCACCTCATCGCCGTAGTAGATGTAGGGCGCTCCCGGCGCGAGGAACTGGAACGCCACCATCTGCTTCCAGCGGCGCTTCTCCTCCGCATTGGGGGCGCGGACCTGGTAGTCGTGGTGATGTTCCACACTCGCACCGTGGTCCTGCCGGCACTGGGGGTTCACCACCGCCGAACCAAGTCGGGACGTGTCGTGCGAGCCATAAAGGTTCTGAAGGCTCAGGCAGCGCTCGTAGCCGTAATCGGCGTGCATGGCGGAGATCAGACTCGTGAACTGCGTCGCGGTGATTGGCTGGGGCTGGTTGAAGAACTGAAAGACCGCGTCGCCGAACCGATAGTTCATCACGCCGTCGAACGCGCAGTCCAGCCACGGACGGGCGTCGCGAAACGTGAACTGGTTGAAGTCATCCCACCACACCTCGCCCGTCAGGTAGGCTTGCGGGTTGAGGCCCTTCACCCAGCCGCGGAACTCCTCCCAAAACGCGAGCGGCAATTCCGGCGCGACGTCCAACCGCCAACCGTCAATGCCGTCCGCCGGATCGCCGTCGCCGTTCGGGTCCATCCACCGCCGGATCACTGCATGCAGGTGTTCCTTCACCTCGGGATGCGGGCCGCGTTCGTCTTTGGCGAACTCCGGCAAGTCCTTCACGCCCACCCAACCCTGATAGTCAAACTCGTCTTGCGGCGTCGCCGGGTCATCCCAGCGTTGGATGTGAAACCACTTGGCAAACCGGCTCTCCGGCCCTTCGAGGCGGGCGCGTTGAAACGCCCAGAACGGAATCCCGACATGATTGAACAC
The DNA here is from genome assembly GCA_964548925.1 of uncultured Verrucomicrobiota bacterium. Lineage (GTDB taxonomy): Bacteria > Verrucomicrobiota > Verrucomicrobiia > Limisphaerales > MWDV01 > MWDV01. The sequence continues at coordinate 2,108 of CAZJTM010000147.1, read as the reverse complement.
CCCGTCGAGGATGACCCGCATCCGCCGCCGGTGCGCCTCGGCGACGAGCTTCAGAAACAGCCGGTCCGCTGCCGACCACTGCCAGGTTGCTGGATCCGCCGCATTCTCGCGTTCAAACAGCGCCAGGTCCCCCTTCGGGTCGGGGCCGAAATGCCGGTCCACGTGATGATACATCGTGGCGCCATACTTGTGCAGCGAGGCCGACTCGAAGATGGGGTTGAGGTACAGCGCGTTGATCCCCAGCGATTGGAGATAGTCGAGCTGATCAATGACGCCCTGCAAGTCGCCGCCGTAGCGCCGGAGTTGGGCGTTGTAGTAAAACCCGCGCCCATTGGCCTGCTCCCACGGCTGCAAGGCATACCAGTCAGCCGTCCAGGGAACGATTCGCCAGTCTGTCGGAATGACGTACGGCCACGTGCCCGCGAGGCTGGCCGGCACGGGATCGTTGGCCGGGTCGCCATTTCGGAAGCGCTCGGGGAAAACCTGATACCAGACCGCGTCGGCGGACCAACTTGTCTCGCCGTGTCCATACCCTGCGGACGCCGCGATCAGTCCGGCACAGAAGACCCGATGCAAAACTTGGCGCATTGAGCCGTGACTCCAAGTCGAGCGCGGCTCAAATCACCATCCCGTGCGGAATCACGCCGCCCTTGGGAATCACCACAATGCCATCGCGGATGTAGTACAGCTCGTGGTCCACGTTCTCGGGTTTGCCCGCCGGACTGATGACGACGTTGTCACCGATGCGGGCGTTCTTGTCCAAAATCGCGTTCTCAATCCGGGTGTTGCGGCCGATGCCAATGCGCGGGCGCCCGGCGCGCTCGTTTTCGTTGATGGACTCCGCTGATTCGTAGTAGTCGCAGCCGAGCGACACCACGCGCCGCAGTTCGCTCCCCTCCCCCACCACGCAACGCAACCCCACGATACTGTGCGAAATCCGCGAGTGGTTGATGATGCAACCGTCCGACACAATGGCGTGGTCCACGTGCGCGCTGTTGATCTTCGAGCCCGGAAGGAAGCGCGGGCGGCTGAACACCGGCGCGGTCATGTCGAAAAAGTTGAACCGCGGCAGATCGGAGGTGACGTCGAGGTTGGCCTCGAAGAACGCCCGGATTGTGCCGATGTCCTCCCAATACCCCTGATACACGAATGAATAAACCCGGTGGGTGTTGATGGCGTTCGGGATGATGTGCTTGCCAAAGTCCACGAGGGTGTTGTCCAGCAGGCGCGGGAGCACCTCCCGGTTGAAGACGTAGATGCCCATGGACGCGAGAAAGAACTCACCCTGACCCTCGACACCCAGCCGCGCATACCAGGCCGGGTCGAGTTTGAGGGAATCGAGCACAGCCGGATCTTTGGGCTTCTCAACGAAGCGTTGGATGCGGCGGTCCTCGCCAATTTGCATGATGCCCAGCGACTGGGCCGGCGCGCGGTGAACGGGAATCGTGGCAATGGTCACCTCCGCGCTGGTCTCGATGTGTTGCTGGATGATCTGCCGAAAGTCCATGCGATACAACTGGTCGCCACTGAGAATCAGCAGGTAATCCCAGTCGTGGTTCATGAAGTGGTTGACGTTCTTGCGCACGGCGTCGGCGGTACCCTGATACCAGGAGGCATCCGCGAACGTCTGCTGCGCCGCCAGCATCTCCACGAACCCGGCCGAAAACTGGTCGAACTTGTAGGACTGGGAGATGTGCCGATGCAACGAGGCGGAGTTGAATTGCGTCAGCACGTAGATGCGCCGCAGGCCGGAGTTGATGCAGTTGGAGATGGGGATGTCGACCAGCCGGTATTTGCCCGCCAGCGGCACGGCCGGCTTGGCGCGGTCCTTGGTCAGCGGGAACAGGCGTGAACCCTGTCCTCCTCCCATGATGACGGAAAGCACATTGCTGGTGTTGAGTGACTGGCGGCCAGTGCGCGACATAAGCGGTAATGTGTTGAAGTCGCGGGCAATGTAAATCAAGGATCGGCTGGGACTCAACAGCAATTCTCATTGCGACGGTGTCCATCTCCGCCGGGTGAGGGCACCCGGCCTACATCCGCACAAAACCGCCCGGTTGTAGGCCGGGTGCCCTCACCCGGCGTCCCGCTCTGGGCCATAATGAGAA
>CAZJTM010000146.1:11835-17128 GCA_964548925.1 uncultured Verrucomicrobiota bacterium | reverse complement strand
GCGCGAGCTTCACTATCTCGGTGGCCCACGGCGATAACTTGGTGGCAGGCGTGGAAACGGCGGCGCTGTTCAAGGGCCGATTGCCGGCTCGCGGTGGGGTCGTGAGCGCGGTTGGTGCGGGTGAGATTGTTGGTTCAATGGGAACTGCCCGAGGTGGAGGATTGTTTTGGGCAAAACTGATGTTCCATCCGGCGGCGAGCAGGGCCAGCCACAGAACACAATGGGAGGCAAGTAGAGCTTTCACGGCGACGATTGCGTGCCATACCTTTCCTGCTTGGTGAAGGTATTGTCAACCGGAACCGACTCGACTGGCCGCCGCGGTATTCAACGGCGAGACTCGCGCGAAGGGCAGATAAGTCTCCGCCGCTCAAAAAGGGTCAATCGCCGACCGTTGCGCGGCGGTGGTGACCGGATAGGGGTATTGGCTGGTGTGGTCTTCGTTGTCGTTGTTCCACCGGCGCACCCATTTGCCGTTCTTGGGATCCACGACATCGGCCCGCTTCACAGCTTCGGCGTGCCCGTCGCAGAACTGGAGCGTCGTCCGTCCCGCGTGGCGGCTGGAAGGCCACTGGTTGATCTCCTTGGGGTCCATGTTGCCATCCCAATTACCGTCCGTCTTCGCGTCGCCGAGCATAATCATGTCCGCCGGTTTCTTCACCCGGTTCTCGGGCATCTCTGGCCGCCCGCCTGCGGGAAACACATCGCCGCCCAGTCCCAATTGGATGTTGATGTCCATCGTCACCGGCCCGCCACCCCAATCGTTGTAGCCATAAGAGAAGAACGAGCCGCCGTCGGCCGCCTTGATGGCCATCGGATCGTTCCCGTAGTCGGTGCCGGAGCCGAGCCGGTTCGGATTGCCCGGCTGAAGCTCCCAGCGGTATTCGGGTTTCGTGGACGAACACCAGAACGGAGTTCGGTTGGTGCCCATTTGCGTAAACAGCCGATTCGGCCAGGCATAGTAAAACTCCGGCACTTTGATACAGCCGGGGTACTTTCTGGACTCGCCCAAATACATGATGGTCGCAATTCCAAGTTGGCGCAGGTTGTTCAAGCAACCGACCTGCTTGGCCTTGGCCTTGGCCTTGGTCAGGGCGGGCAACAACATCCCGGCCAGGATGGCGATGATGGCGATCACGACCAGCAGTTCGATCAAGGTGAAGCCGCGTTCGCGCGACCCGGGACGCGGGTGCGCCGTCCTCACGCCAGCCCGGCTTGGGCCGCAACGAGGATCACGGTGAGAGGAGATCATGGCAGATACGCTTTCGGTTTGAACTGGTTCATCCGGCACAGGGGAAACTAACACAGTTTAGGTGATTCGTCTGACCGCACGGCGGGGTTCTAATCGGGGGAACTCTCTCGTTGGTCTAACAAAGCCCTTTCGTCCTTGGCTCTCAGGCTCATGTGCCGGTCGGAAGTCAAGGTCCTGAACGGGCAGCGACGAATCAAAGCGGCTCTCGGACACAAAGCCACGTTATCACCCCCGTTCCCCCGGGGTCTTGTGGCATGAAATGGCCACACAAGGTTTCGCAGCCGGGTCGCCGACGTGTGGGACTGCCCGCTACGGTTTCAACTGCCGGTCGAGAAACGCCTCCGCCACCGCGCGTGCTTCGGGCGGATACCGATGGCCGGAGTGGTGATTGAACCAGCCGACGTTGCCCGCCTTGCCGAGCAACCGATAAACGGGCAGCACGGCTTGGATGAACGCCCAACTTTCGTCGCCGTCCGCAGAATCTCCTGCCAGCAACAGGAACGGACGTGGGGCGGCCAGTGCCAACACTTGGTGGTTTTCCAGCGCGAAACCAGGTTCCCGGATTCTCGGCCCCAGATACCAGGTCGCCTCCCAGTTGCTGAGTTTCAGGCCGATGCCGCCTTCGCTGGAGACGCCCGCACGGTAGCGTTCGTCGAACGCCATTGCATACAAGACTTGCTTGCCCCCGAGCGAGTGGCCCAGGCAGCCGATCCGCTCCCGGTCCACGTTTGGCAGCGACGCCACGAAATCGGCCGCGCGGACGGCGTCCCAGATCATGCGCGTCATGCCGGTCCAGTTGGTGTGGGCCATGAGCACGCGCCCGGCGTTGCCCGCCCAATCCGCGCCGTCGGTGTTGATGTAGTTGCGCGGACACCAGACCACGTAACCTCGTCTCACCAAATGCACCCCTTGCCATTTTTCCTCGGGATACGTCGGGTCCAGCCCGGCAACACCTTTGGCTTGGCTGGGCGTGGTCGGATGGAACACCACGATGGCCGGGCGCTTGCCCTTCGCGTGCTTCGGCGTGAGCAGGTAGCCATCGGTGAACAGCCCCGGCTCAATCTGGTACTCCACGCGTTGGCGGGTGAAATCCTGCGCGTCCTCGGTCGCCAGCACGCGCGGCTCCAGCGAGGGCTTCTGCTTCGGCAGCGGGCCGAGAAAGGCCATCCATTGCTCCCGAATCGCCCGGCGTTGTCGGGTCCAAGCCGACGGAGTCTTGATCTCCTTGCCTGAAGCGGTCACGAGCAGCGGCGAAAGCAGCGGCGTGTTGGTGAGTGGGCGCCCGGGCGGTGCTTGCAGGTGAGTTGACTGGGCATGGAGCCCCGAGGTTGCCGCCAAGGCGACCAAGAACCCGATTTGCAGGAGGCCATGTTCAAAACGCATGTTGGCAAATGTCAGGCCCGCGAGGGCTCATTGGCGGACAAGGCGGTGGATTGGAGTGCCGGCTTCAACCGGTTTGGGCGTGAAGTTGGCCGAAGGCGCGACCCCGGGCGGGTTGCCGGCGGCGCGGGCCGCCGTTCCAGCAAGGCATGCAAAACCTCGCTCGCAAAGCGTGCCGCTTCCGGTTCGCTGGAGAGCCTCGGTCCGGCGATGTTCAGCACTTGGATCCGTTCGCGAAGGATGAACGCCCGCAGTTTTGCCGGCACGTCAGATCGATCCAGCTCGCGCGCAAGGTGCAGGCAGGGTTTCCCGTGCCGCCGGGCGAGCTTGTACGTGAGGGCCGAGCCTCCGCTGAGTTCGGGTGAGATCGTGAAGATCACCGTTCCGTCCGAATCGCGCACGTTCCACTCAGTTCGCTGCGCGCAGTGGCTGTCCGGCGTTTCGTTCAACGCGTAGTGACGCTCAATCGCTCCATCCTCGGCCCAGCGTCCGTGGGGACACCAGCCTCCGTGGGGAATGCCATGCGCGATGGCGCAGTCCAGCGCCGCGCGATCCACCCCGGTTTGTCCGCCGGAGACGATCCGTTGCAGCCAGCTTCGCCCGCGCCCCCGCTGAGCGGCGGTCGCGCGTCTCGATTGCTGGTAGGAAACCGGATTCGACTTGCCTTCGCCCGCCACGGGCCAAGACTACTTGACCACCCCAAACATGGCGAACGATTTGAAGGCAACCGCGGCGGCGCTCGGCTTGGAGCAGTTCAAGCGACACATCTTCTTGTGTGCCGACCCCACTGACGCGAAGTGCTGTTCCCGCGAGCAAAGCGCGGCAGCGTGGGAGTTTTTGAAGCGCCGGCTCAAGGAACTGGAGTTGGCAGGGCCGGAACCGGTGGTCTATCGAACCAAGGCCAATTGCCTGCGCGTGTGTCTGCGCGGGCCCATCGCTGTGGTGTATCCCGAGGGCGTCTGGTATCACTCCTGTACTCCGCCGGTTTTGGAGCGGATCATTCAGGAACACTTGATCGGCGGACGCGCGGTGGCGGACTTTGCATTTGCCTCCAATCCGCTCCGGTCGGAAGGCGGTGCGGCAATGAGCGCTGGTAACGACCCGAAGCAGCCGTCAGCGGATTGACTGCGACTGAAGGAATGTCGCCTGCGCGGTGTGTTCCGCTTCGGTGGCGACTTGACCGTTACTCTGGACGGAATCGGGCGGGACGGTCCGACTTGGCGGGACTGCCTTGGTGGCGTCGTTCGTGGGAAGGGAGTGAACCGCCTCGGTCTCGTCGGTTTGCGGCGTGCTTGCTTGAATGGGTGCGTCGGTTCCGGGGGCCATCGGCACCGCCACGTAGGCCTTCCACAGCACCGCCAAGGTGAAACTCACGGTGGCAAACACAACCACCGGCGCGACCCGGACGCGCACCCACTGCCAGCGCTGTTCCGCGGGGATCGGAATGCGTCCTGGCGGTTCTGCATCGGACCGGCTCATGCGTTGCTTCAATTGTGTCACGTTCCTATCGGCGTTTTAGTGCCCGGGTTGAGCGTTCCCGCGACCTCACTCGGCCATCCGTTGAAACCGGATGCGTCGCACATAACCATAATCGCTCTCGCAGATCAAGATGTTGCCGGCATAATCCACCGTGACGCTGCGGCCTTCGCTGATCCGCCATTCGTCCGGATTGTAAAAGAACCCGCCGTCGCCGTAGTGGGTGCGTCCTCCGGCGCCGTTGAGCAACAGATGGACGATTCCGGCGGTGTCCAAGTACCAGAGCTGGCAACCATCGTGCAGCAGCAGGAGCAGCCCACCGGTGGGCAGGGGCCAGGCACTGCGCACGCCATACAAGCCGGTCGCGAGGGCCGGAAAACCGTCGCCCCCGCCGGTCGCCGTGCCATTGCCGGCGATGACGGTTTTCGCGCCGTTCGCAGTCACCCGATAGACGAGGTGCGCGCCCCGGTCGCAGACGATGAGGTTGCCATCCGGCTCGGCGAACAACGTGCCAAGGTCGCTGAAGCCCGACGCGAGGGTTTTCACGCCCTCGGAGGGGGTCCAGCGGCGCACGCGGGTTTCGTTGCCGAAATAGGCGAGCGATTCATCGTCCTGAACCCACAGGCCGCGTCCTCCGTCCAAAGCTGAACCATCCGCTTTGGCCAGGAACAGCGTGGTCATCACGCCGTTCGTTGCCACGCGCCGCACGCGTCCGTTGCCCGTGTCGAGCACATAGACCGTGCCGTCGCCGCGAACCCAGAGGCCGTTCGGCAGATTGAGTTGCAGGCTGGTCGCGGCGGCGGGGCCTTCGCCATCAAATCCGCCAACGTGCGTCCCGGCGTGCGTGTGAATGGTACCGTCGGTCGCCACGCGGAGGACGGAGTGGCTGTTTTTGTCGGCGATGTAGAGGCTGCCGGCGCGATCCGCCATGACGAAATGCGGACGCGAGAGCGAGGTCCATTCCGCCGGCTGGCCTTCGAACCACGGCTGCCAGTAGTTCACGTTCTCCTGGCCCTCGCCGGTGCCGGCCACCGTCTCGAGCAACCCGTAGGCTTGAATCAGGTTGGTGAAACCGCTGGCCGTCCCGGAAACGTCCACCGCCCGCACGCGACGGAATTCCGCCGTGCCGTCAACCGGCAGCCTGACCTGCCCCGCGGCGTTCGTGGCGAAGACGTTCGTGGCCGGAGT
>CAZJTM010000146.1:0-11825 GCA_964548925.1 uncultured Verrucomicrobiota bacterium | reverse complement strand
ATCGGGGGTGGAGGCCACCTCAACAGTACAAACTCCCGGCACCGGGGCGTTGGCCCACGCCAGGAGGCCGGACCGGTCAAACCGAGTGATCTGCAGGTCCGCCGCGAAGCCATTCGACACAAGCAGCAAGGCGCATACGGTGGCGGGAACGGCTGGGCACATGTTACGGTTCAGCGGTTCGCGGCATTCGGGGTTGGCGTCATGGCGGACCATACGTCCGCGTCAGTCGCCGAACGCCCGTAGGAAACGTCGGCGGTCTGCGGGCCGTACGTGACGGAGTCCAGCACTTGATTGATGTTGGCGTCGGTGTCGGTCAGAAAGACCGTTTCACCTGACTTGCCCAGCTTGAAGCTCGCGTGCAAGCCCGGCGTGGCTGTGGTGTTTTCGTCGGCCCAGACCACCAGGTAGCCGTTGGCGGGGATGATCGTGCCGGCGGGGAAGGCCCACTTGCGCATGTTGCCGGGCTCGTCACTGAGATGCCAGCCGGTGAGGTCCACGGGTTGGTCGGTCAGGTTGCGCAGCTCGATCCAATCCTCGTATTCGCCTTGCGGATCGGTCACGATGGTTTCGTTGTCGGCCATCAGTTCGTTGAGAACGACTGGTGTGCTGGCGGCCCGGGTGAGGGCGACGTGATAATGGTAGGTCTGTTCCTCGGCGCGGGCTGGCGCGAAGCGGGCGGCTTTGGCGGCGTTCGTGCCGCGCGCCTCGATGTAATAGCGAACTTTGGTTCCCGCCGGGTAGTTGGTCGTGGCCGCGCCATACAGCCCATCACCCGCCGCCCCGTCCTCGTGCGCGCCGTCATCGAACATTTGCGTCCAGGTGAACCGCCCATAGCCTTTGCCGCGATGGTACAGCCACACCGAGCCCACGCCGCTGTCGCCGTTCGCCGAAACCGCGGCGGTGATCCACCCGGTGTTGGTCGCATAGACCGCGCGGGTTGGGCCATAGACAGCGGTGATGTTCGGCTGAAGCGGTTTCAACTCCGCGTGGTTGGTCAGGAACTTGTATCGGTTCGTGATAAAGGTCTTGAGCGAGTTCAAGTCATTGGTGTAAGTGGCCATGCCGGTGTAGCCCTTCTTGGGATCGGCGATGACGGCGGCGATGCTGCGCGCGTGGTAGCCGTTGATCAGCGCGGTCATCGCCGGGGGGTTGAAGTTTTCCTCCATCGCGGTGCGCATGTGGGCCAGATAACGCTGGCGGAGTTCGGCATTGCCCAACAGACGGTAGAGCAGGGGGCGGTTGCTGGCGGTGGCGCCCTCCACTGGGCTCAACGTATAGGTAATGTTCGGCGTCGGTGTCAGCGCTTCGTTACCATCGTGCTCAACCGGATGCACCCGGCCCGTCTCCGGCTCGTAATACAGAATGTAGTCCGAGCCCTTGCTCCAGTAGCTGTCTTCGTCCACGAAGAGGTTTTCCAACGCCAAGAACCACAGCCACCGGTCCACAGCGACAATGTCCTCCGCCTTGTCCCGCAGGGTCGCGGTGTTCGTGGCCAGTTGGCTGAACGCGTAAATGGCGCGGATGAAGCTCGGCCAGGCGTTGGTGTCGGGGTCCGACTTCAACTCGTAGTGCGGGGTGTAGCTGGCGACGTTGGTGGTGTTCAGGTAAACGAACGCGGCGCTGCCATCCATGTTGGCTGCGCGGAAGCGGTAGCCTTGGTTGCTGGGAAACCACTCGTTGATCAGTGTGCCGTCCTGCTGCTGGGCGCAGGAATAGACTCCCCAGTTGGCGCCGTTGACGTAGAGTTGCGCCAGACAACCGGCCGGACACACCGCGTATTCGCGCATGACGTTGAAGTAGAGCGTCTCGCGCATCATGGTTTCGTCCCCATAGGCGTTGTTGAGGTTGATGTTGTCGTAGCCCATCAGGTCGTCGTTGGGAACTGTTTGATCGATCTCCAGGGCGATGGATTTCTTGGGCGGGGCGCTGCCCATGCCGGTGAACGAGGTGTTGCCGCGAAACCGCGCGCCGATGTTCCGGTTCGTCGCGCCGTTGTTCAACGTGAGTTCCTTGCAGGGCGCGTTCGTCCCGTACGTCCGTCCCAAGACCATCTGGTTCGAGAAGTTCGCTTGCGTGAAGGTCAGGCTCCAGGTCCGCAACAAGGTGGCATCGTAAAGGCCGTCCGTCTGGCGGGCGCGATAAAACCGCATGCCGTCATCCTGGACGCCGGCCATGCGCCACGGGGCATTGGTTTCGTTGCCCGAGAGCAGCGTGCCGAAGTTGGTCAGCGTGATCCAGTGGTCACAGTTCGTGGAAGTTTCCATCCACCAATCGTCGTCCTTGTCGCCGTCCACCCGGAGCCAAACCGCACTCCCGGAGAAGCGCAGGTTGACCGCTCCATTCGCCGCCCCGGCGTCCGAACCGGGGAAGACCGCCGCCGTCAGGACACCCGCCATCAAGATGAATCGTTTCATAACAGCACGGCTGCTTCGGCGCGGAAATCTCTGCCGGCGGAGTTCCACTTCTCCTCAGCAGGATCGTCCAGCATGCATCCGTTTCGTTTGTCAGGCACTGTAGCACTCCCGCGATTAAGCACACATTAAGCCTTGCATCGGGCCCGCGTCGAGCGTCCCGTCGAGGCCAACGAGGTTTTGATCTCGCGCGTCACGGCGTGGAGGCGGTTCGGGAGGTCGCCCGGGCGACGGCGGAATGACTCAACAAGAACGCGCGCCGTTTCTCGGCGAAGTTTTTCAGACTCAACTGTTGGGGCGCACCGGGCCGGCGGGCGGCGGTTTGCGGGGATGCCGCACCGTCCACGCCGTTCAAGAACGCTTCGGTGGAATCCAATTTCCGAGTGTCGGCTTTCACGGCGTCGCTGATGAGCGCCTGGTACTGCTTCGCGAGCGGGCCGAGTTTGTTCCAGTCCAGCCACGTCTCGGCGATCTCGCGGACGTAGCCGAGGTAACGCGTCCGCAGCGACGGCACCGCCAGCAATTTCGACAACAGCGGTTTGCTCTGATCGTTCACCGCGACGAGGGGGTCCAGTTCCGCACTCGCGCCGCCCGGACCGCCAAAGCCAGGTCCCCCGCCGGGACGCCCGCCGCCTGGGCCACCTGGACCTGCACCCGGGCCGCCGAAGTTGGGTTTGGGGAGGACCGCCGCCAAACCCTCGCGAAGCTGGTCCTCGGCCAACGAACCGCCGTTGCTGGTGTCCCATTCGCGGTGCCATTTCGCGAACGTATCCAAAAGTTCCTGGCGCGTGAGCGAGCCGTCCTTGTCAGCGTCCATCGCGGTGAACAGCGCGGGGCCGAGGAACATGGCGGGCCCGAAACCACCGCGTCCGCCACCGGGACGCTGCATCGCTTGCGCACCCTGCGCGCGGTCGCTTGGCGGGCCAAAGCCCGGCGGCCTGAAACCTTGGGGCGGCGGCAGGATTTCATCGAACTTCTCCACAAGCTGATCCCGCGAAACCTTGCCCTTCTTCTCGGAGTCGAGCTTGCCGAACCACACGCCGGCCAGCGCGGTGAATTCCGCCTTCGTCAACTTCCCATCGCCGTCTTTGTCCGCTTGATTCAGCATCTGCGGCGCCACGAGCATCGCCGGTCCGGGGCCGAAACCGCCCGGGTCTCCGGGCCCCGGACCACCGCCGGAACTGAACGACTCGTTGGCGTCATAGGGGAAGATGTGAAAACGTCCCCGCGGATCCAGGTAGAGGCTGTAATCGCAGGTCCGCGTCCAATACCCGTCGTTGTTGGCCAGCACGTTCTCCAGCGCGAGGAATCGGAGCACCCCGTCCACGTCCAGCAAGGGCGCCAACGCCTGTTCCAGTTGATCCGCTGGCGTCTGGTTCAACACCTTGCACAGTCTGATGAGTTCGGCCCAGATTTCCGGATCGTCCTTGGTCTTGATGTCGTAGATGGATTTGTAGGCGCTGGCATCGTCGCCGAGATAGGTCAGTCCGGCGCTGCCGTGCGGGCTGCCGGGCGTCTTCCAACGCGCGCCTTTGGGCGTGCCGAAGCGCTCGTTCACGAAGTCCTTGTTGAATTGTTCCTGGCTGACATACACGCCCCAATACTCGCCATTGATGACTACTTTGACGAAGTTCGCCCGGGGCGCGTGGAGGTACTCGCGCGCGATATGGAGGTAAAGCACGGTGTGGAGGAAGGTCGGGTCCTCATGCGCGTTGAGCAGGTTGAGCGTTCGCTGGCCGCCGAAGTTCTGCCCCGCGTGAATCCAATCCAGCGACAGGTTCAGCGAACGCTTGCGACCCTCTGACACCATCATGTACGACGACATGCCACGGAAATGCACGCCCACGTCCTCGAACGACTTTCCATCCACCGTGAGTTTGGCCGGCACTTCGACGTCGGTGTTGTGGAAGTCGGACAACTCCTTTTCCCAATCGGCGTTTTCGAATTCGAGGAAGAACGTGCGCAGGGTCAACTCGTCAAACACTGGCGCGTCGGGGAACGACTTCGCATCCGCCGGCGACATCTTGGGGCCAGATTTGGCTGGTTCTTCGTTTCTGCCGGGCGGGCCGAATCCGCCGCGGCCAGCGCCCGGGCCGAACGCGTTGCGATTCGTGCGTTGCTGGGTGAGGAACTCGCGCGCGGCTTGGCGTTCTTCCTTGTTCAGCCGCTTGTCGCCGTTCTCGTCGAACTTCTTGACCAGTTTGGTTTCCTGCATCATGCCCGGCGGGCCGCCGGGGCGGAACCCGACCGGGCCGAAGGATGGCGGGCCAACTTGGGGATCAAAGTCCCGTCCATCCGCTTGGGCATCCTGCGCCGCGGCGGCATGGGCCAGGCAGAGTGTCAGCAACATCTCCAAACGGCAGCCGAGTGAACGGCTGCGAGAAACAGAGAAAACCAATTTCATGCCGCGACTCTACCACCGGAGCCATTAAGGAGGCGTTAAGGAATGCAAAGCTGTGGTGTTTGTGCCAGCGTCGCCGGGCTTGCTCCGTCCGCCCGGCTCAATGACCGCCTGTCACCGTGCTGTAACAACCCCTTAATCGCAGCTTAATGCCTTCCGGCGCAGGCTGGCCCGGCGATGGCGCCACCCGTACCGGCCAGTCCAGCGTGGTATTCGAGCCGCCGACACTTTAAGCTGGCCGAGCGAACGAACGGCGCGAGCACGAGCGATGAGAATTTTGATCGTGGAAGACGAACCCCGGTTGTTGCGCAACCTCGGCAGGGCGTTGCGCGAGGAAGGTTATGCGGTGGACACTGCGGACGCCGGGGACGAGGGGCTCTTCAAAGCGGAGAGCTACGACTACGATGCCATTGTGCTGGATGTGATGCTGCCGGGTCTGGATGGCTGGGAAGTGCTCGCGCGACTTCGCAAACAGAAGCGGACCCCCGTGCTCATGCTGACGGCCCGCGACGCCACCTGCGACCGCGTGCGCGGACTGGACACGGGCGCGGACGATTATCTGGTCAAACCGTTCGATCTGCCGGAGTTGCTGGCACGCTTGCGGGCCTTGATCCGCCGGGCCGCGGGCCAGGCCCAACCCAACCTCGAAGTCCGCGACGTGAAGATTGACACGCGCGCCAAGAGCGTGACGCGCGCCGGCGAACCGGTCGCGTTGACCGCCCGCGAATACGCCATCCTCGAATACCTGGTCCTGCATCGCGGCGAAGTCGTCACCCGCACCGCGCTTTACGATCATCTCTTTGACGAGAATGACGACACGCTCTCGAACCTCTTGGACGTGCATGTCTTCAGCATTCGCAAGAAGTTGGGCGCCGACCTGATCACCACCCGTCGCGGCCAAGGTTACTGTGTCGAGTGAAGCTCGCTGGAAACGCCATGTTCACCCGCTCCATCCGCTGGCGTCTGCTGCTCTGGCTGGCGTTGCTGCTCCTGGCCATTCTCAGTGGCTTCGGCGTCACCGCGTTCCAGTTGCATCGCGCGAATCGGTTCAGCCAGATTGACGCGGAGCTGGCGCGGCGCGTGGCGGCGCTGAGCCGCGACGCGCGGGGATTGCCACCCTTTCCTCCAGGGAGAGGAGCGTTCGGCCCGGGTGAGTTTGAAGGCCGCGATCGAGACGCCTGGGGGCCCGGACGCAAAGGGCCGGGACCTGGTCCGCGTGGCGATGACTGGACGAATGCGGCCGGGTTCGGGCCGCCGCCCCGAGGGGCGGGCTTCGAAGAAGAGATGGACTCCTTCCCGCGCGGACTTCCGAAGGATGCAAGGGATCGGCCGTTGCATCCGCCACCCTGGATGGTCGAGTTCAGTCCGGATGCACGCAAGATTCAGCTTTCTCCTTCCACGGTTGGCTTGTTCGATGAGGAGAATCTGGACGGGTTTTACTATGTGATTTGGTCGCGCGGCGGACGGGAACTCGGGCGCTCCACCAACGCGCCAGCGGCCACGCCCTATCCCAACCCATCGAAGACGGACTCGCGGATCCGGACCCGGACGAGCGGCGATTATCGCGAGGCGTATCAATCCACGGACATCGGCGAGTGCGTGATGGCGGGCCGGAGCCTTGTGGCGGACATGGAGGCGATCAATCGGTTTGCAGGGGTGTTGATTGCGACCGGCGCCGGCATCCTGTTGCTGGGGTTGGGCGGGGGCTGGTGGCTGGCCACTCGCGCCATTCAGCCCATCGAGGCGATCAGTGTGACTGCCCGCCGGATTTCCGCCGGCAATCTGAACGAGCGGATCAACATGGCCGAAACCGACAACGAACTGGGGCGGTTGGCGGACGTCTTGAACTCCATGTTCGCCCGGTTGGAAGCCGCCTTTGCCCAGCAGAAACAGTTCACCGCCGATGCCGCCCACGAGTTGCGCACGCCGTTGGCCGTGCTGATCTCGGAGGCCCAAACCACGCTGCGCCGCGCCCGCACGCCCGAGGAGTATCGCGAGGCGATTGAAACCTGCCTTGACGCGGCCCAGCAGATGCGGCGGCTCACCCAGTCACTATTGGAGTTGGCGCGCCTGGATGCGGGCGGGGAGAGTCTGGAGCGTTGTGTGCTCGACTTGGCGGCGCTGGCGGAGGCGTGCGCCGAGTTTATGAGTGCGCTGGGTCAAGAGCGGAACATCCGCATCGTGCGTGACTTGTCGCCGGCTTCAGTCTTGGGTGACTCGGATCGGTTGAGTCAAGTCCTCACGAATCTGCTAAACAATGCCCTCCAGTATGGCCGGCAAAATGGAGAGGTCAGGATCAGCACGCGCGTCGAGGGGAGTGAAGTGGTCCTCACAGTCGTGGACGATGGTCCGGGGATCGCCGCCGAGGACTTGCCGCATGTGTTTGAGCGATTCTATCGGGGCGACAAATCCCGCGCGCGCGCGGAGGGCCACGCCGGGTTGGGACTGGCCATCTGCAAAGTGATCGTTGAGGCGCATGGAGGGACCATCAGCGCCAGTAGTGAGTTGGGCAAGGGAACGACGATCACGGTCCGTCTGCCCGCGCACCGTTCACCTGATGCCGTGCCGTCATCCTTATCGAGCAGGAAGTGAGTTGGGGCGACCGGTTTTTGCGACGAGGGTGTCGCAGCCACACCGGCGTCACGGGCGGAGGCGGCGCACGATGGCTTGGATGAAGGCTGGGCTGCTGCCACAACAGCCCCCAATGAAACCTGCTCCCAGCGTGATCAACTCCGGCACGTGGACCGCGAATTCCTCCGGCGTGGTGGTGTACGCCGCGCGCCCGTCAATGAGCTGCGGCAGACCGGCGTTGGGCTTGAGCCAGAGCGGAAGCGGCGTGGCGGCGCGCAGACGCCGGCAGATCGGCACAAAGCCGGCAATACCCTGCCCGCAGTTCGCGCCAATGACGTTGGCACCGGCTTCGGTCAGGGTCTTGGCCACCTGTTCCGGTGTCGCGCCCATCATCGTTCGATCCTTGTCTTTGCCGGCGTCAAACACCATGCAGGCGACCACTGGCAAGCCGGTGGCCCGCGCTGCGGCTACGGCCAGTTTCGCCTCCTCCAGATCGCTCATCGTTTCCACAACGATGGCGTCCGCGCCCGCTTGGGCGATGGCTTGGGCCTGTTCCTCAAACGCGGCGCGCAACTCGTCCGGGCTCGTTTCCCCGGTCATCATCAGTTTGCCGCTGGGGCCGATGGAAGCGAACACCTTGGCCTTGCCAGCGGCGGCGCGTTGGGAAATCTCCACGCCCTCCCGATTGATTCGCGCCGTCTCCGCCGCGCGGCCGGTTTCGGCCAGGCGAACGCGGTTCGCCCCGAAGGTGTTGGTGAGGATGACTTGACTCCCGGCATCCACGTAGGCGCGGGCGACTTCCTCCACTTTGCCGGGGTTCGAGAGATTCCAGAGGTCGGGAAACTCGCCGATGCCAAGCCCGCGTGCCTGAAGTTGCGTGCCCCATGCGCCATCGGTTATCACTGGACCGGCGGCGAGAAGTTTCTCCAGCAGCGGTTTCATGCCTGAATCCCTACCGAACAGCCTGAAGGCTTCATCGCAGCGATGAACAGGGAGGCCACTTCAGCGTGCTTCCGGCGTCCTCGCCGGAAGGACCGTTTCTTGCCTGTCCGCGAGATGGATCTTCCGGCGCGGACGCCGGAAGCACGCTGCAAGTGGCTGAAAACCGGGGTCTCATGCGTCAGGGTTGACGTTGCCGCAGACTCCGAGTTTCAAGCGGCCGCCAAGACTTTCTTGGCCACGGTAACCGCGCCAACGGCGTTGTCGCTGTAGCCGTCCGCGCCGATTTCGTCGGCGTACTTCTGCGTGATCGGAGCGCCGCCGATCAGCACTTTGACCTTGTCGCGCACGCCGGCCGTTTTCAGCGCGTCAATGGTGGTCCGCATGGCGGGCATGGTGGTGGTCAGCAGGGCGGACATGGCCACGAGATTCGCGCCCTTCTCTTTGACGCCGACGATGAACTGCTCGGGGGAAACATTGACGCCGAGGTCAATGACCTCGAACCCGTTGCCCTCCAGCATGGCGGCGACAAGGTTTTTGCCAATGTCATGTAAGTCGCCCTTGACCGTGCCCACGACCACGCGACCGGCCGCTTTCGCCCCGCTGGCGGCCAGCAACGGGCGCACGAGGGCCAGGGCGGACTTCATCGCACGCGCGGCGATCAGCAGTTCGGGCACGAAGAACTCGTTGCACTCGAAACGCCGGCCGACTTCCCCCATGGCCGGAATCATGTGGTCGTTGACCAGTTGCACGGGGTCGGCGCCGGCGGCAAGGGCTTTCTCGGTAATTTCGTGAGCAGCGGTCGCGTCTCCATCCAGGATGGCCGTGTAGAGCTTCTTCAGATCTTCCATACGTTTCCTTCGTCAAGTGTGGCCATACGCTGGGCCAAGGTCCGATGCAGGTCAAGGGCATTTGCGAGGACACAAGGCACACGATTCATGGCTGTCCGTCCGTTCTCCCGGTCCACTTTCGGCTTTCAAGATGAGATCACGCGGCGGGCCGGTCTCAGGTGGCCAGCCGGTATTCCCGCGCCAGATCGCCCAACTCGCGTCGTGGCGTGCGCGCCGGGGTTTCCGCGGGCCAACCGACTGGCAGCAGCGCGATGGGACGCAAACCGGCGCGCAGGCCAAGCAGCCTCGCGATGTCCTGCTCGCGAAACGCGCCAATCCAGCAGGTCGCCAAGCCCAGCGCCGTGGCGGCAAGCTGGGCGTAAGCCGCGGCGATGGTCGCGTCTTGCACCGCAAAAAGCTGTTCACCCGCCGGACCGTACTTCGCCGCCGAACGCGGTCCATCCGACGAGAAAACCAACACCACCGGTGCTTGCGCCACGAAGCCTTGATTGAAGCACGCGTTCGTCAGCGCCCGGATCGTGGCCGCGTCGCGCACCACGGCGATCTCGTAAGCCTGCAAGTTGCCGGCGGACGGCGATTGGTTGGCGGCGGCGAGAATCGCTTCGAGGTGTTTCGCCTCGATTGGCTTCGCCTGATACGCCCGCACGGATTGTCGGGCGTGAACGGTTTGAAAGAAGTCCATCATTGTAACCCGCCACAAAGCTTAGAGGCTCGGGCCCGCGCACTCAATGCGGCGTTTTCAGAAGCGAAGCTTCCAATACGGCGAGCTGGGACGGGATTCGCAAAGGCGCAACGCCAACCTGCGGGTCACGGGCATTCAAACATCCCCAACGTGAGCCAGCCGCGCAGGTGTTGATCCTGCTCGCGGTTGGCGAAGCGGAGCGGCGAGCCGCTGGGCAAGGGGTTGGGAATGCGCAGCAGCAGTGGGTGCGCCCCCGCCGGCAGCGATTGCAGGCCCGCCTCAAAACGCCAGAGTGGGGCGGATTCTCCCGGCAAGATTCCCGTCAGTTTCCAGTCCGGGTTCCACGTTTTGACGATTCTGCCCGTATCGTCGAGCGCGGCGAGTTCCACCGGCCAGTCGTAGTAGAACGGGGCCACCCCGGTGTTGGTGACTTGGATTGAAATGTTGAGTTGGCCGTTACTTACATCCAGTGCCACGCGCGCCACATGCAACTCATAGCCGAGCCGTTGCGCGGCGCGCAGGGCGCGGGTGCGGGCCGCGCCCTGAACCTGTCCGCGAAAGACGCCCTCGTTGCACAGCCACGAGGCATGCGTCACCTCCACGCAACGATCGAACTCCTGACCTTTCGGCGCGCAGGAGGGCTCGTCGAACAGGCACTTCCACACTTCCGGCCGCACTTCGCCACCGATGGGTTGTTTGTGCCACTTGTCGAGCGCGCCGGCGGCGCGCAACCGCGTCTCGAAAAACCAATCGTCGTTCCGTCTGCCGGTATGCACGGTGGCCCAGGCGAACGAATCGTCGTGATAACCGATGGCGCGGGTGCTGTTGTCGGCATAGCGCGAATCATTCGTCCCGGCGGGATAGCGCGCCACGAGCTTTGTCTTCTTGAAAGCTTCTTCAAAGGCGTCCATGACTTCGCACTGCACGGTCTTCGAGGCAAACCACTGCTGGTTCGGATAATTGTGCCACTCACCCCAGGTGCCAAGCAGCCCCAAGCCGACGAACCCGAGGCGCGGGTCGCCGTCGTAGCGGTCTCCCAAGGCGTGGATGAAATTCGTCAAGGCGGCCCGCAACCTGGGGTCTTCGTAGTCGGGCGTGTGGTCCACGGCGGGCGGGTGCGGTTGCGTGTTGGTGTTTGTCCACCGCCGCAGCGGGAGGCCAGCGTCAATCAGGTATTGCGGCACACCTATGGTCTTGCCCGGCCATTCGAGATAGAAGCGGGCGATAAAGTGGTGCCCGCGCGTGGCGGCGGCGCTGAGCTTTGCGTCGAACGGCGCCCAGTTGAAATTCGTCGGCCCGGTCATCACGTCCGACAGCTTCGTGTAATCCCATTCGAGACTGTGCGGAAACGTCGCGTCGGCGCGCAAGTAAGGCACGAAACCCTTGAGAGGATTGTCCGGCGGCGCCGGGGCGTAGGTCAGCGAGTGGAACGAAGTGGCTGGAGGCTCAGCGACTGCACGACCTGCGGTTGACCCGGCGGCAGGCGCATCCAATCGCGCCTCGCCGAGACGCCGCAGAAAGCCATCGAGCGCATCGTCGCCGATCTTGCGCTCAGCTTCATCAAGCCCCATCCGCACCACCACCATCTGCCAGGGCGGGATGACGATGAGCTTGTTGTTATTGTAGCCGAGTGCGGCGAACGTCTCCGGCGGCGCGCCGGGCCACACGCGTTTGCCGTTGGGTTGGATTCCGTTGCACCACCAGTTGAAACCATACACCCCCGGCCCGGCGATACCGCTGCGCGGCCAGGCGTTTGTGAGCGTGGCCGGCACTTGCGTGGAGGTGGCGGCGCGAACCCAATTCGAGCTGATCAACTGCTGGCCATTCCACCGGCCGCCATTCAGGAACAAGTGGCCGAGCCGGGCCAGTTGCCGCGCATTGATGAACACATGTCGGTCCTGATTGCCCGCGCCGCCGTTCACGCGAACCCCGCCGATTTCGCCGAAGTCACCCCAGCGCCAGCCGGCGGC
>CAZJTM010000145.1:0-17188 GCA_964548925.1 uncultured Verrucomicrobiota bacterium | reverse complement strand
CTTGGTTGTAAAAAACGGTTCAAAGATGCGCCGGAGATTTTCCGGCTTGATGCCGCACCCCGTGTCGGTGGCCTCCAGGCACACGAAGGTGCCCGGGTGCGCCTCGGGGTGCAGCTCCAAGTGGTCCGCGTTCACCTCCACGATGCCGAGGCGCAAGCTGAGTTGGCCGCCCTTCGGCATGGCATCGCGCGAGTTGACCACCAGGTTCAGCAACACTTGCTCCACCATGCTGGCGTCCGCCATCACAATCAGGGGCTGGGGACAATAATGCAGCCGCAGGGCGATGTCTTCACCGAGGATGCGCCCCAGCATCTTGGTCAGGTTGCTAACCACCTCGTTGAGATCGAGCCGGCGCGGTTGCATGACCTGGCGGCGGCTGAACGTGAGCAACTGCCGCGTCAAGCCCGCCGCCCGCTCGGCGGCCTGCCCGATTTGCTGCGCGGAACGCCAGGCCGGGCCGGCCAGGTTGTTGGCCGCCAGGAGGAGGGAGGCGTGACCCTGGATGATCGTGAGGATGTTGTTGAAGTCATGGGCCACTCCACCCGCAAGCTGGCCGATCGCGTCCATCTTTTGCGACTGGCGCAACTGTTCTTCGAGCCGTTTTTGCAACGTCACGTCGCGGAAGAGCCCCAGCAGCAGCGGCGCGCGCCCCGGCATTTCGACGAATGAACTGGTGTCCTCCAACTCGACCGCCGATCCATTGTGCAGCGTGATCCGGCGCAAGACCTGGCGTTCAATCACCCGGTTGCGAAATCGCTGGCGATAGTTCGCCAACAGGTCGTTGTGGCTTTCCGACTCGGCGTAGATGACGGTGAAGGGTTGGCCTTCAAGCTGATCGCGGGGACGATCCACGAGCTTGCAAAATGCTTCGTTGACCGCGACGATGACGCCGTCCTCGTCCGTCAGGCGCATGCCGTCCACCGAATTCTCCCACACGGAACTGAAGAGCAGTTCCGAATCGCGCAGGGCGGACTCGGCGCGCTTGCGTTCCGTGAGATCGCGCACATGGAGGAGCAGGGCGGGCCGGCCGGCATATTCGATGCGGCGGGTGCGGATTTCCACGGGGACATGCCGGCCATCGGCGGCCAGGCTGACGCCCTCGAATTGTTGAAGGCCGCCTTCGGTCAGGCGCGTGATGTTGTCCAACACCGTCTCGCGCAATTCGGGCGGACAGAGGTCGCAGACGTGGCGACCGAGCAATTCCTCACGGCTCAGGCCGTGCAGCCGGCACGCCGCGGGGTTCACGTCCAGAACCCGACCCTCCAGATCCTCGACAAAGATAGCATCGGGTGAATTCTCAAACAGGCCGCTCAGCCGGTGCTGGGTTTCCCGGAGGGTTTGTTCCGCCCAGATACGCTCCACGGCGCCGCCACAGTGGTCCGCCAGAATCTGCAAGGTATCCAGGTCTTCCCGCGTGTAGGCTTGGAAGGTGTAGCTCTGAATGGAAAGCACGCCGATGACCCGATTGCCGTCCCACATGGGCACGAACAGAAGCGAGGCCGAGGGGCGCGACTTGTCACCAAAAGCATCCGCTTCCGGCAGCATGGTGTCAGCGTTGTCCCGGAGGATGAGTTGCGCGCCATTGGCGATGACGCGCCGCACGATCGGGCTGGGCTCGTCGGAATCCCACGGGCGATCCAGTGCCACGCGTCGTCCCTGCACCGTGTCCACGACCAGTACCGGATCCACGCGATCGGTGGCTTCGTAGTAAAGCGAGAACGCAAACGCGTCCCAGCCGATGAGTTCGTCCGCGGCGTCTTTGATGATATGAGCGGCGGCCTCGCGCGAGGTGGCGGAGTTGAGGTTGCGTCCGAGGCGCGCCAACAGCGCCGCGCGGGTTTCCGCCCGCTTGCGTTCCGTAACGTCGCGCGAGTGAACCACCACCCCGCCAATCGCCGGGTCGTTCAGCAGGTTCTGGCCGACCGATTCGAGCCGGCGCCACGCGCCGTTCCCGTGCTGAAACCGGAATTCCACCCTGACGGCTTCCGCCGGGTGATGCAGGCCATGCTCGAACGCCTCCCGGACGCGCGGACGGTCCTCGGGGTGGATCTGTTCAAAGACGCTGCGTCCAAGCAGAACCTCTGCCGGATAGCCGAGCACACGCACCGCGGAGGCGCTGCAATAGGTAATGATGCCTTGGATGTCGAGAATCGTCAGGACATCGAGCGAGTTCTCGGTCAGGGCGCGGAAGTAGCGTTCGCGCTGGGCGAGTTCCCGCTCGGCCACCACCCGGGAGCGATGCTCCGCCGCTTCGCGAACGGCGCGTTGAATCGCCGGCACGAGCCGCTCCGGCCACTGCTTGAGCACGTAATCCGTGGCGCCGCACTTCAGGCACTCGATGGCGACCTGTTCTCCCGCCGTGCCCGAGACCAGAATGAACGGCGTGTCCGGGGCTTTGTCCCGGGCGAGGTGCAGCGCCGCGAGCCCGGTGCAGTCCGGCAGGTGGTAGTCGCTGAGAATCAGATCAAAGGGTTGGTCCAGCATCGCAGCGAACTCCGCCCCGCTGCCCGCCCTGACAACCTCCGCATCCAGCCCGCTGCTCGTTAACATGGCGCGGACCCATTCCGCGTAGTCGGGGTCGTCTTCAAGGTGCAGAATTCTCAGTGTGCCGCGCATAAACCGGCACTCAAACGCTGCCGGGTGAATCTTGCGGGAGCAGCCACGGTACCACGAGAAACTCCTCTCCGATTCAATGGTGGGAACGGACGCGCGGGCGCGGCGATGTCAGTGAATCTCGGAGGAATATTTTGGTGTCTGGCTGACACCTGCCGCCCGAAGCCGAGGTCCAGCGTGAACGGGCGCCTTGTTCCTGACGCAAGCTGCCTTGTTGCCGGACAGCGCAGGTCAACTGCCGCTGGCCGCGGCGGGAGGGGGCAACTCGCGCGCGATCTCGCCCAACCGGTAGCCGAAACCCGGGCCCTGGAGACTGGCCAGGTCCACGCCGCCGCCACGCCGTTGGTACAGACCCGGATGCACCACCGCTTCCGGTCGAGACGCTTCCGGGTAAAACTGCATCGCGTTGGTTTCCACGCCCATGATCGTCGGCACGTGCGCGGCGAGCAATAGATGCGGGATTTGCGCGAGCATCGGGTTCGTCAGGTCTTGCACCATCAACGCCATCCCGTGCGCCCGCGCCCAGCAAGCGCTGAGGAGCGCGCCCGTTTGCGTCTTGCAGGTTTTGAGCGCCACGCCGGTCCAGCCCAGCTCGCGTCCGCGCCGCACCGAGCGCCAGTCGTGCGCGCTTTCGTCCAGGAAGAGCGGCTTGCGCGCGGCAACGCTGTGAACGTCAATCGGGTGCGCCTCCAGTTCGTAGGGGAACGGCTGTTCGACGTAGAGCACCATGCCGTACAGGCGCGGGTGCTCATCCCGAAGGCGGTCGAGGATGTCGTTCACGTAATCGGGCTCGGTCACGGTGCAGTTGAAGTCGGCGGAAAGCCAGTTCACGTCATGCGCCACGGCGATCTGGCCGACCCGCAGCAGCCGCGCGTAATCCCACGCCGCATCGTTGCCGCGCAACTTTACCTTGAGGCACTTTAAGCCGTCGCGCCGAATCCAGTCCGGCAACAGGACCGGATGCCCGTCGCTCGGCTCGCTGCCCGTGAGGTCAACCGTATCCAGCAAGTCCAATCCACCCACGAGATGCCAAGCGGGCAGACGGCGTTTCGGCTCGCGCCGGAGGAAATCTGCCGGGAACTTGCCCCGAAACGACACCGTCGAATCCGCCGCTGGCTGAAGAAAGTTCGCAAGATCACCATTCAGGAACTTGCCGGTGTAAGTCTCGTAAACCGGCCTTCCGACGGATTGCCCGAACGCGTCATGCGTGGCGAGATCGAAGGCCGACACACAGACCAGCGCCGCCAGCCACGGCATTGGCTCGACGCCGCGACGATGCCGTTGGTTGAAACTCTGCCAGAACCCCGGCAAAACGGTTTCCAAGAACGCGTGCCCGATTTCAAGCGCGTGGCCCTGCGCGTGAATGCCGGCCCATGCGTTGGTGAGTTCGATGCAAAAATGTTTCAGCGTCTCATGGCGTTCAGGGTAGGGCAGGGGACTGGGCCAGACCCATTGCACACTGAGCGGCGTCTCCCCCCAGCCTTCGGACGTGCGACCGGTGGCATCGGCCACGCGCACCCGCACACGGGCGCATGTCACGGTGGTCAGGGTTTCAGGACCAAACTTGAGCGGCACACGCGTCTGCACCGGCAGGAAATGCAGTTCCGCAGCCACGGGATGGATGTCGCTCGGCTTTGGCATCGCGGGGATTAAGCCGCAAGCGCACGGTCGCAACAAGCGCTTTCGCCGCCACGGAACGCCCCCGTTGGGCGCCCGGAGAATTGAATTGTCGCTCCCCGTGATTGCCGGCAACCTGTCGCCACGACTATGCAACAGCTCAATCTCGGAATGATCGGCGGCGGCACGGTGGGCAGCGGGGTGTATCACGCGCTTCAACGCAATGGCGGCTTGCTCGCGTCTCGCATCGGCGTCCAGGTCAACGTGCGGAAGGTGGCGGTGAAAGCGTTCGACGAGCCGCGGCCATACGAAATCCCCCGCAAACTGATGACGACCGATTGGCAGGAAGTGGTGAACGACCCGCAAGTCCACATCGTCACCGAATTGGTCGGCGGCACAGGCATCGCCAAGACCATGATCCTTGCGGCGCTGAGGCTCGGCAAGCCGGTCATCACCGCGAATAAGGCATTGATCAGCGCGCACGGCGAGGAGTTGTTCGCGGCGGCGCGGGATTCCGGCGCGAACCTTTACTACGAGGCGAGCGTGTGCGGGGGCATCCCGATCATCAAGGCGCTGCGCGAGGGCTTCGTCGGCAACCGCATCAACGCGCTCTACGGCATCGTCAACGGCACGTGCAATTACATCCTCACGCGCATGAACCTCGAAGGCGCGGACTTCGACGTGGTGCTCAAGGACGCCCAGGCGCAGGGCTATGCGGAGACGCCGCCGGACCTCGACATTGACGGCTTCGACGCCGAGCACAAGACGGGCATCCTGGCGTCGCTGGCGCACGGGTTCTGGGTCAAGCCGAGTCAGATATACGTGGAAGGCATCCGGCACATCAGCGCGCTGGACATCAAGTTCGCCGAGCAACTCGGCTACACGATCAAGCTGCTCGGAATGGTCAAGCGGGCAGACGGCGCGCCGAAGATTCAAGTTTCGGTCTATCCGACGCTGATCCCCAACTCGCACGTGCTGGCAAGCGTGAACCATGTGTTCAACGCGGTGTTCGTTCGCGGCGACGTGGTGGGCGACACGCTGTTCTACGGTCGCGGCGCCGGCAAAGACGCCACCGCCAGCGCCGTCTTGAGCGATGTCGCGGATGCCGCCCTCGATCTGAAGCTTGGCACGAAGCTGCGCGTGCCGCCGTTCGTGGCGTGCGAGCGCAACGGCCGCGTTGTGCCGATGGACGAAATCGTCTCGCGCTACTTCGTCCGCTTGAGCGTGGTGGACAAGCCCGGTGTGATGGCGAAGATCACTGCGATCCTGGGCACCGCGAAGATCGGCATCGCCTCGGTCATCCAACCCGAGGGCCACAAAGGCGAGAGCGTCCCGCTGATCCTGATGCTGCACGAGGCGGCGAACGGGGCGGTGACCAAGGCCTTGGCCAAGATTGGCAAGCTGCCGGTGGTGAAGGCCAAGCCCGTGATGATTCGGGTGGAAAACTTCGGGTGAGCAAGGGTGGATTTCGGTCATGATCCAGTTCTTCAGCACCAACGAGCAATCCCCACCGGTCAACCTGCGAGACGCGCTGATGATCGGCCAGTCGCCGGACAAGGGGCTCTATCTGCCGCGCGAGTTTCCGAAGTTCACGCCCGCCGAACTTGCCGAGTTCGCCGCCTTGCCTTACCCCGAGATCTCCTTTCGCGTGCTGTCGAAATACACCGAGGGCGTCATTTCCAATGACGATTTGTCTGCGCTCTGTCGCGACGCCTACAACTACGATGTGCCACTCGAACCGGTGCGCGGCATGGAGCGCGTCTGCATCCTGCGGCTCGACCGGGGACCGACGGCGTCCTTCAAGGATTTTGCGGCGCGGATGATGGCCCGGCTCATTGGCCGCTTCGTGCGGGAGAGCGGCCGGCAACTGACCATCTTGACCGCCACCAGCGGGGACACGGGCTCGGCCGTCGCCAGCGCGTTCCACAAGGTTGAAGGCATCCGCGTCATTGTGTTGTTCCCCATCGGCGAAGTCAGTGACCGGCAGCGGAAACAGATGACGACGTTGCGCGACAACATCCGCACCATCGCCGTGGATGGGAAGTTCGACGACTGCCAGGCCATGGTGAAGCGCGCTTTCGCCGATCCGGCGCTCAAGCACATTGCGCTGTCGTCCGCCAACTCGATCAACATCGGTCGGCTGTTGCCGCAGAGCGTTTACTACTTTTACGCTGCGTCGCGGCTGACTAAACCGGGCGAACCGATCGTCTTCGTGGTGCCCAGCGGCAATTTTGGCGACATGATGGGCGCGGTGATCGCGGGCCAGATGGGTTTGCCGATTCGCAAGCTCGTCGTACCCGTGAACGGCAACGACGAATTCCCCCGCTTCCTTGGCACCGGCGGCTACCAGAAGATTGAACCCTCGCGGAACTGCTTGTCCAACGCCATGAACGTCGGCCACCCGAGCAATCTCGCCCGGCTTGTGGCGGTTTACGGCGGGCGCATGGACGAAACCGGCACGCTGCATCGCGCCCCAGATATGGCAGCGATGAGGCGCAACCTCTTCAGCAGCAGTGTGTCCGATGCCGAAACTCGCGCGACCATCGCGGACGCTTGGAAGCAACATCAGCTCTTGCTCGAACCGCACGGCGCGGTGGGTTGGCGCGGCTTTCTGGATTACGTTGCGCAAGAGCCGCTGAACGGCGTGCCCGCGGTGGTTCTCGAGACTGCGCACCCGGCGAAGTTCCCGGACGAGATCGAGCGGGTGCTGGGGTTCACCCCGGAAGTCCCTCCCGCCTTGGCTGCCTTGGAGAACCTGCCCGAGGATTACGACCGGATGGAAGTGGATTACGCGGCGTTCCAAGAGTACCTGCTGGCCCGGCATCCCAAGCACTGAAAAAACTCCTTACCATCCGTGGGCCACTTTGAATTCCCGCCGAGGTTCGTGGAAGCATTGCACTACCGCGCTGCGGAATTGGTGGCCGGCGCTTCGAAGCGGATGACGGTTTCACCGGGCTTGGCATAGCCGAGCCGTTCGCGGGCGAGACGCTCCACGGTCTTGGGGTCATTGCTCAGGGCGTGGACAGAGGAGTTCAATTGCCTGGCGGTTTCTTCCTCCTTCTGAATCCGCGTCTCGATCTGGAGCACGGTCTTGCGGATGCGCTGATTCTGCTGGATGACATGCACATAGTAGCGGCTGAGGATGACGCCCACGGCGAGAATCGCCGCCGCGACGAGCAGGATCATGGTCATCCGCGTGAGCCTGCTCCAAATGCCAATGTCCGCGTTCACAGCCCCGAGTTAACCATCCGGCGCCGGCAATGGGAAGCGAAAGTTATCGCGGAAGACTCCGGCTGATTTGCGTTGGCGTTCGCCGGTCTTTCGTGTTCAATCTCGAAGCGTCGAGCCGGTGGTTGCTCTGCGGAGTGGGCTGCGGGAAGCCGGCTGGAGTAATCGTGAAACAAGCGCCATCCAAAGTGTTGCTGGTCGAGGACGACCCGGAGTTGCCGGAGGTCTTGGGCGCGTTGCTGGAGGAGGACGGGATCCAGTTATTCAACGCCCGTACCGCCGCGGAAGCGCTGGCCCTGACCACGGGCCAATGTATGGAGTTGGTCCTGCTGGATCTGGGGTTGCCGGATGTGGATGGTTTCACGCTGCTGCGACAACTCAAGGAATCGCCGCGCACCCGGTCCATTCCCGTCATCGTCCTCACCGCTTGGAACAGCAGCGGGGACAAATTGCGGGGGTTTGAACTGGGGGCGGTGGATTACGTGACCAAGCCGTTTGAGTCCACGGAACTTCGGGCCCGTGTGCGGGCGGCGCTGCGCGCCAAGCACCTGCAGGACGAGTTGAGCCGGGCCAACGAGGAACTGCAGGCGGCCCGCCTCGCTGCGGAAGCCGCTTCGCGCGCCAAGGCAGAGTTTCTGGCCAACATGAGCCACGAAATCCGCACGCCAATGAACGGCGTGATTGGCATGTGCGGCTTGTTGCTGGAGACCCAACTCACCGCGGAGCAGCGCGGTTACGCGGAAACCATTCATTCCGGCGGGGAGTCGCTGCTGAAGATCATCAACGAGATACTGGATTTCTCAAAGATCGAGTCCGGGAAGCTCGAGATCGAGCACGCGCCCTTTGACTTGCAGGGCTGCATCGAGGACGCGCTGGATTTGTCCGCCGCCAAGGCCTCGGAGAAGAAGTTGGATCTGGCGTACCAGATGGACGACGGGATTCCGCCACAGATGGTGGGCGACGTGACCCGATTGCGCCAGGTGCTGGTCAACCTGATCGGCAACGCCGTCAAGTTTACCCACGCCGGCGAAGTGGTGGTGACGGTGCGGATGCTCTCCTCCACCGGCGAGGCGGTGGAGGCGAACGCGCCCTGTTGGCTGCAATTCTCCGTGCGCGATACCGGCATTGGGATTCCGGCCGACCGGCTGGCCCGGTTGTTTCAGTCGTTCAGCCAAGCGGATGTCTCCACCGCCCGCCAGTACGGGGGCACGGGGTTGGGTCTGTCCATCAGCAAAAGTTTGGTGGAGGCGATGGGCGGCAAGCTGTGGGTGGAAAGCCAGGTGCAGAAGGGCTCGACGTTTCATTTCACGCTACCGCTGCGCGCGAGCGGCGCCGCGCCGAGGGCCGACCTGCTGGCGCCACCGCAACTGGCGCGGCGGCGGTTGCTGGTCGTGGACGACAATCTCACGAGCCGCCGCATCGTGAGCGCGCACGCCAGCAACTGGGGAATGGTGCCGCACGCCGTGGAAGGCGGGCAGGCAGCTCTGGCCCTGCTCCGTGCGGGGGAAAAGTTTGACGTCGTCATCTTGGATCTGCAAATGCCGGAGATGGACGGGCTGACGCTGGCGCGGGAGATTCGGCGGTTGCCCCAAGGCGACCAACTGCCGCTGGTCCTGCTCACTTCAATGGGGGTGCGGGCGGACAGTCCACAGCTTGCCAACGCGGGCTTTGCCAGTTGCCTCACCAAACCCCTCAAACCTGCCCAACTTCGGGAAGCCCTCGGACGCGCGATGGGTGGCCACCAGCCCGCCGTCACGCGCGCCGTCGGGCCCTCGAAACTGGACCCAACCCTCGCGGATCGTCTGCCCATGCGCGTCTTGCTTTGCGACGACAATATCATTAACCAGAAGGTCGCCCTGCGGCTGCTTCAACAAATGGGCTACCGCGCGGAGGTGGCCCAGAACGGCGTGCAGGCGCTCGCCGCGCTGGATCGTCAGCCCTTCGATCTTGTGTTCATGGACTTGCAGATGCCGGAGATGGACGGGCTGGAAGCCACCCGGGCCATCCGGGAGCGGCAGAAAGACCCGGCCCGCTTTCCCGGCTACACGCACCGCATCGTGATTGTGGCCATGACGGCCAGTGCGATGCAGAGTGACCGGGACCGCTGTCTCGAAGCGGGCATGGATGACTACCTGGCCAAACCGGTTCGCCCGGAGGACATTCGCAAGACCGTCGAACGCTGGGGGCCGGTTTTCCAGCAGGCCCAAGCGCCGCAACCCACCGGGCCGACCCCGCCGCCGGACGCGGTTACGCCGCCAGCGGCTGAAGCGCCGGCCGCGCTGAAACCTCCGGTGGACATGGCGCGGTTGATGGATTTCTCGGACGGCAATCTGGATAATCTGCGTGAACTGGTTTCCCTCTACATCCAGCAAACCAGGCAGCAGATGACGCAACTGCAGGCTGCTGTGGTTGCCGGCAACGGGCCCGAGGTGCGCCGGCTTGCCCACAGTTGTGCCGGCGCCAGCGCCACCTGCGGCATGTCGCCGCTGGCCTCGCTCTTGCGGCAGATGGAGCGTCTCGCCGACGCCGGCGATCTGGCGGACATGCCGCGCCTCGCCCAGGAAGCCGGTCGCGAGTTTGACCGCATTCGCGAGTTTCTCGCCCCTTACACCGGACAAGCCACACCGCCGAAACTCTCGCCATGAACCGCATTCTCATCATTGAGGACGATCAACTCGTCGCGAACATCTACCGCAACAAACTGACGGTGGAGGGCTTTCAGGTCGAGGTTGTGCACGACGGGGAGGCCGGGCTGAAGGCCATCCAGAGTTCGCGTCCCGACGTGGTATTGCTGGACTTGATGTTGCCCAAATTGACGGGCGTGGAGATCCTCCAAGCCATGCGGGCGACGCCCGAACTCAGCGCCACGCCGACGATTGTTTTCTCCAGCACT
This sequence comes from uncultured Verrucomicrobiota bacterium, assembly GCA_964548925.1. GTDB lineage: Bacteria > Verrucomicrobiota > Verrucomicrobiia > Limisphaerales > MWDV01 > MWDV01. The sequence continues at coordinate 6,837 of CAZJTM010000145.1, read as the reverse complement.
TACCTCACCGGCATGGTCCAGGAAGCTTGGAAGGCGGGTGCGAGCAAGTGCCTTTCGAAGGCCAATTGTTCACCCAAGGTGGTGATTGAAGCCGTCCGCAACCTGCTCAATCCGCCGGCCCCGGCGCCGGCCCCGGCGCCCACTGTTCCGGCTCCTGAGCCGCCTCGGCGGGTGGAAGTCGCGCCCCCGGCCATCCAACGCGGTGGCAGCCCGGACACCGAGTTTCAGGCCGACCTGCGGCGGGAGTTTCTGGAGACGCTGCCGGCCACTATTGCGGCGCTGCGTTCCCAGATGCAGATGCTCGTCAAGGCGGATGCCGTCATGGCTCGCTCGCAGCATCTCCATGAGCTTTGGCGGCGCATGCATGCCCTGACGGGCAATGCCGGCCTCGCCGAGATGGTGCTGCTTGCGCACATGTCTGACGCGCTGGAGGTGCTGCTCAAAGAGCTTTACGAGAAACCCGCGAACGTCACGGCCTCGACCCTGCGCACGATTGCGCTGGGCATTGATTCGCTGGCCTATCTGGCCCAGCATGGCACGCTGCCGGAACACCAGGAAATCCCTCCACCGAACATCCTGGTGGTGGATGACGAGGCCATTTCCCGCCGCGCCATCACCTATTCGCTGGAGAAAGCGAAGCTGAAGTCGGTGGCCGTCGAGGATCCCCAAACCGCCTTGAAGCTGCTCTCCGAAAACCCCTTCGATCTGGTCTTCCTGGATGTGGACATGCCCGGCATGGATGGATTCGAGCTTTGCACGCGGCTGCGGAACCTACCGGCGCATCGCAAGACGCCAGTCATTTTCGTCACCAGCCTGAACGACTTTGAGAGCCGGACCAGCTCAACCATCAGCGGCGGCAACGACTTCATTGCCAAGCCGTTTCTGTTCATTGAACTGGCGGTCAAAGCGCTCATCTTCGTGCTGCGCGGCAGGATCGAGGCGGCGCGGGCCGCCTTCGAGGCCAAGCAATCCGCCGCCTGATTCCCGGCCCCGGCGGCGCGGTTTTGACAATGCCCGCCGGACTTCTTAGGGTGTGGCCATGGAATCGCTGCATGCTCCCTGGCGGATTGAATACATCCTGTCACCCAAGCCGCCGCGCTCCGACGCCTCGCTGTTCACGCAAATCGCGCGGTCGAGCGACGACGTGGAGCATCTCGTGGTCGCCCGCGAACGCACCTGCTTCGCGCTCCTCAACCGCTATCCCTACAACGGCGGGCACCTCATGGTCGTCCCTTACAAGCAGGTCAGCGAGTTGTCCGGCCTGACGGACGACGAACTCACCGGGTTGATGCAGCTCACGCGCCGTTGCGTGGACGTGCTCACGCGGTTGATGAAACCGGACGGCTTCAACATCGGCATGAATGTCGGGCGTTCCGCAGGCGCGGGGATCGAGGAACATCTGCACCTGCACATCGTGCCGCGCTGGAATGGCGACACCAATTTCATGCCCGTGCTCGCCGACACCAAAGTTCTGCCGGAGGCCCTCGCCGACACCGCCGCGCGACTCCGCGCCGCGCTGGCCCTATGAATTCCAGTTCCACGCTTCGGACCAAAACCACCGCGCCGTTCCAACGGACGCACTGATTCCGACACCCTTGCCGCGCCCATGCCCACCGAAACCCTTCATTTCGAGAACGCCCGGTTTGCCCAGCATCTCTACAACAACGACCCCCGCAACCTCCAGGCGCTGGAGACCCAGCTCGGCATCAAGGCCGTTTCCCGCGAAGGCTGGATCAAGCTGGAGGGGGAAGCCGGCGCGCTCGAACGCGCCAAGCAGCTTTTCCTCCTGCTGGAGAGCTCTCTGAAGGGCGGCGGCGTGGTGCGCAACCGCGAGTTTTCTCACGCTCTGAGTGTGGTTCAGCACGAAGGGGTCACCACGTTGCGCGACCTCATGACCGATCGCATCACGACCTCGGAGAAAAAACCGGCGATCACCGCCAAGACCCCGGGCCAGAAGCGTTATGTGGAGGCCATCCGGCTGCATGATGTGACCTTCGGCATCGGACCGGCCGGCACGGGCAAGACGTACCTGGCGGTCGCGATGGCCCTCGCCGCGCTGCGCGACAACAAGGTTTCGCGCATCATTCTCACCCGCCCCGCCGTGGAGGCCGGGGAGGCGCTGGGCTTCCTGCCCGGGGATTTGTACGAGAAGATCATGCCCTACCTGCGCCCGCTGCACGATGCCTTGCACGATATGCTGCCGGCCGAAGACATCCAAAAGCACACGGAGCGGAACGTCATCGAGATCGCGCCGCTCGCCTACATGCGCGGGCGGACGTTGAACAACGCGTTCATCATTCTGGACGAGGCGCAGAACGCCACCACCGAGCAGATGTTCATGTTCCTCACCCGGCTGGGCCACGGCTCGAAAGCGGTGGTCACGGGAGACGAAACCCAGATTGACTTGCCCTCGAACAAGCACTCCGGGCTGTTGGAGGCCCATCGCGCGCTCCGGGGCGTCGAGGGCATTGCCCTCATGGAATTCACCAAGCGCGACGTGGTTCGCCATCCGCTGGTGCAGCGGATCATCTCCGCCTATGAGGAGCATCGCGGCAAGTCGCAACCCGCCTGAGTCATGGCGTTCGCGCTGACGATCCGCAACCGCCAGAAGACTCGTGTGCTGAACGCGCGCCTGTTACGCCGCATCATGCGCGCGTTGCTGGAAGAAATGCTGCAACTGGCAAACGCCGACCTCGGCCTCTTGCTCGTCGCCGCACCGGAGATGACCCGGTTGAACGAGACCTTCTTGCGCCACGCCGGCTCGACGGATGTCATCACGTTCGATTACCGCGAAGCGGCGGAGGTTGCTCCGTCTTCTCGTGGCTTGAGGCCCGCCGGGGCGGTGGAACTGGCGCTCCACGGGGAAATCATCGTTTGCGTGGACGAGGCGATTCTCCAGGCCCGGCGTTTTCGCACTTCGTGGCCGGTGGAGTTGGTCCGCTACCTCGTGCATGGCGTGCTGCACTTGTGTGGCTTTGACGATCAGACCCCTGCCGCCCGCCTCCGAATGAAGCGCGAGGAGAACCGTTTACTCCGCCGGCTGGCCGGACGCTTCCCCTTGAGCCGGCTGGCCCGGTCCCGCTAGATTCCCGGCGTGCAGAAAAAGATTCTCACCCGTTGGCGGGCCTCTTTCCTGACCGGTTTGGCGGTGTTGCTGCCGGCGGTCATCACGCTGGCTGTGGTGAAGTGGCTTTTCGGCACCATCGCCAGCATTACTGACCTGCTGTTGTTTTTTCTTCCGAAGACCCTCACGCACGCGGAGAAGGGCGCGGGGCCGATGTACTGGTATTGGAGCCTCGCAGCATTTGTGCTGGCGGCCCTGCTGGTTTCTCTGGTCGGCTGGATGGCGCGCTACTACATCGGGAAGCAGATGATTGCCTGGCTCGACACCGCCATGTTGCGCGTGCCGTTGCTCAACAAGATCTACGGCACCATCAAACAGGTCAACGAGGCGTTTGGGTCAAACAAGAAGACCGCCTTCAAGACCGTGGTGCTCGTCGAGTTTCCCCGGCGGGGCGTTCATTCCATCGGCTTTATCACGAGTGAACAGCATGATGAGGTGCAGCAGAAGACCCGCGAGGATGTCGTTTGCGTCTTCGTCCCGACCACCCCGAACCCGACTTCCGGTTTCCTGATGTTGGTGCCCAAGGATCAGGTCACCAAGCTGGAGATGTCGGTGGCCGACGCTATCAAGTACATCGTCAGCCTTGGTTCGGTGTCTCCCGGCTACGTGCCGCCACCCTCCGCCGAGACGCGAGAATAGAGGATGGAGGATGGAGGATCGCAGCGCCACCTGACTCTTGTGTTCCCCGTTATTCGCCATCATCCATCTTCCATCCTCGCCCCATGATCGAGAGCGCCACGGGCATCATTCTGCGTACGCGCCCGCTCACGGAGACGAGCGTGATCGTGAATTGGCTGACCCCCACGCTGGGGCGGATCAGCACGGCGGCCAAGGGAGCGCGCCGGTCCAAGTCGCCCTTTGCCGGAAAGCTGGACCTGTTCTACGAGGCGGACTTCAGCTTCAGCCGCAGCCGCCGGTCGAGTTTGCACACCCTTCGGGAAGTGAGCCTCCGCGAAACCCATGTCGCGTTGCGGCAGGATCTCGGCCGCCTCCAGCAAGCCAGCTACGGGGCGGCGCTCATCGAGCAAACCACCGAATCCGAGACGCCCCTGCCGGAAATCCACGCACTCTTTGCCGCCTTCCTCGACTTCGTTGTCCGGCAACCGCCCCTGCCGCGCACGGTGTTTGCGTTTGAACTCAAGCTGCTGCGCCTGCTCGGCCTCGAACCGGACGTGTCCGGCGGCAGACTGCCGGAGGACGCCCGCCCGCTGGTCAGGGCGTTATTGGAAACAGACTGGCCGGGACTGGCCGCGTTGCAGGCGACGCCGGCGCAAGCCCGCGCGCTGCGGCAGTTCCTGCACGGGTTCTTGATCTATCACTTGGGCAAGATCCCGCAGGGCCGGATTCCATAGCCACGCCAATCCCTCCGAACCGTCGCGGCGTCTCGGCAGCGTGCCGCCATTCCTTCCTCCTTCAAGAGTTTGCGGCGCCCTGGTGAGGCGCTGCTACGCCAAGGTTCATAGGAGGGCAACCGGCCTACTAATCTGGAAGTCCAGCCCTGTAGGCCGGGAACTCTGACCTGGCGTTTGGAAATGAATTATCCGGGCTTGCGGCGCGCCGAACCACGTTGTCGATCTTGCCCGTTGCGAAGGCCGATTTGCGACGCAGACGAGAACGTGGTACAAGCCTCGCATGAACACGACCCTTGGTCTGGGCCGCGCGTGGATGTGCGCGGCGTTGTTCAGTCTCGCGCTCACCCGCAGCCCGGCCGCCGTCTATGAAGTCGGCGACGCAAAGCCGTTCACCGCCATCGGTCAGGTGCCGTGGGAAACCCTTGCCGCGGGTGACACCGTTTTGATCCACTGGCGGACAAACGCCTATCAGGAGAAGTGGGTGATCTGCCGCCAGGGCGCCCCAGCGGCCCCCATCACCATCCGCGGCGTGCCGGGGGCGAACGGACAGTTGCCCGTCATTGATGGGAATGGCGCGACCACCCGCGCGCAGTTGAACTTTTGGAACCAGGATCGCGCGGTGGTCAAGATCGGCGGTGCGTCCGTGCCGGCGGATACCACACCCGCGCACATCGTCGTCGAGGGGCTGGAGATTCGCGGCGCCCGCCCCCCGTTCACCTTTCGCAACCCGGCTGGAACGACGGCGGCATACGTCGCCAACGCCGCCGCAGTCTATGTCGAGAAAGGCACGAACATTGTCATCCGCAACTGCGTCCTGCACGACTGCGGCAACGGCCTGTTTATTGCCCACGCCACGCGGAACGCGACGATTGAGGGCAATTACCTCCACGGCAACGGCAACGAGGGCAGTGCTTACGAGCACAACAGTTACACGGCCGCGCTGGGAATCACCTTTCAATTCAACCGCTACGGGCCGTTGCGCGCGAATTGTCTGGGCAACGCGCTCAAGGATCGTTCCGCCGGATTGGTCGTGCACTACAACTGGATCGAGGGTGGTAACCGGCAGTTGGACCTCGTGGACGCCGAAGATAGCGCCGAGTTGCGGCAGAGCCCGTTGTACGGCGTCACGCACGTCTATGGCAATGTGCTGGTCGAGCAAGACGACTCGGGCAACAGCCAGATCGTTCACTACGGCGGCGACAGCGGCACGACGACCGCCTATCGCAAGGGCACGCTGCACTTCTACCACAACACCGTGGTGTCCCTGCGCGGCGGCAACACCACGCTGTTCCGGCTTTCGACGAACGACGAGTATTGCGACGCGCGGAACAACCTTTTCTTTGTCACCGCGAGCGGCAACCGGCTGGCGTTGCTGAACGCCGAGGGGCGGCTGCTCCTCACGCACAACTGGCTCAAAGCCGGCTACGTGAATTCGCACAGCGGCCTGACCGGCTCGATCACGAACGATGGCTCGAATCTCACCGGCGCGGACCCGGGCTTTCTGGCGCTGGCGCGGCAGGAGTTCCGGCTCCACACGAACTCGGCCTGCCGGAATGCCGGCACCAATCTGCATCCCGCAGTGTTGCCCGATCACGCGCCCGTCCGGCAATATCGCAAGCACCAGCAGTCCGCCCCGCGGACGAACCTCTTGGCGCCGGACCTCGGCGCGTTCGCGTTTTCACCGTTCGCGGCCTGGCAGCAGGCGGTGTTTGGTACGAACATGGACAACGCCAGCGTGGCGTCGGAATGGGCGGACCCGGATGGCGACGGCGTCTTGAACCTGTTCGAGTACGCGTTTCAGATGGACGCGCTGGTCGCGTCACGCACGGGATTGCCGCAGGCGCTGCTGGTCGGCGAGGGGACGCGGCAGTATTTCGCCATCCAGTTTCCGCGCCGCCCGCCGCCGAGCGAACTTGCCTACACAGTGGAGGCATCGCCGGATCTCGCGCAATGGCAGGCCGGCTCGTGGTATTCCGATTTTGGCTCAGTGGCGTCCAACGCGCTGACCTGCGAAGTGCCGGCGACGGGCGTGACGCAAGTGCGTCTGCTGGCCCCTGTGTCCGCCTCGCAGCGGGGGTTTCTGCGCGTCCGCGTTGAGGGTGCGTGGGAATAAACGATGCGAAACGGTCGTTTGCCGGTGACGCAGGAGGAGTTCCTATTCTGGAGGCAACCAACCGTAGGCTGCGGAACGCAAGTGCGTGAAATTCAGAACAGGACTTCCTTCGGAAACCAACTGCGCATAGAGCGGTAGATCATCGGTTAACACCAAGACCCGCTGTCGGGCAAGCATCGCCAGGGTGCAGTCGGTTAGATGAACGGGAAACCTCCCGGCTATGCCGGGAAGACTCCCAGAGTTTGACA
>CAZJTM010000144.1:0-17267 GCA_964548925.1 uncultured Verrucomicrobiota bacterium | reverse complement strand
AAAACAATGTGAAGACCGTCATTGATATCCGGCTGAACAATCATTCCCAGCTTGCTGGGTTCACGAAGGGGAATGATTTAGCCTATTTTCTCGAAAAAATTGCGGGTATCGGGTATGTCCATTTTATCCAGGCTGCTCCTGAAGAGAGCCTGTTGAAGAATTGGCAGAAAGGAGCGATCAGCTGGCCTGAATATGAGACTGCTTACAAGGCGATGCTGGTGAAAAGGAACCTTATCGACAAGATCGACAGAACTATGTTAGACAATGGGTGTCTGCTGTGCAGCGAGCCGGGTGCGGAGCAGTGTCACCGGCGGTTGTTTGCGGAGTATCTGAAGGGAAAGATCCCGGAATTGGATATAGTGCACATTTAGATACTGTTTTGTTTCTTACATCGTCTTACTCCATCAATTCAAAAAATTGCCGGGGGATTGAGATCCCGGCCAGGAGGTTCACAGCGATGACGGACCTGGCAACGACGCGAATCACCGCTTTGCATAAAATGGGTGGTGGTACAATCTTTCGCGCCGTTGCGGGTGGTCTTGCGGGGAATGATCGAAGTAATGGTGGAGTTGGATTCTTGTGGTTTGGATGATTTTTACTCCGGGAGGTTAGGCGAATGGGGAGGGAGGGGGAGAAGGAGAATCAGGGTGTAAGCGAGATCGAAGCGGCAAGATTTGAGAATAAATGGTCTCAATTTTAAGAATCCACTTTCACACAGCATCAATATATCTCTATATCCAAACCACAGATAACTGTGTAATAAAATATGAGAAAAAAATCCATAAAAAATATCGAAGTCCTTGATCTTTTCTGTGGGGCTGGGGGCTTTTCATTGGGATTTAGCACCCAAAATTTTTCTGTCACGGGTGTTGATATCAATCGAAGGGCGGGAGAAATATTCTCCATTAACAATATTGGTAAATTAGTTCAAAAAGATCTCTTATCAGAGAATGTTGAAGGTAGTTTTAATATAGTTCTAGGTGGACCGCCGTGTCGACCTTTCTCATCAGTAAATTTACAAAAAAGAGGGGCAGATCATCCTAACTATCCATTAATAGCCCGATATTTCGATCATATAAACAATATTAAACCTGATTTGTTCTTTATGGAAAACGTCCCGCCCGTAAGAAATTATCCGATATTTCTTGAATCTTTAGAGAAGATTAGAGCAAAAGAGTATTATGTCGAATATAAAGTTTTTCACTATTCAGATTTCGGAGCTGCAACAACAAGGAGGCGACTGATTGTTTTTGGAGGCAGGGATGAAGTTTTAGTAAAAAAAATTATTCTGAAATTTAATGAGAGGAAGAAAACCGCAAAGACTGTCGGTGAAGCAATAAAAAAATATGAAAAGGTTCCATTCGGCGGTTACCCGGATCATATTTGGCCACATTTTAAAACAATTCACAAATATAAGGATAAATACGAGTCAGGTAAGTATGGATGGTACAAACTTGATTATTCCAAGCCTGCACCATCTTTCGGTAATATTATGAAGACCTATATTCTCCACCCAGATTCCGGCAAGAATGGTACACCAGCTCGTGTTATTTCCATTCGTGAAGCTATGGAAATAATGGGTTTTTCATCAGAATTCAGGTTTCCCGAAGATATGGGGGTTGGAATGCGATATCAGATGGTTGTTGATGTAGTCAGTCCGACAATATCTAAGATAATTGCAGAAGTCGTCAAGGAATGCTATGTCAAATCCTGACTTTTAAATGGTCAATTATTATTTTTACGACGATATCAGGCTCCTTTTTAACATCATGTTCCCAAAAACGAAGCACGGTCCATCCATCTTCCCGAAGCTTGCGTATGTTTTCAGCATCTCGCTCAACGTTGGAGTTGATTTTTTTCATCCAGAAGTCTTTGCGGGTTTCCGGCTCCTGAAAACAAAACGGGCATTTATGCCAGAAACAACCATCGACAAAAATCGCAATTTTCCTTTTTGTAAATACAATATCGGGTTTACCTGGTAAATGGTAATGGATCCGGTAGCCTCTAATACCCCGTGACCAAAGCATTTTTCGGAGTTTTTTTTCCGGTCCCGTATTTTTTGCACGGATACGGGACATGTTGAGTTTACGTTGCTTTGGAGTGAGGACGTCTACCATGAATGAACTTAAGCACTGATATAGGAGTTAAAGAAATAAAAAGTAATTACTGAATACAAATCAGTAATATTGTGCATTGTTTAATAGTAAATAAAATTCACAATGAATTCACGATATCAGGACTACAATATGGAAAATGAACACACAGGTTTTAGGGTTGATTTGCGTTTACTTCTCGAACTTGGAGAACGCCTTATATCACGCGATGAAATTGCTGTTGTTGAACTTGTAAAAAATGCATATGATGCAGATGCTAATTCTGTGAATGTCTATATCGAAGGAAAAAGTATTGAGCTTATTGATGATGGGGAGGGAATGAATGAATCAGATATTGTTGAAGGATGGTTAACAATTGGTAGCTCATATAAAAAGCAACATACAACCACTAGTAAAGGAAGGAGAGTATTAGGAGAAAAAGGACTTGGAAGACTGGCAATATTACGACTTGGGAAAAAAATTACAATTTTCACCCAAAAAATGAATCAACCTTGTTTTAAGATAATTTTTGATTGGGTAAATATTCGTGACAATCTAATCCACTCTAAAAAATACACTTCACTTTCGGATTTTAATTTAAGCATAATAACAATACAAGACAAAATATTCGCCAACAATCATGGTACAAAAATTATCATTGAAAATTTAAATAAACCATGGGATAAAAAAGGAATTGAACGACTTACAACATTTTTATCAAGATTATTAGAAGAGTATGATAGGTGGCCCTTGGAAGAATCAAAGAAATTTAAAGTAGATTTAATTGTGAATGGTAATCCCATCTCTCTTCAACCACCTGAACTTCTATTGAATCCCCATTATTTCCTCGAAATAAGTATAGATAAAACTGGAAAATATGAAGGTATACTGAAATGGAGAATCGAAAATAGTCAAGATTCAGAAAAAATTGAAGGGCGAATCCCCCCTATTAAAAAGATTCGAGGAAGAACAGAGCAATTCTGGGATAGCAATCCAGAGACAGGATGCGGACCTTTTATTTTTAAGCTTAATGTCTGGGATCTCGATGCTAAGGAGATTAAAGGATCGAAGGATGTCTTAAAAGAATGGTCCGGGGTTTCATTAATCAAGGATTCAATTCGGGTAATCCAACCTGATTCAGACTGGTTGGGATTGGATTTACGACGAGTTCAAAATCCCACCACTCGTTTAAGTTCAAATCAGGTAATTGGATCCGTAATAATCACATCAGATAATAATCCAAGTTTAATCGATAAGACTGATAGAGAAGGATTACTTGATACTGATTCTTCGAAATTACTAAAAAAGGCGATTTTCATTTTTTTTGACCTCGTCGAAAAAAAGAGGTACAAATTACGTCGCTCAAAAACACTTTCAAAGGGATTTATTTTTACAAATCTGGACACCAAGCCGCTGAAAACGATGAAGAAGGATCTTCCTGAAGAAAGACAGGAAGAGTTAGAAGATTATATTGATAATTTGGATAGATATCGTGAATATTTAGAAGAATGGGCACTTGGGAGAGATAGAATGGCAACAATGGGGTTACTGGGTGCAAGATTAATTCATGAAACCAGAAATGCTCTTGTAATGATTACTGACAGTTATCCTTTGGTTCGAAATTCTCTTCCGGAAATTCCCCAAAACATTCGGAATGAAATTGAAAGAATGGTACAAGGGGGCCAATCAATTGCGCGAACCTTTAATGAATTAAATCCTTTTTTAAAATTTAGACAAAAGAGAGCGATGGAAAATATTCAACTTAAAATGGTAGTAACATCCTTAGATTTTTTATTCAAACCAGACATTAATCGAAATAAAATCCAATTAAAAAATAAAATTGAAGATAAATTCAGATTTAGATCGAATAAAACAGATATTTTTGTCATTTTTGCAAATATACTAGACAATTCAATTTATTGGATAGAACAAAATGAACCCGATAAACGAATAATTGAATTTCGGGCATATGAAAATAACGGGAATTTAATTTTACAAATTGCAGATAGTGGGCCAGGAATAGACCCTGATGATTATGATCTGATTTTTGAGACTGGATGGACTCGAAAATATGAAGGAACTGGACTCGGATTATCAATTGTCAAAGATATTGTTGAATCATACGGTGGAAGAATTCACACCGATAAAGATAATGAATTATCTGGTGCTTTATTTGAAATTACATTTCCTTTCAAGAAGGAATCATAATGACAATACTCCAATTTGAAATAATTGATGATGAATCGGCAGCTATTGAAACCAGTAGAAGACTGATCGAATTAAACATTAATGAATTGAACACCGATTTGATTTCCCAGGGGATTTCAATTGAATCAAAAATTACTGGTTTTTCCTCTGTTCATGAATTTAAAGCAGATATTGAAAATCGATTTCCTGATATAATAGTTGCAGATTTAGCATTTGAATCAGCCTATGATAAAAGTGGATGGGCAATTATTGATGAAATAGTAAAGCGGGAGATTGTTCCTGTAGTGGTTTATTCTGCCCATGCAGATGATCCTTTACCTGCTGATGAATTTTATAAAAATTTTTTGATCATTAGACAGAGAAAAGGAGAAGAGAGCACAGATAGTTATAAGGAAATTCTAAAAGATGTAATCTTACTCAAATTGAATTTTATTTTGGAGAAAGAACGCTTATTAAATGAATTTGCTCAAATCTCTTTGGAGACATGTAAAAAAATAATTAATGAAGTGACAATCCATGAGATTGATAGGAATATTTTATCATTTTTAGCTTTAACCCGTTTAACTTCCCTTCTTTTGAATGTTCCACCGAAAGATGGCACCAAATTCCCTCCCGAATCAATTTTTATTTACCCCCCACTTAATCATAAAACACTATCAAACAATTGTGTTCTATTGGGGGATATTCTCGAATGTAAAGAAGAGAATGATTTAAAAGGGTTATGGTTGGTTTGTTCACCATCATGTGATCTTGTTTTTAATGATAATGAGGGAGGAAGAAAAAGAAAAATAAATGATATACTCTTATTACCTTGTTACAAGAAACCATCTGAAGTTCGATTTTATTCTGGAAAACCAGATGATTCAATAAAAAGTTCTCTTCGTGAGAGTCTAAAAAATAAAACTTCGAAATTATTGAAGTGTCCACTAAATGTTTTTAAAAGTCCATACTTGTTGATATACTTTAAAGAATATCGCACTGTTAACTATGAAATAATAAAAACACACCTTCATGATCGAACTTGGGACAAAATCGCTTCACTTGCTACACCTTATGCAGAAAGTTTACAAAATTCATTCGTCCATGATTTTTCACGAATAGGAACCCCCGATACGACATCAGAAGCAGAAGAAAGAAGTTGGATTGACGATTTCTTAAGATAATATATTATCCCTATTGTTTAAGTAACCATTAAGATTAATCTCATATTCCACTCTCTCGATCCCAGCAGGAATGCCTCCTGTGAAATTTTTAGCGCAAATTCTTGGGAAATTCTCCCTAACTTCAAACAAGGCTTCTTCTATGATTCGGAAGCGCAGCTTTTCGTAAATGTCGTTGTGATGGGGAGAATATCCGGTCTGAATAAGTGCGGATTCAAATTTATCAAGTGCATCGTTATCGTTAACCAAGAGATCATGGCAGGTCTCAATTATGTCCGGTAAAGTCTGATCAGCCCCGCCCTCTTCCCGAAGCCGGACTCCAAAGAAGAATAATTTTCCGTTTCCCGGTGGTTCCAGCTGATCAATCCCATTGATATGGAAAATACGTCCGCGGATGGATGTCGTTGCCTTAACTTCGACTGAAAATCCATACCATTCAAAATCATGCCTGCTCCTGAATGGACCCCGCCATCGGTTCACCGCTTCTGCCGGACCAACCAAAGGAATCAGTTTTTCAGTCAAAAAACGAATCTCGGCAAGAAGCCCGATAATTTCATTCCGAGAAAGAAGATCTTGGGAACTCAGTCCCCAGAATCTGCGCCATTTTGCCAGGACGTAATGAATTATTTCTGCTGGGGACTTGGTTCTCTTAACGAGTTCCAAAATAATTTCTCTGCCAATAAGATCGAAACCTGAATACCCTGATGGATCGAGGCAGATAAGGTCCAAGTAACGGGAAGGTGGCTGTCCATGAACATTCAGTTCTCGTGTTACAACCTGGATCCCCCTACTCTGCCGGTCGTCGTAATCGGAATCCTTGGGTTCGAGTTGTATTAGAATATGTCGTTGATTTTCCGAATCAAGAGCACAAAATACTCGCGAGGACAAATCCGATATTGCCGGTTTTGCGGTCAGATTCTCTCCTGTTGGAAGATTGGTCTCAAGAAGAGACCAGAGTTCAAGAGAAATTCTGTCCATCCTTATTGTCTCCCTTCAACTGTGCCGGAAATGTATTCAACAACCGGTTGTGGATGATCGGATTTCGGGAATGAGAATGCAAGACCAAGAAGATTACAGGCTGCAGGATTATCTGAATTTTCAAAGAGGGAAGTCCGGTTTCCTTCTAATGGCTCGTCGTATCCTGAATTGCGGCTTATCGGGTATAACAGTAGCAGGCCTTCTTCCTTTGGCCGCTGCGACCTCGCAGCTTTCCGGCTTTTTATTCCGGATCTTATTGCCTCTTCCATTCTGATCCGCTGGTCGTTTGAAAACCCCATTGCCTCATCACGGGAATCGCTGATAACACCGAGACGATCAGTGTTTTTTAATCGGGTACGGCTAATCTGCCATATTGCCCTTCCATTTACATCCCATATAGCTGCACCTAGTTTTTCATCAGGGGTACTTCTTCCCCTGATAGCAACAGTCCATTGTATTAATTCACCATACCCCAGTTGTTTTTCGATATACGCAGCAATTAGTGAGGGGGAAAATTCGCCAGGATCGCCTAGGATCTGATAATTTTTTATGAAAGACAGGATTTTTGCAGCACTTACCCCAGACCAGACCGGTCCCTTCTCTTCATCCTGGGTTGGAATTCCAAGATCTAAAATAAAATCTTTCAAGGTTTTGAGGTTGGCATCTTCCTGCTTTTTAAGAACCTCCGGTCGACTGAATGGGAATTTTACTGTTTCTGAACTTTTATCAGAGTAGCTCTGGGAAATTGTTTCAGTCTTTGCGAACCTGGATTTCAATCGACTTGTTACAATCATCGTGGGATGTGAACGAATTCGTACTCCGACCTGAAGCGGAGTAAGCCCTTCATCTTCATAGATTTGAATATCTTCCCGTATTTGTCGCTCAACAAAGGCAAGATCGCTGAAGTCCCGTATAAGATCAGATGTTGTGTAGATTCGTGTCAGATCCTCATATCCTTGGCGGAATCCGAACCACCGGCCCATCTGCATCAGCGTATCATACATATCGCTACTTCGAACGAAATAACTGACCAGGAGCCCCTCTATAGTCAGACCACGAGAAAGCTTGTTTCCCCCGATTGCAACTGCTTTTAGACCGGGCTCGGTCCGGTAATCAAGGACCTGCCCAGTCTCGCTATTTATGGTTTTTATCTGAACAGATTCAAGAAAAGTTCCGATAAATGGCTCAAGCGATTCAAAAGAAACATCAAGATGTGGATATCTGGAATAACTTACTTTCCGAAAATTCTGCTCCCATTTATCTTTCAAAATCCCCCTGAGACCCTTGTACCGTTGATATCGCCATTCGTCCCGCAGATCATTGAAAAATTCCCGGAATTTTTCTGTAACTGCCCGCTGTTCAGCCTTGAGATGACTTGTATGTATCAGCATTGTTGCCGGTTTTTCGGCCTGGCCCCGTGATGCACGGCCAGCACCGGCAAGTATATAGTCCTGAAATGCACTCTGGAGTGAGAATGGGATACCACCCTGATCGATAATATCCAGATCTTCCTCTGTAACCTGCCTAAGTATATCGAGTCCTGGCTGTCGTTCGGTTTTCGGTCCTTCAGATAAACCGAATAATTCTTCAGCTCCGTAATATCCGTGAGGTTTGGGTAAATCGATAATGAAATCCTTCGGATAAAGGTCATTCATATATTCGGGATGGTAAGTATCATGAGGAATCAGAATATTAGCGAAAGGGGTTGCAGTATATGCGACATATGCAGATTTTCTGAATTTTTTAAGGATCTGACGAATCCTCCTGTTGATGGTCGACGGATCCTCAATTTCTCTGTCCTCGGTATCGTCTTCGGTCTGATATGTTCCACTTGTATCAATACTCGCCTGATCTGCCTCATCATCAATGACAAGTACCGGGATAGATTGTAAAGATTCCAAAGGTGCTTTGTCCAGCCAGGATATCAATCGCTTAAAAACAGTTCCATTCTTTTTAATTACCAGCAGAACAGGCTGTGATCCCTGCAATACTGCTGGATTTGCATACCCGGGTTTGAAGTCTCCTTTTAATTCTTCCCGGGTAAATTCAATCCACTGTTTTCCTGTAGGGGGCAGAGGTACCGAATCATGACCCTTACCAGAATAACCTACGAGTTCCCGTTTTAGCCGAATCTGAGTCTGGAGACGCAGACCATTATCAATCCCGGAAAAAACAATTATCAGACGGTATCCTGCATCTGTAGCCTTTGCGATAAGGGCAGTGTAATTTGCTGTTTTTCCGCTCTGTACGTAGCCAAGAACAAGGCCCTGAATATTGAACTCTTTAGATGACGGATGAGGCAGCTGTCTGAGGATTTTATCTGTGGCATCATCAACAGATTGAACGACTTTCTGCGACCAGCCGTTTTGATCCAGCCAGAACTGTCGGAGTGATGTCCAGTAATACCAACCTGATCGATCAACAGATTTCAGCCAATCGTCATATATTTGACCGTTATTAATTATATGCGCCGGTTCAAGAGTGATGATATTTTCTTTTTCAAGTTGTTCCAGAATTTTTGCGCGAAATTCAGATGGAATCAGAGGATTGTTTATTGCATCATCCTTGGAAGTATTAAGGTCAATAAATCTTCGAACCAGTCCCAGAGCTTCTTGAAAATTCATGATTCCTCAATCAACCATTATTTTTTAAAATTTGTTCGCGAAATCTGCTGAATAAACGGTCTAAGATATGCATCTCTGATGGTGTCGCATTCTTTTTCAATTCATTATAAATCTCATCAATTGTCCACGTTTTTTCCGCATATGAACAATTTTTTTCCTGAATGGCATAAGGTAGAGATGTTTTTCCCGCAGAAATCGAATTGGCAGAACTACTCCGAATCACGTTTGTATCACTGAGTTTAGCTGGATAATCAGAAATATTGGGAATATCTAAAATCGACGTGGATAAAGCTGGTTTTTGTTGATGATCCATTGGTTGGTAATTGGAATTTTGAAAAGCAGTATCCGAAGACAATTTTTCATAGCTGTCATAGATTTCCCGTGCACGGATCACAAGTGGTTGAGTCTTATCCTCAACCTCCTTCCGAATCTGCGGTGGAAGCTGAACATACATTTTCGAGACGTCAATCTTGAATGCTCCATCAATTTTTGAAGAAAAATTGAGGGCGAAACGGGCAAGTTTTGTATGTTCGTCGTATGTCCGAATCCTGCACCATCCTCCGCTCTGAATCATGCGATCGTTCCGATAAATATAGAATCCCTGTTGCTGATTCCACTTTTTTGGACCGGCTGCTTTTGAATGGGCTTGAGGTGTGGAGAATGATTTACTGGGGGGTAAAATATATGGCTCGATTACAACTTCGCCATGAACTCCCTCATGTTCCACGGGGATTCTTATTGCATCAATCTCTTTAGTTGCCTTCTCATTTCGTGCATATGGATCCCAAGGCACGACCTCATTATTGTTAAGAAAAATTCTCAGTTTTTTCCTAGTAACTTCTCCCATAAGAAAGCGGTGGAAAACCATTGCAATGTGTTCTTCAAGATCCCTGCACATGCTTGTCAGTTTTTTCCGGGCACGTTCACTATTGGGATTATCATAATCAAGAATACGATCGAGCCGCTGCCATTGGACAACAGTACCGTTTTTATTTTTAAGATAATCTCTGACTGCTGGATTAAGGATGCTATCTGTTATAGGAAGGATCTCCCAGCGATCAGTCCGATCAACATGATCAAGATCCCATTTGAAGGAAATTATTTGATTATTTGTGGAATCAGATTTTGTTGCAACCAGCCAGTGTTTACACTGACTAAAAGACGCTGTTTTAAGGCCAAGACCAAATTTACCCAGACTTTTCTCATTGTATATACTTGCTGATCCAAAACGCATTGCCTCTTTTAATGAGTCGCCAGACATCCCCTTGCCATTGTCAGCAATCATAACCCAAGACCCCTCTCCATTAAATTCAACTTGAATTATGACCTCTGTGGCATCTGCCTCAATCGAATTATCGATGAGTTCTGCTACTGCTGTTGGGAACTCATATCCCAGAGACCTTAATGAATTTATGAGCCGTTTAGCGGAAGGGATTACTTCTTCGATAACATCGTTTTTTGCCAATTTTACCTTCCCGTGGATTCAGAAATTAATTCAGGAGTTAATATTGCTCGAAAGCCTGATCTTCCATTATTATCGCAAGTTGTTGAATTATCCGGAATTAATCTGATTTCTTAACATTTTGTTATTGTTATTTTATTAATATAAAATATCCGATATACATTCCAAATGGGAAAACGATAATAAAAGAGAATCACCATCAGAATTGAAATCAGTATTTTTAAAATGCCCTACTGGCTTCAACAGTATTTCCTCAATACTCCCTCTTCTCCGGAATAACTCCCCTTATCCCTCCTCTTGCATTCTTAACATCACCCTTATACCTTGGAATCATGTGAATATGAAGGTGCATGACAGTCTGACCGGCTGCATGACCGATATTGACCCCGATATTGTATCCGTCAGGTGAATAACGTTCATCAATTATCTTCCTTGATTTTTGAATTAAATCCAGAATAGCTGAATGTTCCTCCGGGGTTGCCTCAAAGAAACTAGGGAAATGCCGGAAAGGAATGATAAGGATGTGCCCTAGATTCACAGGATAAGCATCATACCGGGCATGAGCCAGATCATTCTCTACCACTATCTCATCTTTTTTCGGGGAACAGAACGGACAGGTCAGGGATTCCATGCCACAAGACCCCTGGGACCGATCAGATAGCTGCATTTATTCTTTAACTGGTGAAATGCCTGCGACTTCCAGTTTGAGGGAAACTCGCTTACTCCAAGGAGGGATATTTTCATTTCGTTCTCGAACATCATTCCAAATTCTTCGTGGAGGAGACTCCAGTAAGTGAGGATGGCATCCTTTCGATGTTCAAGAAGCTCCAGGGATGGGATATTATCACGTTTTGCTGAGTTAATTTTCGGATCAGAAGGCATCAGGTTCCATAAATCATTATTTTTCCAAATCGAAAAGGGTAGAAGATGATCAATATCGGTTTTGGAAAGAGAGGTGAGTGGTTTGCCGGTCCAGACACATTCTAAGAATCCTTTTTGTTTAAAAAGTTTTGAATAGAATTGTTTAATCTGGGTAACATTTCGTTCTGTTTCCGGTTCTTTCAGCAACAGGGAGAGAATCTCTCCACGTTCGATTGGAATTCGTTTATTCTTTGCCACCATCAACGTGAAGTCTGCCCATTTACTCAGAATTGTCTCTTCTCCGATGATGAATCCACCGAATATTTCAAACGTTTCGGCGAGATCTTTGTTGATTGAATAGTTTCCAAAATGTTTGATTAATTGTTCGGGTGTGACGGAAATATTCGAGGGAATCATTACTTTTGCCTGGGGTATTGTAAAAATCGAATATTCTTCTTTATTCATCGAATAGCCTAAATGCCTCATTGGCATGTCAATGATCCGGCTCCGAATACTTTTACAGACATTCAGTAATTTCTTCTCCGTGTTTTTGTCAAGTTTGCCGGCAGAAAAATCTGAAAAGAAAACGGAAAATCCACCGTTATCTCTGTATAATTGAATAATTTCAGTATAGGGTTCCCGGAATACAATCCTTTTTGATGGCTCACGATCCGTCTCTCCGATCAGTTGTGGGACGAAGATGGTGTTTTCGAATAATGGATAAAAATAGTAAAGCCATCGTTCAACGAGCAATCCCATCGGGTACCATGCCCGATCTCCCTTGACTTCTTTAAAATGGGAGTATTGCTGACAAATCTCAACGGTCCCTTTTAATAAGGCATATTTAAGGGTAGAAGCAGTATCATCATTCTCGATAATGGCGTTGATTTTTTTGTATTCGTCAAAATTTGGAAAAGTCATAAAACAGCATTTCCGCGAAGGATAAAAACAATTTGGAAACCACTTTCATGCTCGGACTCGACTAGCCCTCCCCGTCTCTTTTTCATTCGTGAATCAGCATTAGATCTGCAACCGTCGCAATCACGCAGTTAGCAAATCGGATCAGATTATGAAAAGTAGCTTGATTCCCCTCACATCATCTTCTTCTTATAAAACCCGATCGTTGATCCCACCTTGTTTTTCAAACCGCCAGACAGTAGATACAATCATTCGAGATAGATTAACTCATAAATTTTTGACCCAGCATTACCGATAAAATTTTAATTAAAATGTAATCATTTATTTCTAAAGCTAAATTCAATGAATCAAATCTTGTGAGTTGTAAAATGGGCTACTTGATTGAATTGAGAATTGGTTATCCTCGTAAATTATTGATTAAAGGAATTCACGAAGTTGCAGCAAAATATCATTTGACAACTCAGCAACCGGAAACAGCCCATATGTCGTTATTTGGTTCTTTCGAATGTAAGAAAGGCGTAAACATTGGAAAAATCAAGGATAGGATCAATCATTTCGCTGGAAAATACAATTCACTTCGTTACTATTTAGATGGTTTTGCATGTAAAAAGAGCGATAGCGGATGGGCCATCGCATATAATATTATCCCTTCTAAGGAACTGAAAGATTTTAATGAAGAATTAAGACCAGATCTATGGAGCTATACCAAGGGCCTTCCAAAATATATGATGAAGGATCCTCGGAATGAATGGTATCATATTACAATCGCTTTCAAATTGAACAATTCATTAAAAGATAGAATACTCAGGGATTTAGGAGAAGCCCATTTTATCGATGATAGCGGAAAATGCATTGAATACGTCAAGTATCCTAAACCAGAAAACGAATGTCATATTATTCAGCGACAATTTCTCCCAATAGACAGTCTTCGGATTACATTAATCCATGGCAGTCAGATTCATGCTGAATATGATTTAGTTCTGAAAAAATGGTATAACCGCGATCATGCGAAAAATAAGGAAATTTATGGACACACATTACGCACATTCAGAAAGCAATATGGAATTGAATTAAGTGAGCCTCGTCACCAAATCGAACCAACAGTGTTTATAACAAGTGATATTCATTTTGACGATTCTAATATAATAAAAAATTGCGCAAGACCTTTTCAAGATTACAAAGTTGGAGAAATGAATAATGTTCTGATAAAAAATTGGAATTATCGGATTAGTCCTGAGGACACGGTATATTTCCTTGGTGATTTTGCTTATCCAAGGAAAATCTCAACACATTACTACCGAAATCAACTAAATGGAAATATTCATTTCATTAAAGGTGATCTTGATGACAATACGGTTGATTTTTCCGCCGGAAAAGTGATTAATTATAATTCGATAAAATTTTTATTACTTCACAATCCTCCAAATGATGATTCCGATTTGTTTGATGGATGGGTTATTCATGGACACACCCATAATTTTGATATTATTAATTATCCTCTCGTTAATTTTAGCCAAAAAAGAATCAACATCAGTCCAGAACTCACAAATTATCAACCAGTTAATTTAGGAATGCTATATCATTTTATCACAACATATGATGAGAATATTTTATTTTTGGATGGTTTGAATGGACTCGTTTGCGAATCGCAAGTCGAATCTCGTTCTAAAAATCTTTCTCAAAATAGTAAAATTAAGCATTCAATTCCAGTCAGCCTTGCTTCATCGAATAATAAGGATACTAATTTTGTTAATAATGAAGAACCCAAACTATATCAAAAAATTTTACATCGTTTGTTCATTCGATGAATTCGAAATGATTAAAATTAAAAAATTTAGATGCTTCGCTTCTTTCATGTCTCATTATTTAATCACATTCCTGTATTCCTCATGGACCGACTCAGCTGAGGCCGCTACCAAATTATGAGACAGAAGAGGGGATGCAGTAGAGTAATGCAATGAATTAGATTACCTTAATGATCAAATTATTAGAAATATTTTTATATTGGAAGAATGTTACTACACATTGTAAGTTTGGCATAGTCCAGCTACAGACGGCATAGCCGTCCCCCCCAAGACCGGTAGGACTCCGGTAAAGGAGGCAGAGTATGTATCCTAAATTGATGAGCGTAGTAGTAAACGGTAAAAGGTATAGGACCGATGCCGCATTCCTTCTCGCATCAGATGCGTATTGGGATGGAAAAAACTGGGAGAGAAAAGGTCGGAATATTTTCCTTTTTAAAACAATGAAAGGAAATTATTTTGCCCAGTATCAGACCAAAAGGAGAGGCGAACAAGATTTCCTTAAACCACTGTCTGTAGAAGAAGCGATTGAACTTTTTGAACAACTTTCAAAAAAAGAAGTTGAATTTTCAGTTGCCTTCCCAGATGTAACAATCGAGGATGCGTGATCCCCATGTCACGTTATTACCGTCAGCGGGATACACGGAGAAAATATAGGAATAACAAATATTCTGAGAGAGATGCATTCATTGCCGTTATTCTAGGTGCAATTTTCATAGCAACGTTATTTTTCATTTATCACGGTGGTGGATTTCAAGTGGGTTATCCCCCACTATCACAATCTCCTCCCTCTAACATTGCGGTCGCTGTTCAAATACAGAAAGACCCGGTGTATCATACGATAAACGCAATATTTGCTGGAGGAAAAGGCCAGCTAGTCACAAACTATTGTCTTGTAAGAGTCACACGGTCAGATGGTAGGATTATTTCAGAGCAATTACAGCCAGTAAAATTAGCGGAAGTTAAGATTCAGGGTACTGAAAAATCCGATAGAGTCGAAGTTTATGTTGTATATAAATCCGGCAAATCATACAAAATTTATGACAATAATTTGCCAAATCGAAAATACTACGATGAGGGGGTGAACATCTATGGCATACCGTAGGAAAACCATATCGGGCGATTATAATCATATGATGGGTGGTGATGGTCGTTCTCGCCCCATCAGCGAAAAGAATGGCGATTGGCTCGTAGGAAAAAGGGAACGCTCTCCAAGAAGAAGAGGGAGAGATGATTGGGGCTGGCTCTAGGTCCCTCCTTTCTTTTAATTAAAAGGATAGGGTGAAACCATGAGTAGAAACAGTTGCCGAAGAATCGAGCAATATTTAGTCTCTTTGGTCAATCAATCGAGAAAGAGTAGACATATCAGAAAATATCGATTAAGTAAATATTTGTCAAATTCTGCAAGACTTCATAGTAGAAGAATGGCTAATTCACGGAACATCTTTCATGATCCAAATGCCGGATTCGAGAATGTCGCTTATATTTACAATCCCAAAGCTTCCGATTGGCAAATTGCATCCCAATTTCATCGCCAATGGATGGGAAGCCCAGGCCATAGGAGTAATATCCTGAATAACAATAATAACACAATTGGAATTGGTGTTGTTCGACGTGGATCTCATTTCTATGCGACCCAGAAATTTACTTATTCTGGGATAACAATGAATTATCCAATTTCGATAACACACGACATCTATGATACAATTATCCGGCCTATCAAAAAGATTCTAAACATATGATCACATTTTAAATTTTTTTCTGCCTACTTTCCCTACCTACAATGATTCCGATAAATACTGATCTACAAAACAACTATTCACCTCACCTTATCGGTACAACCTAAGGTGTGGCAGCCCGCGGATATCGGTAAAGTTACTAGTGGCCAGTCAGAAACTGCTCGGACAGACTGGCCCTCCTTACAGTCTCTTTTTCATTCGTGAATCAGCATCAGTGCTGCAGCCGTCGCAATCACGCAGTTGGCATTCGCAATGAGGTATGCCCCAACCGCCAGGGTACATAAAGCGGTCCCATTCGAGGCGAAAGAGAGATTCCCGCAGGTATAGGGGATATAGAACATGAGGTAAGCGAAGATGACGGCGTTGGCGATGATCACCAGCCAGAGGGCAAACTCGGGAATCTTCATTCTATAGTGATTCGAGCATTATGGGAAAAGATTTGCCATCTATGAAGGGATAATGAGGCCTCTCCACACCAAAAATCCTTTCACCGGAGAGCACCGACTCTTGTAGCATGACCCCGGATTCCCCTGGAGAGGAGGTGGTATATCATGAAGAGCAGCGGTTCCGGCAGATCTGGGCCCTCTAGCTCGTCGGGTTCATCGCGATACTTTCATGGTATTCCTTTCTCCTGCAGATCGTGATAGGGGAGCCGTTCGGGACAAACCCGGCCCCCAACATCCTGGTGCTTGTTCTCTTTGTGATATTCGGGATCATCTTCCCGGTCTGGTTCCTCGTGATGAGACTCGAGGTCCGGGTCACCCGGACCGACCTCCGGTTTCGTATGTTCCCCCTCCATCTCCAGTGGCGGGAATTCCCCCTTGCCACCATTGTCGAAGCAGAGACTGTTACCTACCGGCCTATCCTTGAGTATGTGGGCTGGGAATCCGGATAGGGAGGAAGGGGAAGGCCTACAATGTCTCGGGGAACAGGGGAGTGCAGGTCACCCTGGAAGGCGGGAGGTCGTTCCTGCTCGGGTCGCTCCAGCCGGAGAAACTGGCGTTCGCGATCCGGTCCGGGATTGCATGAAGGTTCCGGCAACCGGGAAAAGTATCGTGGGCATGATCCCTCCGTTTTTTCATCGGGATGGTCCCACTTTCACTCCCTGCATCGATCCCGGTTAAATACCGCTTGACAAAAGCATTACTTGCCTCACCTTATAGTTACAACATAAGGTGCTGGCAGCCCGCGGATATCGGTGAAGTTTCAAGTGATCTGGCCAGTCAGAAAGTGCTCGGGCGACTAACCTCCCAAGTCTTTTTCATTCGAATATGAGCACCAGGACAACGTAGCATCCAGGTAATTGCCACATGGAGAACATTTCGCCCGGATACGTGTTACCATTCAGCCAACCCGCTATAACCCATAGGTTTGAGTTGTCACCTCCATGCCATCGGTTCATCCTAGAGCCGCCTTCCCTTC
>CAZJTM010000143.1:0-17481 GCA_964548925.1 uncultured Verrucomicrobiota bacterium | reverse complement strand
AGGTCCGTAAAGGTGGCCAGCACGCATGCGCGTCCGTCCAGTTCCGCGTGAACGCTGTTGATCTCCACCGGAAAGACGCTGCCGTCTTTGCGCTGGACGGGGATGTCCGTCGCGTGTTGGGACTCGCCGCGCATCATGCGCTCGAATTCGAGCAGGACGCGGTCGCGATGCTCGGCCGGATGGAGAGAACCAGGGGATGCCCCCAGGAGCTCTTCGCGGGGTCGGCCCACCATGCGGCAGAAAGTTTCGTTGGCGAAAACCAACCGCCGCGACTCCACATCCGCGGCCACAATACCCTCCGGGACGTTGTCCAGCATCGTCCGCACACGCAGCTCGGCCTTGGCGAGGGCGTCTTCCGCCTGCTTGCGCTCGGTGATATCGCGGCCACTCATGACCACGCCCGAGATCGTGCCGTCGGCCTCGCGAAACGGCGCAACCCGGACGTGCAGAAAACGCTGGTTGCCCTGGCCAAATTCTGTCCACTCGAACGCCTCCACCTCCTCGCCACGAAGACCCGCCTCCACTTGGGGCCGGCCCAATTCCTCGAAACGTTTCTCTCCCACGATCTCTCGCATGTGGTGTCCGACGAGTTCCTCGGGACGAAGCCGGCGCGCCTTCAGGTAGCCATCGTTGGCGAACAGATAGCGGAAATCTGAACCGATCAGCACGATATAATCGCTGCTGGCAGCGCTCACTTGGGCTAGTTGGCGCAGGCGCGCTTCTGCCTCCTTACGTTCAGCCATCTCCCATTCCAAGTCGGCAACGTGACGCTGCCCGGCTTCGTAAAGCCGGGAGTTCACGACGGCCAGCGCAACCAGGTTGGCCAGGGTGCGGCCGAGATCAACCTGCGCCTCGGAAACCGGCTGCGGCGTTCCCACCGCGCCGACAATCAGCGCGCCCAAGGTCTGCTCGCCCGCGGCGAGCGGCAGGAAAACCAACGTGCGCAGCCCACGCGCCTCATTGATCGCGCGCTCCGCCGGCGTAAACTCGCCGGTCGCCGTGTCGGGCAGCAACACCGGGCGCCCCGTGGAAATGGCTTCGTGAACACGGGGATGATCGGCCAGTCGCGCGCGGCGGAAGGATTCCGGCATCTCCGGAGGCAACGGCGGTGTGGCCGCTGCCAGATGCAACCATTCCCCGTCCAGGAAATAAATGGCCGCGCTGCCCAACCCCAGCAGGCGGGCGGCGTTATCCGTCCCCGCTTGCAGCACGGTCTTCAAGTCCAGCGTGACTGCCAGCGTCTTGCTCACTTCCAAGAGGCGCGCCAGGTCCTCGCCCCGCTGGCGGAGGGCGGCTTCGGCCCGCTTCCGCTCGGTGATGTCGTAGGCGGTGCCGCGGGTGCCGACGACGCGGCCCGTTTCATCCGCAACCGACTTCGCGTTGAAAACGAGGTGGAGGGGACGCCCATCCTTGGCGCGATGAACTGTCTCGTAGCCCCTCACCGCGCCGCCCTGTAGCAGGTGGGCAAACTCCCGGGCATCGCGGGTGGCGTCTTCGGGTGATTGAAAGTCAGCAAAGGGGCGGCCCAGCATTTCCTCAAGCCGATAGCCGAACACCGCCTCCCAGGCCGGATTCAAGTAAGTGTATCGGCCTTCGGCATCGCATTGCCAGATGAGGTCCTGCGAGGTTTCAACCAGATCGTGATACAGGGCTTCAGAATCGCGGAGCTGGAGTTCGGCCTGCTTGCGCCCGGTAATGTCGCGCAGATGCTCAATGACGTGGACGATTTCACCTTGTTCGTCCAAGACCGGGTAAGCGCGGCACTCCAGCCAGATGCCCATTTCGGGCACGTACTTTTCGACTTGGGCCGCCTTCTTGGTGACCACAGTCTCCGCGGTGGCGCACACTTCGCAGGGCTTCACCCGGCCGATGAGTTCGTAGCAAAGGCGCCCTTGCGTCTCTTCGGGCTTCAGGCCCAGAAACCGATACCCGGCGGCGTTGTAGCGCACGATCTGGCGGTGTCGGTCCTGCACGCCAATGACGTCGGGGATGGCGTTGAACAGCGCCTCCAACAATCGGGCGGACTCACGCGCCTTGGCCTCGCTGTCGCGCAGCGCCTGCTCGGCCCGCTGGCGCTCGGCGATCTCGCGGCGCAGGTCCTCGTTGGCGGCGGCCAGTTCTGCCGTTCGTTGGCGGACCCGATCCTCCAGCGAGGCGTGGGCCTGGCGAAGATGCTCGACCATCTGGTTAAACGCTCCCTTCACCAGGCCAATTTCGTCTCGTGTCGTCACCGGCAGTGGTTTCAATCGGTCACTCTCGGGGTGGTTGGCAATGCCGTGGAAATGCGAGGCGATGGCCGCCAGCCGCCGGGTCACCACGAAACGAAACAGAACCATCACCGCCCCGAACAAGAGGAGCAATCCCACCAGCAAAGTCCACGATTGCCGGCGCGTCTCGCCGTCTAGGGCGGCGCTCAATCGGTTCAACGGCACGGCCACGGTGTCCAGCGCCATGATCTCGCCCACCTTGCGGTGGAAGCTGGCCGTGTCGCCATACCGCGCCACCATGGCCGCCGGCGCGTCTTTGGGGTCCCCATGACACCGCAGGCACTCGGATTTCATCCAGCGGGGTGTGAAGTGAGCCAGGTAGCGCTGGCCCTGGATTTCAATCTCCTCGAGACGCGGCGGTGCCGTGGGGTTTGCTCGGAAGTATTCGATCACGCGATGCTCGTCCGGGCTGGCCTTGTTGATCGGATTGCGCGGGTCGTCAGAGGCAAAACGAATGATGCACTCGGGGAAGTTCTTCTGCACCCGCTCGAAAATGCGCCGGGAGATGAACGACGTGGACATCGTTTCGGGATGGAAGTCGTCCTTGTCCACCAAGCGCTCCATCGCCGGGCGAATCTGCTCTCCCGCGTATTCCCGGATGGCCAGGTTGAATTCCATGGCGAGAGCCATTTGTTGCTGGAGCAATTCACGCACGTGGCGTTCGCTCACGGTGTGCGCCCGGTACAGCACGAAGGCTGAAAACAGGACCGTCACGAAGGTGAACGGCAGGAGGAAACGGAGGGCGAGACTTTTCATGGTTTCATCTCCTTTCCGGGAGGCCAGCACCGCCCCGGCGAATCCGGCGATCGAGGATGGCACGGTTCGATTCGATCGTTCGCTTTCATGGCACGCACGCGGCGCGGTTCCCGCAGTCTGGAATCGCCAGCCGCAGTCTGTCGGCGGCGCAGGACTCTGACCAGCCCAAAAGCGTCAGCCATTCTCACTATGGCCCCAATCGGCACGCCGGGTGCCCTCACCCGGCGGAGATTGACACAGTCACAATGAGAATTGCCGTAAAAGCGTTCGGGCTGCGGCGATCCAGTCCGACCACAGGCGCCGACAATCCGCTTGGTCCAACGTCCGCTTCGGCGTATAACCGCGTCAAGCAATGAATCGTTGGACGGTCATCCTTTCGCTGTTCCCCCTCTTGGCGGCCGCGGCTGAGCCGGTAGCGGTCAAGCCCGTCACCGCCGGGATTGCCGAGTTCACGGCGGCCTGTCAGGCGTGGGATGGAGCGCGCTTCGCCACAGCGGTGGAGTGGCTGCGTCAGGCCAGCACGAACGCGCCGGCTTCGCCAACGAACTTTTACTGGTTGGGCGTGGCGGAGTTTCACCGGATGCTCTACCTCCAGAACCAACCGTCGCCGGCCACCAATTCCGACGCCGCGCCGGGGGCCATGGAAGCCGCCCTGGCCGCGCTGAACCGCGCGGTGAAGCTCGACCCGCTTCACGTCGAAAGCCACGCCCTGCTGGGCACGCTGTATGGAATGAAGATTGACGGCAACCTGGTGCGGGCGGCGTGGTTCGGGCCGCGCGTGGAGAAACACCGCAAGGCGGCGCTGGAGTTGGGCGCGAACAATCCCCGCGTGAACTACCTGCTCGGGACGTGCCAGTTTCACACCGCAAAGAAGCCAGCCGCATTGCGCGAAGCCTTGGCCACGTTGCTGCAGGCGGAGAAGCTCTTTGAAGCGGAAACCCGGACCACGCCCGGACCGTTGGACCCGCGCTGGGGACACGCCAGTTGCCTCACGTTCATCGGGCGCACTTACGAACAATTGGGCCAGCGGAAGGACGCAGCGGACTATTACCGCAAGGCGCTGGCTCGCCAGCCGTCCGATCATCTGGCAAAAGAAGGACTGGCGCGAGCTACGGCAAAGCAATGAGGACGCTATGAAAGCGAAAAAGGTCATCGTTATTGGCGCGGGATTGGGCGGACTCTCCGCCGCCATCTCGCTGAAACAGTCCGGCTACGACGTCGAGGTGTTCGAGAAGAACGACAAGATCGGCGGCAAGCTCAACGTGCTCAAAGCGCAGGGCTACACGTTCGATCTCGGCCCCTCCATCCTCACGCTGCCGCACCTCTTCGAGCGACTGTTCGAGCGCAGCGGCAAGCGGATGAAGGATTACATCCCGACGCGAACCCTGCGTCCGCACTGGCGCAATTTCTTCGAGAACGGCGTCACCCTGGACTTGTATCCCGAGCCGGACAAGATGGCCGCCGAAGCCCGCAAAGTCGGCGAACCGCCGGAGAACATCGAGCGCTTCCTCAAATACTCCGCCGCGCTCTACGACCTGACGAACGACGGCTACTTCGAGCAGGGCTTGGACAACTGGCGGCAGTTCGCGAAGCACTACGGGCTTTGGAAGTTTTTCCAGTTCGACCTGTTCCGTTCCATGCACCAGGCGGTGGCCGCGCACCTCCAGACACGCTACTTCCAGGACATCTTCGACTTTTTCATCAAATACGTCGGATCGTCAGCCTATCGCGCGCCGGCGTTCATGAACTCCATGCCCACCATCCAGTTCCGCTACGACCTCTGGTATGTGGACGGCGGACTTTACGGCATCGCCCTTGGCCTCGGACGGCTCATGGACGAACTCGGCATCCGCGTGAATCTCAACGCCGAGGTCAGCGAGGTGCGGCGCGAAAGCGGCCGCGTCACCGGCCTCATGGCGAACGGCACATTTCACCCCGCCGACATCATCGTGTCGAACATGGAGGTCATTCCCGCCTACGAGAAACTACTGCGGGAGGATAAGACCTTCATCACGTCGCTCGAAAAGAAACTCGAACCCACCTGTTCCGGCCTTGTCATCGAATTGGGCCTCGATTGCCGGTATCCGCAACTCGCCCACCACAACTTCTTCTTCAGCGGCCACCAGAAGGAACATTTCGCCAGGGTCTTCGAGCGTTACGAACTGCCCGACGACCCGACGATTTATCTCGTCGCCGCGTCGCGGACCGACCCGACCGTCGCGCCGCCCGGCTGCGACTGCCTGAAAATCCTGCCGCACATCCCGCACATCCGCGACGACCGTCCGCTGACGCGCGAGGATTATACCAGGCTCAAGGAGCGCATCCTGGCCAAGCTCGAACGGATGGGCTTGAAAGATTTGCGGAAGCACGTCGTCTTCGAGCACTTCTGGACGCCGCTGGACATTCGCGAGCGTTACAACTCCAACCGCGGCTCGATCTACGGCGTGGTGAGCGACCGCTGGAAGAACCTCGCCTTCAAAGCGCCCAAGCAAAGCACGCTCTACCCGAACCTGTTTTTTGTGGGCGGCTCGGTGAACCCCGGCGGCGGCATGCCCATGGTGATTCTGTGCGGCCAGAACGTGGCGAAGAAGGTGGTTGAGTGGGATCGAGGTTGAAGGCGTAACAACCACATGGTTTGGAAGCGCGGGGGGATTGCTTCCCCAAGCTGTCGGTGTCAGACTCCGGCTTACCACCGCATGTCCCCGTCCTCTTAGCGCCGGCGGTAGAATTGTTTCGCCTTGAACACGCAGCAGATCAGCGCGCCGAAGACGAAACCGCCGATGTGCGCCCACCACGTGACACCGCCCACCGCGCCCGGGCTGCTTACGAGGCTGAGCGTGCCGTTGAAGAATTGCAGAATGAACCACCAGTCCAGGAAGATCACCGCCGGCACGACGACATACGGCCCGAGGAAAAACGGCGGGATCACCATCTTTACCCGCGCGTGCGGATACAGCCGGAAGAGCTGCCCATCACGGCTGCAATCGCACTGCTCGCGCCGATGGTCGGCATGGGCAGCACTTTCTTCATGGGCGGCATTCTAGCCCGGACGGCCCAAAACAGTGAGGCGAAGATTCGGCCCGCCAAGCGATCCGCCCGCACGAAACGCCGGCTTCTTTGAGGCAAAACTGCCGAGGTCGCAGCCGATCCCGTCCCATTTTCTGCGTTCGTCTTTTCGCCTCTCCTTCCAACCTGGCTTATCGTCTATAGACCTTTCTTCGCGTTTGGCATGGACTATCAGTCATGCCGAAACGCAATGGAATCCTCGCCGCGCTGGGCCAGAGCGTCCGCCGCCAGCGCGAAGTCAGACAACTCACGCAGCTCTGGGGGGCGCTGCCCGCCAAGCTCCTCTTGGACAAGGACTCGACGGTGCAAACGAAGTATGGCCAGCAGGGGGGCGGCGGTGGGGGACAACCCGCAGAAGCGCGGGCGCAAGAGCTTTCATCCGCTGCTGGCAGTGGCAGCGGGGATGCGGCTGCTCCTGGACAAGGCCATACTGAACTGGGACGATGCCTGGCAGCTCACGCAACGCACCTTGGCCTACACGAACCACACGCTGTTGCTGGAAGCCCCGGAGAAATGACCGGTGCAGTGGTTTCAAGACATGCTGCCGCGCCAGCTCGCGATTTTATTTGTGAAATCAACCGCTGCTTTCTCGACGATGTTCGCGCATAGCTTCCAGGTGACGAAGGCCGCATTGCGCGTGTCAGCCTCATCGAGGAAGGCGCGCACCGGCAGGTCCGCATGGCTCAACTGCACTTCGGCATCACGGACGACCGGGCAGTTGCGGGCCGGCCACGCTCCCGGGCTGATGCGAGTCTCGCGCCGCCGGAACACACGATCGGATCAGATCGAACAGGTTGGGCCTTCGCCGCTGGGGCAACGGAGGCAGCCAGCACTCATCCGGGGATTCCGCCGCCGCGGTTGGAGTGGGGAGTACGGTCCGGCGCGTGGTGGAACACAGGGCATTCATGCGGCAACGACAGCTTCGTGGAGGAACAGCGACACCCATTCCCGCGCGGCTTGACGGTCTTCGGGGGTGCCGCCGCGCAGCTCGTAACGGCCATCCAGATGCCGCACCAGTTCCGCCTCGCCCCAACAGGCAATGAGTTTACCGCGTTGATGGCGCATGTATTCAAGCAAGTTGATCGTTTTCATGCGGGCAGTCTGCCAGCCGGGGTCGGACAAATACGGGGGTAGCCTCAAAATGGTTTTCGGAAGGTCAACCGACCGCAACCGGCGCGTGAATGGCCCTGGGAAGCGCGCGTTCAAGTGTGGAGACACGATCAACGCGGAGGCAGACCAGCCCGTGGCCTGTGGGCGAGTTCGAGCAATCGTCCTGCGGTTTCACAACCGCAGCCACGGCTTTTGTGAGTTCCCGTGCGGCACTGGCGCCGAGCCGGCTCGGTCGCGGTTTGTGAACCTCACGCGGTCGTGGCAGGGGATTGCGTCTATTCGCCGGGCCGGGCCGGGGTTTGAAGCCGGTAATATCGCTGCGGTTTCCCGGCGGCTTGTGGATCCACGACTTCGATCACGCGCGTTTGCTCACCGGCGCCGGCCACTGCCGCGATGTTGGTCAACGTGTTCCATGGCGAACCCGCCACGGTGTCGCGCCAGAGAAGGGTGTAGGATCGGCTCTTCAAACACTGGAAGCGGATCGTGATCGGCCCCGCGGCGCGGTGGGTCTCCAACTTGAAAACGCTCGCAGGGTCGCGGGGATCGGTCCCGGCAAGGTATTCCTCGAGGTTCGAGGCGCCATCGCCGTCGGCGTCGGCTGCCGCGTCCGAAGGGTCTCTCGGATTCAGGCCGTGGCGGGATTCAAACACGTCCGGCATGCCATCGCCATCGGTGTCCAGGGTGGCGTCAACCGTCAGCCCTGCGGCGGCACTGGTGAAACCCGGCGCCAGCACGGCGCGGTTGTGGACGCGAACGGAGTATTCGCCCGCATCGGTCGGCTGCGCGTTGGTCAGGATGAACGAGTCTGCCGGCGAATCGGTGGTGTGGGTCGCGACGGGGAGTCCTTCCTTGCGCCACTCATAGGTGATCGGCAACGCGGCAGTGTTGGTCACCGCAATCTGGAACGTGGCGGTGGCGCCCGGGGCCACTGTCAGCCTGACGGGATGCTGGACGATGAATGGTTTGCCCAACAGGGTGAGGCTGGCGACAGCGCTGGTGCTGGCCAGGCCCGCCCCATCCAACACGACCACGTCGTAATCCCCCTCGGCCTGCGCGTCCACGTCGAGCAACTGGAGCGTGGGGCGAACGGCGGCAGCCAAAGCGGCTCCGTTGCGTCGCCACTGGTATTGCAGCGGGGAAAGGCCCTGGGCGATCACGGAGAAGGCGACTGTCTGCGCCGGCCAGGCTTCGGCGGAAAGCGGCGACTGCAGCAATGCGGGAGGCGTGCCCACTTTCACCACGGCGGCGGCGCTCGCGGTCGCTCGTGATGGAGAGGAGACAACAACGCAGTACGCGCCGCTCTGTGTGGGTTGCACATTGGTGAGCGTGAGGACCTGGCTGGTCGCACCGACCAGGTTGTCCCCATCGTGACGCCATTGGTATTGCAGCGGCGGTGGGCCGGTTGCTTCGACACCGAGGACCAGTGTTGTGCCGGGCAGGACTGTTTGGCTCGCCGGGGCGGTGAGGATCGTGGGTGCCGCGCCCGCACTCAGCGGAGCGGCGGGCGTCGGCAAGGCGGCGACCCAATTGGTCGGATCGTTGCCATAGGCGGACTCCGTGCGGCGCTGTAGCGAGAAGCCCAAGCCATCGGCGCCGGCGGGCCACGGCGCATCGTCGCGGTACCGCACCTTGTCCACGAGCACGCTGGTGGTGACGACGTTGGTCGCATAGAAGCGCACGGTGTCGGGCTGGATCAACTCCACGGAATCACTTCCATTGGAGAGCTTGCCTCGAAAAGGCCCGAGAAGGCGCACGCTTCCGCTCAGGCCGAACCGGTTGCGAAAGGCCGCCGCGCTGGCGGGATCCGCCACCGGATCAAAGGACACCACCAGCAAGCGGGCGCCGGGGTTCATCGTTTGGTTGGTGGGAAAAGTGTAACTGACAGCGTCCCGGAGCCGCCACACGTTGGTCGGCGCTTCGGGGTCAAAGAGGTTCACCGTGATGTCGGAGATGTTACACAGCTCGATGAACTCGTCCTCCGTGTTGTCCCAATAAGCGTTGTTGGTGAAGACATCGGGCGGGTGGTAGTGGATCTCAGTGATGACCACCGGCCCGACGCGCGGCGGCCCGTTGGTCTGGCCGAGGCTGCGGGCGGCCTGCGCGACGAAATGTTCCTCGCCCGTGCTCGTCACGTGCCGGCCAAACGACACCCCGAGCAGTGCCGCTCCGTACTTGTATCCCTGGCAGTAACCGGTCAGACGCCCGGCCGCATCCGCCGAGTACAGATAGGCTTCGTCCCCGGAGGCTCGCAAATCGAATGACGGCGGCACGCCGGGGTTGGGGTTGAAGTTCGTCTCCGTCAGCACGAGGCAGGCACCGGGCGGAAGCCGCGTTCCCAGGGGGATTCGGTATTTCGGCGTAAGACGGTCGTCCGACAGGAACCAGCCGCCAATGTCCGCCTCGGTGTCGCCACAGTTGAGCAGTTCGATGGTGCCGGCGAGCGGAGGATCGGTGTGCGTGAGAACCTCGTTGATAACGACCCGGGGAAGGACAGGGGCCGCAGGTTCCGCCAAACCGGGCGTTCCACCGAGGACACTGCCTCCCCGCCAACCGCCGGCCTGCGCAAAGGCGGCCGTTGGTTGTCCCTCAGTCACGGGCACGAGGGCGAAGCCGAGACCGTCGGTCGCTGGATACCACTCCGAGTCGTAGGAGAAGGTGAAGACCGTTTCTTGCATTGGGCCAACGAGCGTGATGCGTTCGCCTTCGTTGGCCAGTGAGCCGTCAAATGGCCCCACCAGTTTCGCGATCGCGCCGTGCCGGCTGACCAAAGCGGCCGGGTCGTGCGCAACCACGATGCGCTCGCCGGGCGCCAGCGACGTCACCCCGCCCGTGGTGAAATCGAATTGGATTCCCTGGGTGAAGCGGAATCCGCGCAGGTCGAGCGTCTGGGGACCGGCGTTTTGCAATTCGAGATACTCAAATTGGGCGGCATCATTCGTGGTCGAACCCGCGGTGCGCGCCGGCGAAAACATGAGTTCGGTTAGCACGAGCGGCGGCACTTCGACGGTGAAAGTGGCCGCCGCCGGCCCGCTCCAGCGGTTGCCGCTGCGGGCACGGGCGACGACCCGGCTGTTGGTTTGGATGACCACGCCCGCTGAATAAACGCGGGCTTGGGCCGACAGCCCGCCACCCGAGGCACGGGGATCAGTTCCGTCCGTGGTATAGTAGATCAAGCCGGCCGGAGCGGACATTGTCAGGGCGAATCCCGGAGACACGCCGCTGTCCGGGTGACTGAACTGGGGCGTTTTCAGAAACTGGCCGTCTATCCACGTGAAGCGATTGCGCACCCAGTTCTTCATGTTCGCAATGATGCCGGCGTAAGTGGTGGGCGTGGAGTAGAGCGGCGGGTTGGGCCAGACATAAGTGCCCAGGCGCGGCCACTTGGCGAAATCCCGGACCTGGGCTTCGTCGAGATACGCCGCCAATTCGTCAATGCGCAGCAGCAGGTTGGTGGAAGAAAGGATATTGGTGCGAAGGACGCTCCAACGATCGGCGATCTTCTGGTTGAAATCGGGATCCCCGGTGGTGCCGGAACTCGCTGTGGTGCCGCAGATCAGCCGGCGCAGCCAGATGTGGGAATTCTCGTCGCATTGCGTGTAATACCAGCCGGTGGCGTTCGCCCCATCGAGGTAGTCGGCGTTGCCGAAGCTGAGGTTCCAGTCCCAGATCGGCTCCATGCGCAGCTTCCCGCCGCGGTCCTTGCTCATGTAGTTGCTGAGCCGATAACCGTCAATCTGCTTGGGAAACTCGACAATCCAATGGTGGTCCACGAACGAGTCCGCATCAATGTAGTGCGAGTAGTGGTTGGTGCCGGTGGCGGTCAACCAGTTGGCGGCATACAGGGTCTTCTCGAACTCGACCAGATAGTTCCGGATCCAGGCCTTTTGCGGGAGCGTTGCCTCGCGTGGCTTGGGTTCATGCAGTTTCAGGGCTTGCGCGCTGAATCCACTACCGCCTTGGGTGGAGAAGTTGTAGTCGCCCGGGCTGTCCTTGTCCTTCTTGATCATGTAGCCGCCGGAAATCTCGGGCTCGGCGTTTTGCTCGGCGCTGAGCCGGGCCAGGTTCACGCGGTTTTTATCCACCTTGATCTTTTCCAACAAGATGTAGATGCCCATGTAATCCCCGGGATACTCCAGCTTCCCGCCCGTCGTATCCAGGAAGACCTCGACGAACCGGCGGCGGGGCGAGTAGTGGCCCATTTGCTCGTGGAGTTCGTAGGCCAGGAAGTTCTGGAGAAAGGGCTTGTCCGAATAGGGAGCGTAAAGAACCCAGTCGGATTCCGATGGCAATCCCAAGAGCGGCACCTCAAGGTCATTCCCGTTCGCATCGTTGATCTCCAAGTTGTACCCCAGCTTCGGGAACATGGTCGAGGACTGGCCACGAACCTCGATCTGACAGTTGCCTTGGAAGGCGGGCGGCGTCGCCAGACTAGCCCGGCCGCGGAACGGCTCAATAGCGGTGACGGTCGCAAGGGTGCGGGCCTCTTGAGCAATCCCGCGACCCGAGGTGTTCACGATCAGCAGCGGAAGATTGGAGTTGAAGCCGGCGGCCGAGCCGCCCAGGAGGTTGTAGGTGTGAACGACAATCGCGCTGGGCAGCAGGCCCTCCTGGAAGACCCGCGCTTGGATCACCCGGCTCCCGGTGATGATGATCGGACTAGAATAGACGCTCGAATTGGTGGTGGGGCGCGTCCCGTCCGTCGTGTAGCGAATCACGCCCGACGCCGCCGAGAGCGTCACCGTCAACGAGGCGTTGGTGTAGAGGCCGCCCGCGACGGAGAAAACCGGTTCTGGGGCAAAGCCCGCGCCACTGCTCGAATTCGCGGCCCCGGGCGTCGGTGTGGCGTAGTACCCGACAAGACTCGGGCTGGTCTGGTCACGCCCGTAAGAGATGTCCGACCGCTGCGGCGGATACTTGGGGGCGAACTCGGAGATCACATTGGTCTGCGGATCCACCAGCGCGAGATAATCCCCGCCCGCCGACAACTTGAAGTTGGTGTGCAGCGGAGCCAACGGGTTGGTCTGATTCCGTTCCGAAGCCCAAACAATCAAGAACTTCCCCGCGTCGAGCGTGACTGCTGGAAAGCGCCACTTGGTCAACTTGGCCGGGTTGTCTGTCAGGAAATAGCCGTCCAAATCCGCCGGAACGGCGCTCCGATTGAGCAACTCGATCCAATCGGAGCGCGAGCCGAAGTTGTCGCGGATGCCGTTGTCGTTTTGGGCCAGAAACTCCGAAAGGATGATGTCGGCGGCGGGAGCGTTGGGATCGAGTTGGTACCACCAGGAGGAAACCACCAGCGGGTTGCCGGCGAGGTCGGTGATGCCTGGGTTGGCCGCCCACGCAACGGAAGCGGCACCCGTGGGCGGTTGGGCGAAAGTGAAGACGTAATTCCGCGGCGAGATGACGCTCAAGCCGGTCGCCGGCGCGCCGTTGATCCGCAGGTCGGCGGCGTCCACCCCGGTGACGTTCTCGCTGAAGAGAACCTCGAGGCCCGTGAGCGTGCGAACCACGGAACCTGGGGCGGGGACAACCAAGTCCACCGCCGGGGGCACGATGTCGAGGTTGCCGCTCAACGAAGCCGCAATCAGGAAGTCCGAGCTGTCGGATAAACCGGAGTTGAACGCCTGGATCGCCAAGATGTTCGTGCCGGCCCGAAGCAAAGACTCAGCGTTGGAGAGGATCACGTTGGTCACGTTGGGTTCGCCCGCTGCCGGCAACGACGTCCAACTGACGAGGGGTTCCCCGTCCGGCATGTTCACCCGGGCCACCTCCGCGCCGTTCAACCACACCACGCAGCCATCGTCGGTTTGCAGGTACAGCGTCAAGTCCCCGACGTCCGCGGGGGTGGCGACGCTAAACGCCTTGCGCAGGAAAACACACGTGTACCTCCCCCGCATGTCCGTGAGGGCTGTGTTTCCAGTATAGCCGAAGCTGTCTTCGTAGAAGAAAGGCCCCCGCCCGGTCGCCCAAGCCGCGTCATTAAAATCGGATTGCCGCCACGCCGCAACGGGCGAGGAGGCCTCAGCCACGCCTTTGTAGTAACGCCATTCCGAGTCTTCGCTGACGATGACATCGGCCCGCGCCGCGCTGGAGTTCAGCAAGGCCAGCAACAAAACCAAGACCAAGGCGACTCTTTCAAAACCGTAGCAGCGGACGTGAGTCCGCTCCAGATTCCGGCCGGCTTGAGCGGACTGACGTCCGCTGCCACAGGGTTTTGGAATTGCCTCCAAAGGAAAGGGGAAAACCGACTTTCGCATCGCATCACCATCCAATCTACTGCCAAGCATCATCGTGGGAGGACACCCAGTTTAACTTCATGACCGGCAGGGCCCGTGCCACACTACCACGACGCAACCTACTCGAGCCGGGTGGGGATGTCGAAGCCCAAAAACGCGCCCCAAGGCGGTGATTCCTTGACCGGAACCGCAGCACTTGGGGCGCACGAAATGCAGGCAATGCCTGTGGTTATTGCCGCACCCGGTAGAACCGCGCGGAGGCGCTGGCCGGGACCGTGTAGCCGGAGGTGGCTCCCGCGACCGCAGTCCATCCTCCCGGCAGGGCAATCGTGGACTCCAATGTGCCACCGCCCGGCCAGGTCAACACGACATTCCCGCCCGAGCGGGTGATGACGAGCGTGGGGCCGACTGCCGCCTGCGTGTTGATCGCGATCTTGATGTCGTCCACCCAATGATTGTCGTTTAACCCGCCGGTGCTGGCGCCCCAGCCAAATCGGCCGGCGGCAAACGGCGTGTAGCCCGGCAGCACCAAGCCGCGATACACGGCGGTGTCACCGTAATACAGGTCGAGCGTCCCGTTGCGATTCACCCGCACGCCCACCTGCTCGAATCCATCGCCTGTCTCCAGCACACTGATGTCGAAGGGGCGCGTCGCCACGTCCGCGCTGCGGTACCGGATGCTGATCTCGGGCGCAACCTCGGTGGTGCCATTGTCGTACGTGTCAAAGCTGACAACCAGGCCCGAGCCGGTGCCGTTGTTGTCAAACGAACCGTCGCCGATGTCCGGACCTAGAACGAAACTGAATCCATCGGCGGGCGTGGCGGTGCCGCCGCCCACCCGCACCATCCACGTGGCCGTGAAGTCATGGATCGGGGCAACCCCCGTGGGCGTGTTCAGAAGGAACGAACCGCTCTGGCTGTTGACCGCGTCGGTAAGCACCATCAAGGGTGAACCGTTCACACCGCCAGACCCCGACACGTACGCGCTCCCGAATACGGCTCCTCCGGCGGGCACGCTTGTGTCGTTGAAGTCCAAGCTGACCGCAGGGCTTGCGCCGGCGTCAAACTTGGCCATGACGGAGGCAATGGCCACGCGGCTATAGACCGTGTTGCCCGGACCTTTCACCTCGACCGAATAGCCCGTGCCGTCATCCGAAACCGAAAGCGCCGGGGTGGTGTAGGTTGTTCGCGTGGCGCCCGCGATGGTCACGCCGTTGCGCCGCCACTGGTAGGTCACGCCTTGGGGATTGCTGACCAGGACTTGGAAAGTGCCGGGTTGGCCCTCAAGGATGAGCGCATCGGCGGGTTCGCCGGTGATACTGACCGTGGCCGGGATCGTGTAACCCAGGCGGACGTTGTCAAACCAGTAGCTGGCGTTTGCCCCGCCCGTCCGCGCGTACAACGCAAGCTTGACGCCGCTCATCGGGACATATCCGGGCACCTGCAAGCCCATGAACACCACCGTGTCGCCAAACGCCAGATCCACGATGCCACTTTCCTTGACCCGGAACAGGAAGGGCTGATAGGTCCCGGAATTCACCAGCGCCAAGGGCACGCTCTTGGTAGCCACAAGCTGGCCTTTGTAACGGACTTCAATCGCGGGCGCCTCACCCCCGCCGTTGTCCCAAGTATCCACGGTCACTGTGATGCCGGTGCCCGCGCCGTTCTCGGCGTCACCGGGAGGGATCAGAGGAACGTCGCTCGCCAGGTTGATGCTGAAACCATCCGCCGGAAGAGCCGTGCCGTTGCCAGCCAGGACATCAGCGGCAAACGTGAATTCGAGCAACTGGGCGCCGTCTTGGATGAGCGTCGAGCGGAACGCGCCCAACTGGCTGTTCTCCGAGGTCGTCAGTTTGAGCACGCCGCTGTTACCGACGCCGCCCACTGTGTCCACGAAGGCGACCGGCGTGGCGCCCGTAGAGTAGTTCCCGCCGATCTCCGTTCCCGCAGGCACGGCGCCATCGTTGAAGTTGTAACTGAGCTGCGGGCTGGCTGGTGTGGCCAGGTCCACCACGGTCAGCGCGACTTCGTCACTCGCGACGGTTTCGGCTCCCGACTTCACTTCGGCTTTGAATTTGGCGCCGGTGTCCCCGACGACCGTGGCCGGGGTGGTGTAAGTGCTGTCGGTTGCGCCGGCAATGGGACCGCCATTGCGGAACCACTGGTAAGCGGCCCCGGCCGGATTGTTGACTTCCACACTGAAACTCGCCGTCTTGCCCACCAGAACCGTCTGGGCAGCCGGTTGCTTGCTCACCCGCAGGGGAGCACTCAGGTAGGTGTAGAGCCGCAGATTGTCCACCCATTGGTTCGCGTTCAGGCCGCCCGTCCGGGCGAAGAAACCGAACCGTCCGCTGGCAATCGAGCCAAAGCCTGGGACGGGGGCGCGGTAGAGCAGGACTTTGCCGTTCCAAGCCACATCTAGGAGCCCATCGGGCGTCAACCGTACGATCACGTCGGCGAACGCGTCACCGGTCACAAGGTCGTTGAGGGCGGTCTTGACTTCGCCCACAACGGTGGGGCCCCACTTGAGGGTGATGGCCGGGGCCTCGCCGGTTGCGTTGTGAGGGTTCCCATCCGCATTATCATAGATGTCGAAACAGACCCGCAGGCCCGAGCCGACGCCTTCCTCGACGTCACCGGCGTTGGCGGAATCGGGGAGGTCGGCGGCGAAGTTGAAGCTCATGCCGTCCGCCGGCACCGCGGAACCGCCGCCGATGCGCACGTCGAAGCGGGCGGCGACACCATACACAGGAGCGCCGGCGTGTTGGTCCGCGATGATGAACGCGCCCTTCTGACCATTGGCCGCCTCGGTGAGTTCAAGCACCCCGGAATCGCCCACTCCGCCGAAGAGGGCCACGTAGGGAGACCAGGGAGTCCAACCATCCGCAGCCAGGCCGTCGCCATAGACGACCGCTTCGGAAGGCACGAGCCCGTCGTTGAAGTTGTAGGAGAGGATCGGCGTCGCCGGGAGGTCAATCGCCACGACGGTGAGCGTGGCCTCCGCCGAGGTCACGGTTGTTCCTCCGAGTGTGGCGCGGGCCGAGAACTTCGCGCCGCTGTCTGTCAAAGCCGCCCCGGTCAGGGTGTAGGTAGTTCCAACTTCGCCAGGGATGACCGTCCCGTTGCGAAGCCACTCGATCGTCGCCGCATCTCCGTTGTTCACGGTGACGCTGAAGGTGGCTGAGGCCCCCACCACAACCGTTTGGCTCTGCGGGTTCTGCGCAATCCCCGGTTTGGGCGTCGTGTAAGTCTCAATGTTGAGATCATCAATCCAATGGTTGGCATTCAGGCCGCCCGTCCTCGCGCCGAAGCCCAAGCGCGGGTAATACAGAGGTTGATACCCCGGGAAGAAGACCTTTGAGAAATGCACCTTGCCGTTGTAGGTCAGGTCGAAGCTGCCATCCGCGTTCAGCTTGATCTCGACCGGCACAAACGCGTTGTTGATGAGGTCGCTGAGCGGCAACAGGGGGGTGGTCGCCACGGTTTGGCCGCCAATGACCAGGCGGATTTGGGGGGCCTCGCCAGTGCCGTTGAATGGATCACCGTCGGTATTGTCGTAAGTGTCGAAGCAAACGCGCAGCCCGCTACCCGCGCCCGTTTCGCCCCATGTCGCGTTGGGCAAATCCGGCGACACGCAGAAGCTCCAGCCGTCGGCTGGAACGGAAGTGCCACCGCCCACACGGGCCATAAACGTGGCGCGAACCCCGTACACCGCCGCGCCGCTGTCCAAGTCCTCAATGATGAAAGAACCCCACTGACCGTTGGCGTTCTTCGTCAGTTTCAGGCAGGCGGTGTCTCCAACCCCTCCGGGGGCTTCCACCACGGGCAGATAGGCGGGATTATCACCCCCGCCGAACACCAGAGTGCCTGCGGGAATCAGACCATCGTTGAAGTTTGCGCTGAAGGTCCCGCCGTGGATTGACGTGGCCAGGAAGAGCGCGGGGATCGTCGCGCCGAGCAGCAATGGGAGGAACAATTTGGGTATTCTCATAGTTCTGCATATCCCCGTCCCTCTAGTTCGTTTTTGCGGTTTTCACTATCTCGCG
>CAZJTM010000142.1:0-17687 GCA_964548925.1 uncultured Verrucomicrobiota bacterium | reverse complement strand
GCAGGCGTTGCCCGATCCGGGCAGCCGGAGCATCGCGCAGTTCAACTTTGAAACCAACACGCTCGACGCGTCGGGCTTCGGCAACAATGCGCTCGCCTTCAACCTACCCGCCTACACCAACGGTTGGCGGGGACAGGCGCTCGAATTCGACGGCACGAACCATTTCCTCCTGCTCCCGCCGAACATCGCTCATAGCAATGCCTTCAGCTTCGCGGCGTGGGTGAACTGGGGCGGCGGTGGCAACTGGCAGCGCATCTTCGATTTTGGCGATGACACCTCACGCTACCTCTTTCTCACGCCGCGTTCTGGCGACGGCACGCTGCGGTTCGCGATCAAGAACGGCGGCGGCGAGCAACTCATCCAGGCGGCGGCGCTCCCTGTCGGCACGTGGACGCACGTCGCGGTGACCTTGAGCGGCAGCACCGCCCGGCTCTACACGAACGGTGTGCTGGCGGCGTCCAGCACGAGTTTCAGCATCCTGCCTTCCGCCTTCAAACCGTCGCGGAATTACATCGGCGAAAGCCAGTTCGTCGCGGACCCGCTCTTCCGCGGCAAACTCGATGAGGTGCTCATCGGGGACTACGCGTTGACCACCGCGCAAGTCGCCGCATTGATGACCAACACACCGCCGCAGTTCACAAACAGCGTTTTGGTCGGCGGCAGTGCGGTCGAGGGTGTGGCATACAGCAACAACCTTGCGGGCGCCGCCACGGATGCCGACCCGGGCACCACGTTGACTTTCAGCAAGGCGCTCGGCCCGGCGTGGCTGAACGTGGCGGCGAACGGCATGCTCAGCGGCACACCGACGTTTGCCGACGGCCGCACGAACTTCTTCACCGTGCGCGTCCTGGACGGCACCGGCGCGAGCGCCTTTGCCGTGCTCGCCATTCCGGTCACCGTTGTCACCGCAAATGGCACCTGGATCGCCGATGCGAGCGCGCTGTGGAGCGACACGACCCGCTGGAGCGGCGGTGTCGTGGCCACGGGTGCCGGGCGGACAGCCGACTTCAGCACCATCAACATTACGGCGAACCGCACCGTGGCGCTCAATTCCTCCCGCAGCATCGGCACGCTCAAGTTCGGCGATACTTCGGGGAACCAATCGTGGACGGTTGCCAGCAGCGGCGGCAGCGCGCTCACGCTGGACACCGGTTCAGCCGCGCAGCCTTCGCTCGTGGTCACGAACACCGCCACGCTTTCCGTGCCGCTGGCCGGAACGAACGGCTTCGTGAAGAGCGGTGCCGGCACGTTGGTGTTGGCCGCCAGCAACCCACTCTCCGGTCCGCTTAACTTGGATCGCGGGATTGACGGCGACAACCACGATGGCATCACCCGTATCGCGCACCCGGGCGCCGTCGCCCAGGTCAATGCGCTCAATATCCGCAACACAAGCGTCTCCACCGCCGGAGGCGCCACGTTGCAACTCGATGGCTCGGCGGGAACCATCGTGATTGCTCAACCCGTCAGCGTTTCTTGTCGCAACAACTCCACCACTCCCACGATCCAGAACCTCGCCGGCACGAATACCATCGCGGGTTTCGTCGGGTTGGGGGTTGGCGGAAGCATGTTCAACATCCAGTCCGACGCTGGCTTGCTGGAGTTTCGAGGCATAAATCAGTACATCGGCAACCTCACGGGCGGGCGCATCTACGCTTTCTCGGGCGTAGGGCACTGCCTGGTCAGCGGACCGATTTGGAACTCGACCAACGGCGCGCCGATCAGCCTTACGAAATCCGGCTCGGGTTCGCTGACGCTGGCCGGCACGAACACGTACGCCGGCGCGACGACCAACTTCGCCGGGACGCTGGTGGTGAACGGCCGCATCGGCGACGGCGCGGTGTGGATTTCGGGCGGCACATTGAGCGGGACCGGCACGGTGCTCGGTCCTGTGACCGTGTCTCCCGGCGCGATGCTTTCGCCCGGCGACCGTCTTGGCGCTTTAACCGTCAGCAACTCGATGACACTGCAACCGGGGAGCGTCACGCTGATGGAAATTGCCAAAGACCAGGCGACCCACGATCAACTTCGCGTCGCCGGGATACTCGCACTTGGCGGGACATTGAGCGTCACGAACCTGGGCGGACGGCTCGTGGCGGGCGATGCGTTCCGGTTGTTTCAAGCCGGGGCGATGCAAGGCGGGTTCGCGGCGCTTCAACTCCCTCCCCTGAATCCGGGATTGGCATGGGATACGAACACGCTTGGCAGCGATGGCACGCTGCGCGTTGTAAGCACGGCCAATCCCAGTCCCACGAATCTGTTGTTTGCGACAGATGGAGACGCCCTGACGCTCTCGTGGCCAGAGGATCACATCGGCTGGCGGCTGGAGGTTCAGACCAACTCAGCCGGAATCGGCCTCAGTACAAACTGGATGGAAGTGCCCGGCGCGGACCTCACCAATTGGATGCGCCTCCCGGTTGATCCCGGCGCGCCGGGCGTGTTCTATCGAATGGCGTTCCCTTGATCCAAATTCTTGTTTGCTCCCTGACGCTGACCGCGATTGCCATGAAACGTAAACCAAAATGTCGGAACTTGTGTTGCGGGCTACGCCGGGTTCTTCACGACGGAATTGTAGCCA
This sequence comes from uncultured Verrucomicrobiota bacterium, assembly GCA_964548925.1. Classification (GTDB taxonomy): domain Bacteria; phylum Verrucomicrobiota; class Verrucomicrobiia; order Limisphaerales; family MWDV01; genus MWDV01. Next base: position 15,112 of record CAZJTM010000142.1, on the reverse strand, counting down.
GCGTTCTCGTTTTCACCGTGACGTCGTGGGCTGCCAGTGCCGCGATGGATCCTTTGGCGGATGGCTGGGAGAATCCCCCGCGCGACGCCCGCCTGCGCGCCTACTGGTGGTGGCTCAACGGCAACGTGACCTCGAACGCCATCACCCGCGACCTGGAGGAGATGAAGGCCAAAGGCTTTGGCGGTGCGCTGATCTGCGATGCCGACGGCTCCAATCAGGATGGCAACGACCGCGTCAAACATGGACCAACGTTCTTCTCGCCCGAGTGGCGAGCCCTCTACAAACACACCTTGCGCGAAGCTGACCGGCTCGGGCTGGAAATGAGCCTCAATATCCAAAGCGGTTGGAATCTCGGCGGGCCGATGGTCACGCCCGACGACGCGCCCAAGAAACTCGTATGGACCGAAGCGCGCGTCCGCGGGTCCACCAACGTCTCGCTCAAACTCGTCCCCGCGAAGGGCCGGGACGGATTCTATCGCGATCTCTTCATGCTGGCGTGGCGGCTGAATCCCGACCGACCCAAAGATCGCCCGCCGCTCCAGAACTACGCCCAGAAAGCTTTGCTGAAGCCGCTCGTACCCTTCTCCGCGCCGGACTCCGCGCCATTGTTTCAGGAGTTCCCCGCGCGCGCAGGTGAAGAGGACACCCGCACGACCGACCTTGTGGACCTGACCGGCAAGTTGTCACCAGACGGAGTGCTGCGGTGGGACGTGCCGGCGGGCGAGTGGGAAATTGTGCGGCTCGGCTGCACGCTCAACGATCATTGCCGCGTCTCAACGTGCAGCGAAGGCTGGGATGGTTATGCGCTCGATCCGTTCGACGCGGGCGCGTTCAAGCGTTATTGGGACGCCGTGGTTGAGCCGCTCCTCGCCGATGCCGGTCCCCTCGCCGGCACGACGCTGAAATACTTGCACACCGATAGTTGGGAAGTCGAGGTGGCGAACTGGACACCGACGTTGCGGGAGGAATTTCGGAAGCGCCGCGGCTACGATCTGCTGCCGTGGCTGCCGGTCCTCACGGGCCGCATCGTCAACAGCCGCGACGAGAGCAACCGCTTCCTGCATGACTTCCGCCGCACCTTCGGCGACCTGGCGCCGGACAACCACTACAAGCTGTTCAAGGAAGGCGCCCACAAGCACGGGCTGCTGATTCATCCCGAGAGCGGCGGCCCGCACGCCGTGCCCATTGACGCGCAGGAATGCCTCGGCTTCAACGACGCGCCCATGAGCGAATTTTGGGCGTGGTCGTGGCGGCATCGTGTCGGCGACGCCAACCGTTTCTTCGTGAAGCAACCTGCCAGCGCCGCCCACACCTACGGTCGCAAGCTGGTGTTGGCGGAAGGCTTCACCACCATCGGCCCGCACTGGCAGGAGACTCTGTGGGACAACTTGAAACCCAGCTTCGAAAAGGCGCTCTGCGAGGGGTTGAACCTGTTGGTCTGGCACGCCTTCGTGTGCTCGCCGGAGGAGGAGGGCCTGCCCGGCATCCAGTACTTCGCCGGCACGCATTTGAATCCAAACGTCACTTGGTGGGAGAAATCCAAGCCGTTCTTCGATTACATCAACCGCTGCCAGTTCATGCTTCAGCAGGGGCTGTTTGTTGCCGACGTGGCGTTTTACTACGGCGATCACGTGCCGAACTTTGCGCAGCACAAGCGCACCGATCCGGCCAACGTGCTGCCCGGTTACGACTACGACGTGGTCACCAGCGAAGTCCTCTTGGAGCGCATGTCGGTGAAAGACCGCCGCCTCGTGCTGCCCGACGGCATGAGCTACCGCGTGCTGGCCTTGCGCGACGTGGGGACCGTGTCGTTGCCCGTGCTCCGCAAGCTCAAAGATTTCGCTGCCGCGGGCGTGCTCATCGTCGGCGCACGTCCGACCCGGCCAGCGACGCTGACGGATTTCCCGCGGTGCGACGCGGAGTCCACGGCCTTGGTCAATGAACTCTGGGGCCCGGCGAAATCGGAAATCCAAAATCCGAAATCCGAAGTCGGCCGGGGGCGCGTCATTACCGACAAGAACGCCCGCGAAGTGTTGCTGGCGGAGGGGGTGAAGCCTGACTTCGAGTTGCCAGCAAACCTCGACTCGATGATCGCGACGAACGTGGACTATTTCCACCGCCGGGATGGCGAGACGGACATCTACTTCGTGGCGAACCGCTCGACCAATGCCATGAAGGTGGACTGCACATTTAGAGTTTTCGGCAAGGCGCCCGAGCTTTGGAACGCCGTGACGGGAGAGCGCGACTTCGCGGCGGCGTATGCCGAGAGGGACGGGCGCACGGTCGTCCCGCTGGATTTTGCGCCATGCGGCTCGTGGTTCGTGGTGTTCCGTGAACCCGCCGCGCAGCACCCGCGGCGGTTGGCTGACAACGGACCGAAGCTCGATCCACTCGCCGAACTCACCGGCCCGTGGACGGTGAAGTTCGACTCGAAATGGGGTGGCCCGGCGTCAGCACAGTTCGCGCAGCTTGTCAGTTGGACGGAGCGTGCCGAGCCTGGCATCAAATTCTACTCCGGCACGGCGACCTACACGAAGACATTCGAGTGGAAGTCCGAAGTGCGGAGTCCCGAGTCTGAAGTTTGGCTCGACCTGGGGAACGTGCGCGAACTGGCAGAGGTGAGAGTGAATGGTCAATCCTGCGGCATCGTCTGGTCACCGCCATTTCGCGTGAACATCATGCCTGCTTTGAAGCCGGGTACGAATACGTTGGCCGTGGACGTGGTGAACTTCTGGCCCAATCGGATCGTTGGCGATGCCGCACTTCCGAAAGCGCAGCGGCGAACGCAGACCAATATCCGCAAGCTGACCACAGACACGGCACTGATGCCGTCGGGCTTGTTCGGTCCGGTGCGTCTGCTGACAACTCCGCGAAGCCTCTGACCGACGTTCAGTTCAGTGTGAGCTTCGCCTGATTCGTCGCGCGGCCGCTCTTGAGGTCAAAGGGAAACCGGCGCGTGGCTCCTCCGGTCAGGACATCAAGGGTGTAATGGCCGTGGTAACCGCGGAAGGTCGCTTGTCCGTTGCCGTCAGTCTTGATCGTCAACGCGGTCTTCCACTCGTGGTTGATCAACCGGTCCAGCGCGCGATAGGCGGGCTTGGGATTCAACTCCGCGTCCAGCAGGCCGCCGAGCATCTTGTTCTCCTCCTCGTAGGCCGCGCCATCGCACAAGTTCCACCAGGTCACCCCGGCCATTTGCGGCGTGCTGAACCACAGCCGGTAGAGGTTCTCCACGATGGCGGCTTGCACGTGGGCGCCGTCCTCGTGGTTGCCGGGCACGGTGATCTCCGTGATGTAGAGGGGCAGCCCGAGCTTCCCGAGCCGCTCGTAAACGCGGCAGAGTTGTTCCGGCGGCAACGATTTGCCGGCCAGCATTCCGGGGCGGTTGTAAACGTGGAATTGCGCACCGATGCCATCCAGCCGCACGCCTTCCCTCAGCAAACCCTGAAGCAGGGCCTCGTACTCGCCGACCGATTCGTGGACCTCGGTGGTGCCGTCGTTCAGCAGCAGTTGCGCGGGTTTGGGAAACAGCCGGCCCGCCTCGCGAAAACACCAGGGGAGATAATCGCTCGGAACGGACGGCCAGTTGGTGGGATACCGCAGCCGGGGGATTTCCTCGTTGACGGCGTCCCAGATCAGAATGTCGCGTCCGTAGCGCGCGGCGAGTTCCACCATGTGCGCGGCGCCCTGTCGGCGGAGCCGCTCGCCGTCGTTGCGTGCGGTCCATTCGGGCATGAAGAGGTTTCTCACATACATCAGCGCATGGCCCTTGGGCGTGATGCCGTGCTCGCGACACCACTTGACAAGCCGGTCGGGCGGAGGGCGGCGCCACTTCTGGGGTGAACCTTCGGCGTAACGCGGCTTGCCTTCCTCCGGTTCAAGGTCGCCCCAATAGAACGGGATCGTTGCGAAGTTGAACAGGTTGGTGAAGGCGGCTTCGTATTTGCGGTTCAACTCCGGCGTCGCGAGTTGGCCCAGCACGAAGAGATTGCAGCCGAACAGAAACTCGTGCGTCCGCTGTCGCACTTCCACTGTCGCATGCGGGACGGGTTTGCCCGCGGCATCCACCACGTGGATGACGGCGTCGCCCTTTCGATGCTGTTCCTGGTCGCGCTGGAGACGGGCTTGGAGGGCGGGGTCGTTCCACAGTTTGGTGTACGCCTCTGGAACTTCCGCCCACGTCAGCGGGGCGGCGAGCAGCAATGCAGCGGTCAACAGCTTCATGGAGGACTTCGGAATTACGGTCCGCCACGAAGCTGCGACCGCCCGGCACGGATGTCGAGCCGTCATCCCGTCCCCGGCGGTGGATGATGACTAGCAAGCGTATCCAAGTCGCTTGTGGGACGCGGCCTTGACGCTCGCTTTCCTCGCGCCAAAGATGCCGGCGATTCATGCCCATGTGCTTGCCCTTCATATAACGCCGCGGAGGGAAGTCGTCGAGGCCACCCAGTCACCCGGAAAAGAGCTTGCTGCGGCCCGGAAATCCGGCATAGTAAGGCGCGTTCGTTGAATTGCGGTTTCGGTGGATGGGGTCGTAGCTCAGTTGGCAGAGCGTCTCGTTCGCAATGAGAAGGTCGCAGGTTCGATTCCTGTCGGCTCCACCATTATTTCGCGGACTTTTGCCGTGCCATGCTACCGATTTTCGGGCACTTCTGCTGATTTCTCCAAGTTCAATCTTCTACTCTCCAATCTGCCGACTACTGTTCTGAATGAGCCGGCATGCCGAAATCTGGTGAGACGGAAATAGGATAGCCCGCTACGCCGCCCTGCGATGCCAGACCAGCACTCAAAACTCATACCTCACAAGTCTTCAGCATCTTCTCGAGCGTCCCGAGCGCATCCTTCGTGGGCGTGTATTCGTGAGCGATGTAGCCCTGGTAGCCCAGATCGGCGATGGCCTTGCAGATTGCGGGATAATAGAGCTCTTGCGTTTCGTCGAATTCATGCCGGCCCGGATTCCCGGCGGTATGGAAGTGCCCGATGTATTGGATGTTCTCGCGGATCGTCCGGATGATGTCTCCCTCCATGATCTGCATATGGTAGATGTCGTAGAGGAGTTTGAATCGGGGCGAGTTGACCGCCTTGCAGAGCTTCACGCCCCACGCGGTCCGGTCGCACATGTAGCCGGGGTGGTTCACTTTGCTGTTGAGCAACTCCATGCACAGCGTGACGTTGGCATCCTCGGCTTGGGCCTTGATCTTGTTCAAGAACACGGCGCAGTTCTCCAGCCCTTGCTCGTCGGAAATCCCCTCGCGGTCGCCGGCCAGCACGATGACATTCGGCGCGCCCGCTTCTGCTGCGGCCTTGATCGCCTCGCGCATCTTGGGCTCAATCTCCGCGTGGTTCTTGAGGTCATTGATGCCCTTCTTGATGCCGCTGCCGCCGGACACCATCGTGGGAATCAAACCGTGCTTCTTGAGTGTCGGGAAGTCTGCCGGTCCTACCAAGTCAATGCCCACCACGCCCAGTCGCACCGCTTCGCGGCACATCCCATCAAGGTCCAGCTTGGTATCCTTAAACACACCGCGGCAGACGGCCTGTTTCAAGCGGCCCGGGCGGGGGGTAACGGCACGTACCGCCGGAGTCAGCGCGGCCAGCGCGCCGGCGCCCACCAGTGCGCCAAGGAATTGTCGTCGGGGGAAGCCAGCGGAAGTCGTGTTCGTCATGGGCGGAAGATAATCCGGTGAGGAAGCGCAGTTCAACCCTGTTTGACTCCTCGGGCCCGGTCGGACGCCTGCGGGTGACGCGGTGGACGGTGACGAGAACGCGATGTGGACTGGCGCCGTGCCGCGTCTTCCGGCGACTCCTTAGCGCCCCCGGCGCGGGCCCTACTCGGCTGCCACCAGGTAATACGGAGTGCGATCCCGCGTGCCATCGAGTGTGAACGCCCCATCGGTCACGGGCAGGGTGGAACCGGTTCGCCGGCCATCATGGTCCAGAAGGATTACCCGGCTCACGCGAGGCGTAGTTAGCCTGACCGTGGCCCTCACGGGTTCCATGACAACGGGCCCGCGCCCCTTCTCCAGCAGATCATCCCCCGCAACGCTGAACTTCATGCCCGTATTGCGGACCCGCGCCAGCGCCACCACCAACAACTGGCGCGAGCTGGCGATGCGGCCACCCGGCTCCAGCGCGGTGACGTAAACCGCGCCGAAGCGCGACTCCGGCGTAATTGTGACTTCGCCAAGTTGACAGGTCTGGCCTTGCGCGAAGCCGACCACGGCCTTCGTGCCATCCGTGTTGATCGTAAAGTAGCCGCCCGTCTTGCCGTCCACGCTTTCCTTCCAGCGAAGTTGCTTGGTGGAGGACACCAGAAAGCCGTCTTGGAAAAAGGGTTTCAGGTCGAAGACCTGCGTGTCTTTCCATGCCTCGGTGAAATTCACCGTGCAGCGCGCTACTGCCAGTGCGGCCGCCGGGACTTTGCTGCTATCGAGTTCCTTGTCGTCGTAGCCCTGCGCCACTTTGTCCTCGAAGCTGAGCCGCCCCTCGAAGAGCGACGGCACATGCACATTGCGCGCGGCCACAAGCTCCGAGGTCTTCACGTCGCCGCGCAAGACCTGACGCGCCACGGCGGGAAAGAGGCCGAGGATTTGTGGCGCCATCACGTCCCACTGCTGCCGGCCCAGTTGCTCGCTGAACGTCGCGTCGTCGCCGTTCTGGAAGAGATAGGACACGTCCCAGCCCTGCAAACCCATCCCGTAGGCGGCGATGATCGCCGGGCCTTCCACGCCCCACTCGTTCGGGAAGACATGAATCCACTCACTCAACATGAACGGGCGATCATCCACCTGTTGCAGACCGGAGCTGAGCGAGCCGGAGCCAGCGCGGGCCAGCATGGAGGCGTTGTTGAACTTGCCTTTCCCGCCACCGCCGCCGAAATAGTTGTGCCGGTCAATCAGCCCGATCCGCGCGTCGCTGTGGAGGTTCGCGTAGTGGCTGAAGGCGCGGCCCGCCTGCCAGTTCGACCCGAGGATTTCGCCATCGTAGCCGGCCTTGCGCACGGCAGCCACGTAGCGGTCGTAAGCGTCGCATTGCAGCTCGTAGAGAAATCGGAGCGTGTCCAGCAACCGCTGCTTGCGGAACGCCTGTGAGCCGGCGAGTTGAGCCGGATCCCAATACCACGGATTGCCGAGCGGCAGGATGTTGCGCTTGTCCAAGTGTTCACCGGCGGGAAAGCCGTCCTGCTCAAAACCGTCCAGCGCCTTCGCCCCCCACGCCTGCACCAGGCCATCGTGGCTGCCATACTTCTGCTTCAGCCACGCGGAGAAACGCTCGCCCACCTGCCGTCGCAACGTCGCGCTCTGCTTCAGCGGCGCCATCGAGGTGAAGAAGAAAATGCTCTGCTCGTTGATGATCTCCACCGCGCAGATCGCCGGGTCTTCGGCGTAGGTCAGGCCGGTGTGCGCATTGCGATGCTGCAGCAAATTCACGATTTGGCGGATGTGCAGGTTTTGCAGCTCGGGCGAGTAGAAGAAGGCGCTGTGCGGCGCGCTCACGCGGTCGTTGCGCGTGTCGTCGAAACTGCCGAACTCGTCGAGGAACGGCACGTCGCGGCGATCCGCCGGGCCGAGCTTGATGGTGCCGAAGTGCGCGGACAGCTTCACGTAGATGCCTGCCTCCTTGAACTTCGCCACCTGGTAGTCCATCCGGTCCAACCCAGTCGGGTCGTACTCGGCGGCGCTGTCCTTGGCCTGAATGCCGGCCCAGCCGGTGCCGTCGGCAAACTTGTGCAGGCGCACCGAGTTGATGCCGTAGCGCGGATAAAACGCGGCCCGCTTGTCCGCGAGTGCCTTGTCCGGCGCACAGGCCGAGTAGCAGAGGTTCAGCCCCCAAAGTTTGATCGGCTGGTTGTTGTAAACCAGGTCATCCCCGCGGCGCGTGATGCGGCCATGTTTGCCCGCGGGCCGCTCCAACCAGTCCGCCATGTTCAAAACGCTGTTCGTGGTCTGGCCGGTCGCCTGCCACGGATACCACGAGGCGAGTCCCGGTTCATCCGGCACATCCGCCGCGCTGGCGTACCACTGGGTTGCCTCTGGCAACTCGACCTTCACGGTAAGCTTCCGTGGCGCGTCCGCTTTGATGTGGTCTTTGGCCAACACCACTCGCGCCGCGCCATCGGCGCTGATTTCACAAGGCGGCTCGAAGCGGAGAACCGTCTGCCGCCCGGCAGCATCGGTGAAGCGGAGGGCTTTGACCTGTTCGCCCAGAGTTCGCCTTCCGAATGGACAAGGCGCGGTGCTGCGTCCACCTGCGGATTCGACGACGACTTCCCGCCCCTCGAAGGTCTTGCCCGGTGCGACCTCAGCCACAAACAACGTGAGGTCGGCATCGGTCTCCGCCTTCAGTTCATAGTGAAGCTCCAGTTGGTTCGGCGCCGGGTGCGCTGCCCGGAAGCCCAACCGCAACGTCGCGTCACGGAGCTTCGAGGTCAGCGTGCCGGCGGCCACGCTGTTTTCGCTCCGTGTGTTCCCTTCGATGCCGGCCCAGGCCCAGTTCGGCCCCCAAACAGCGGCGCCGAATCGAAGGTAATCCTCGCCATCATGGCTCACGACGACCTCTGGCCCGCCGGGCAGATAGCTGACAAATGCAGCACGAACGTCAGCTCCGACGATACCGTGCGAACAAACGACCACAAAAGATGCGGCAATCAGGCGTGCCGCTGTGAGTGAGGGTGGGCGCATGGTCCTTTTCGTTACGGCACTTGTGTGGTGCTCCCTGCCGACAGGGCTTTCCGCTGTCCGCGCCAGATGAAGACGCCTTTGGTTTCGGGCGGCATCGTGATCCGGCCCGTGCAAAGGTCGCCGTCAAACTCCAGCCGTCCTTCAATCCACCCGCGCGGATGCGGAGCGCGAACGTCCATGTGCTTTAGCGGGCCGGGCGAAGGAGCGATTTGCAGCTCTTTGAAACCCGGCGCCGTTGGCCGCAGTCCAAAAAGCGAAGCGCGGGCGTGGAACAGCGGATGACTGCCCCACGCGTGGCAATCCGAACGCGAGGGCTCCGGCGACTCCACCGGCGTCTTCATACCCAGCCGCATCAGGTCTTTCCAAAAACCCATTTTCTCCACGATCAAGTCCCCGCGATTGCGCTGCTGAAGAACCTCGAACAGGTAGAACGAGAAATACACCGTAGCGCGGCTCAAGTCCTTGCTTTCGAGCAACGCCTTGAAGCAGGCGTCGGCTTGCGCCGGCGCGAGCACGCCGTTCAACAGTGCCAGGCACTGGGCGTGTTCGCTGAAATGCTGGTGTTGCTCGTCGTCGGCAAGCAAGGACCGCCCCGCCACCCAGAAGCGTCGCACGATCTCGCGAGACAATTCATCCGCCAAGGCGCGGTTGCGCGTCGCCATGGCCGGATCACCGTACGCCTCCTCCACTTCCGCACCGTGCCGCAGGGCTTGGACGAAGAACAGGTTGTTGATGGAGGAAATGCCTTTGACGCCGTCGGGAGCGTTGCCGGTTTGCCATGCGGGCACCCAGTCCACAAATGGCCAGCCCGCCAGATGTTCGAGCAATCCACTCGGTCCGCGCAGCGTGCGGAAGTGCTCCAGCACGCCGCGTATACCCACCAACCGCTCTTGCACGAACGCCGCGTCGTCGCGCCACCAGACGAAGTCGCGCAGCAGCGAAACCCAGATCAGGCTGAAGGTCGGGCTGTATTGCGCGCCGCGTCCTGGATAATGCTCCGCCACCATTTCCCACTGCCAGGCCGTGCGCGACCAGTCAAACAGTTCGATGCCCCGCTGCGGCAAGCGTGCGTCTGGCGTCATCAGGTAAGTGGTCAGCATTTCCAGCCGCGTGTCGCCCACATACATGAGTTGCTCGTAATACGGGCAGTCCATATAAGTTTCATGCGCGCACATCTGCATCCCGCGCACCATCAGACCGTGTATGGCGTTGATGCCATCGTCGGAACTCACAAAGCGGCCCTCGTCCTCCAGCGGATACCGCGTTTCCAGCAAACCGAACCGCTCAATCGTCAACGGCTCGTCTGCCGTCGTGACTGTCAACATGACAAACCGCCCCGCCCGCCACCACCACGTCCGATATTCCCGACCGGCTAGGCCGTCGTTCAAAAAGTGATCTTCGTAGCCGGGGAAGTTCTGTCCGGCGACAAAACCAGTGAAGCATTTCCCGGCGACTTCGCCCCGGTTGCCCTTGTGCTCGGTCGGCCTGCCGTTGGCGTCCACCTGATACAGTGATTCCGCCCACGCCACGGTGACGCGACTGCCTTTGCCGCCGGTCAACCTGATTTGAGGATACGCCGTGAAGTAGTCTCCCAAGTCCAGCAAGACGGAGACTTCCGTTTTCGCCGGCACTGCGACCGCGCCCTGTCCGCGCGCCAACTTGATCCAGTCGGAATTTCGCTCCGTTGCTTCGCAGTCCGCCGCCGTGATCACGCGTCCGCGTGCGCCTGCGCCTGTCAGGACGGCCCGCACTGTGCCCGCCGGAAACGTCGTGAGCTTCTGGTCCGGCAGCCGGGACGGGTGCAGCCGCCAGCCGTTGCGCATGAGGCCGAACGGATTGCCCTGCAACGGCGGCAACACCACCGCTGGCTTCACCCAATCCGGTGGCGGACCAAACAGCGCAGCGCCGTCCAGCGTCTGCGCGCTGCCGATGTTCCAGGGCAACCGGCCCGGCACAAACGACCAGCCCTTCACCTCACGCACGCGCCAACCACCCGAGCCCGTGTTCAGCCGCGCCGCGAGATCGCCCTCGGCGGCGAAGATGAAGCCGGGCCGATGGGTGAACTGCGCGCCGGGCGCGTCATCCCCGATCCACGCCACCAGGGCGCTGAAACGATGTTTGCCCGGCGTCAGGCGCACGCGATAGGAGGCAAAGCTCCAATGCGCCACATCGCCACGATCCGGTCCAAGCGAAATGAGCCGGTCATCGAGGCTCAGTTCGTAACGCTGATCCGCGCTGACGTGAAACACCAGCTCCCGCGCCTCGGCCAGATCGAACTCGTTCTCGAACCGCACCGCCATTTTCTGATCGGGGCGCGCGTCCGGATGCCAGACCCAGGCGGCGGTTTCGATGACGTAACGCTGCTGAATGTTGGCGTCGAGTGCCGGCTGTGCGACCGGCAGCGTGATTCGCGCGATCGTGAACGGAGGATTGACTTCACTGGGGGGAGGCGTGGCGGGTTCAGCCGCAGCGGCGCTTGCTACGCAGATGTGCGCGATTCCAGCAAACACTGGCGAGAGATGAAAGAGGCGATTATTCATGGTGATACGATTCTGCTTGCGGTCTCGGGCCGTCCGGTGCGGCCGTGCTTAATCTGATGCGGGGCATCACTGTGCGGGTAAGTGAAGCGTCCAATTCATGCAGTGCAAGGCTTCCGCCTATTGCTTGTCCAGAGTAACGATCTTGGGATCCGCCATGAACTCACGTCCATTGAGATTCCCCACCACGTTGTAGAAGCCTTCGTCGCTCCAGAAGACAAAACCAGCCAGCTCGGGGAAGCTGCCCTCCAGCTTCTTCAACACATCGAAGCAGTCGCGCGGCGGATCGGATTTGCCGCGGATGCCGAGTTCAGCCCACCAAATGACCTTGCCGTGCTCCTTCTTCTTCGCCACGGCCCACTCATATTCGGCGAAGGGCAGGCCGGTGCCGTAGGCAGATTTCCCGATCACGTCCACGTAGGCGTCACCGGGATAACACCGCTCCAGCGCGCCGGCGTTCTGCGTGGTGTGGTAGGCCCAGATGAGGTGGTCGAGTTTCTTGGTGACTTGGAAATAGTCATGTACCAACCGGTAGAGCCGGATGATGGCTTCGCTGCCCTGCTTGGCGTGCCACTTGTTCCGGTCGTCGCTTTCCACAAACGGCGTGTACACGACCGGCACGCCGCGCTCCTTCAGCCATTGCAGGTTGGCGGCCATGCGGTCGAGCTGCCGGTGGAAGTTTGCCTTGATGGCGTTGTCGCCGGACGCCCAGATTTGCTCGATCTCCACAGGATCATTCCAACGGTCGCCGGCGGGGTTTGCAAAGAAGGAATAAACGCCGGCGATCATCCCGCGATCCCAGAGCTTCTTGACGCCTTCATTCCATGCCGCATCGGTGAACGGGTCGTCCACGAAGTCATAGGTGATGCAGCCGTAGCGCGGGAGTCTGCCGGTGTGGTCGCTCACCTTCTTGATCCAGTTGCTTGGATGGTCCACGTCAGGGTTTTCGTTGTGAACCCACGTGCCCACTTGGCCGAACAGGTAGGAGCCGCGGCCCCGCGCCTTGAGGTAGGCGAGGGTTTTCTCCCGGGCTTGCGCGGCGGTGCCGACGCTGCGGGACGTGGAGTTCCCGGTAGGGGCGCGCATATTCTGCGCGCACCCAGCAACAAACGTTGCGCTGCATCCGGCAGCGGCCAGGAGCTTGAGGAGTTGGCGTCGGGTGAAGGTCGGTTGCATCAGAATGGCGGATTCGATTTCAGGTCCATCACGGAATTGCCGCTACAGTTCCCACCCTTGACGATACTCGCGCGTCAGGAGTTTGTTGGCTTCGGCGAGGTTCGTGACGTTGCCGGCAGCGGCGTCAAAGAGCAGGCGGCGTCCGCCCAGGCGCAACGAGACCGCGCCCAGATTGAACGCATCCGAGATTGGGCCGGCGAGAAGGAAGTCGCCATAGGTCGCCGGGCCGCCCTTGGCGGCGGCCACCCAGGCGGCGGCGCCAGTGCGCCGGTCCCGATTACGCGGCGTGTCGGCAGCCGGTTTGTCGGTCGCCTTGTTCCAAGAAATGATCCGGGCGTTGTTCCCCAAAAAGTCAGCCAGGATTCTACCTTTGTCGCCGACGAACATCATGCCTTCGGCGTCGAGTTCCTGGTTCTGCGCCTCCAACTCTTCGGGCGTGGGCGGCTTCATCGAGCCGTCGTACCAGAAGAGGTCCAGCGCGGGACGATTGCCTTTGGCGGCGAACTTGAAGCGGATCGTGCAGGCCGCCGGGAACGAGTAATCGTTCTTGATCTTGACCGCGACGTGGTTGTTCAGCGTGCAGAGGTGGCTGGGGCGGGACTCGACGCACACGGGCGCGTCGAGCTCGAACAACTGAAACACCGGCCAGAGGCTGTAGTGGCCCATGTCGGCGAGCGCGCCGCCGCCGAACTCATACCAGCCGCGGAAGACGGCGTGTGTGTAGTGAGGGTGGTAGGGGCGATCCAGCGACGGTCCAAGCCAGAGTTGCCAATCGAAGTCCGGCGGAACCGGCGGGCGGTCGGTGGGAATCGTGGGATACTGCGGCCACACCGGGCGATTGGACCAGTTGTGAATCTCGCGCAGCGTCCCGATGGCGCCGGCGTCAATCCACGTCTTGATCGTGCGGATGTTGTCGCCCGGGCTGGCCGGCTCGAAATAGGTGGCGACCTTGGTTTGCCGCGCGGTTTCGATCACGAGGCGTGCCTCGCGCAGGCGGTTGGCCAGGGGCTTGTGCATCATGACGTGCTTGCCCTTCTTCATCGCGGCGATGGAGACGGCGGCGTGCAGATGGTCGGGTGTCATCACCCAAACGGCGTTCAGGTCCTTTTCGCGTTCGAGCAGTTCGCGAAAATCCACGTAGCTGGCAAGGCCGCGGAACTTTTCGGCGCCGCGCTGTTTCGCATAGATCATCTCGATCACTTCCTTCGCAACGTCCCGTCCGCCGGGAATGCCGGGACGATTCTTACGCCAGTCGGGCCTGCCCATTGCCTTCGCCACCTCGGAACGCAAGCCGTCAGCGGACCAATCCACGTATTCGTGACTGTCCTTGACCGGGTCGCACACAGCGACGAACTGGAGTTCCGCCAAACCGAGCAGGCCGGGCAACTCGCGCAAGGCTTGGGTGCCGCACCCGATCACGGCCACGGTCATCTTCTCACTGGGCGGAACGGCGCCCGCGCCGCCCAAGACTTGGCGGGGCACGATCGAGAAGGCTGTGGCTGCCGCGCCGGACGCGAGCATGAACTGGCGGCGGGAAAGTGCGGGGCGACGGCTTGGCGGAGCGCCACTGACTGGCTGTTCTGGGTTGAAGTCTGCGGCGCTCTCCCGAGTCGCCGCCAGGGGCAAAGCGTCCTGGACGGGCCGCGTCGTTTTGGATGGATTCATCGGTCGCGAAGGAGTTTGGAGGTTGCGGATCGGCTAGTTCAGTTCTTTGACGAAGATGTTCTTGAACTGGAGCAGGCTGGGCGGGCTGTTCCACTTGCCGTCGCGTTCGCCGCCGTGATGCTGGAGGGCGATGCGGCCGCGCGCGGGCAAATCGGGAATCGTCGCGCCGGGCAGCACCGTCTTGCCGTTCAGCACCACGCTGACGGTCTTGCCTTTGACGGTGATCTCGAAGTGATTCCATTCGCCCACCGGTTTGTCCGCTTGCGTGCGGGGTGTGACGGCGGCGCGCAACTCCGGTGACGTCTTTGGGTCGGTGCGGATGCCATACATCTCGCCCGAGCCGATGGGCCAGCACCAGATGTTGACCTGAAAACGTCCGTTGCCGCGCAAGAAGATGCCCGAGTCAGAATCCGGCAGCGCCAGTTTCAATTCCTTGCCCTGCGAGTCTCGCGCGTGCGTGCCGTCGGGCAGGATATAGGGCACGTTGGGATTCACGTAAGGCGTCTCCTTGATGCGCCAATCCACGTGGAGCACGAAGTCGCCGAACTCCTTTTCCGACCACAGGCTCTTGTCGCCGCTGGCTTCGCTGCGGGCGTCGTAGTCAATGACGCCGTTCACGATTTTCCAATGGCCGTTGTCGCCGGCAGGCACGGTCCAGCCGGTGAAATCCTTGCCGTTGAAGAGCGCCGTGAACCCGGTGGGGGCGAGATTGTCGGCCGCGGTCGCCGCACTGAAGGCGAGCAGACTGGCGAGCGTTGTGAGTGACGAGAACTTCAGGAGTTGTTTGGCAGCTTGCATAAAGAATCGGCTTTCTGGTTGATGCTGCTAGGGCATTACCGCATCCCGGGCGGCGGAGCAAGCCGGGAAAAGCACCAAGCTACAAGACGTCCCCCTGAACTTCCCCAACGCTGCCTCAGCCGCCCTCCACGATAGGGTTGCGCAGTCGTAATCCTGACCGCCAAATGGTGTGGCGGTAGTTCGGTGCAGTCATGGGCCAACAGTAAGCGGTGTTGGGGCGACCCTCTATTCTGACGCGCCGAGCGTGATAGGATG
>CAZJTM010000141.1:0-17709 GCA_964548925.1 uncultured Verrucomicrobiota bacterium | reverse complement strand
CCCAGTCCGGTTTTGATCGCACACAAAATTCCGGTTTTGAAAACTACACGACATCCGGCCAGATAGGGGTTGACGGCGGGCGAATGCTATGTCATAGGAACACTTAACAAGCCCAGAATCAGTAAACCAAAAAGAGAACGCATGAACTCTCGTACCTATTCCTCAACCCTCGTTGCGGGCGGATTGCTGCCCGCAATTCTGCTCCTCTCCGGCACTGCCGCCTCGGCGACGGTCCTGGATGACTTCAACGACAACATCAAGACGGGATGGACCGACACGCTCAACGGCGGGGTCGTCACCGAAACCAGCCAGCAACTTCAGATCCGCACCGCCCTCGCCGCCGGTTCCGTCAGCTCCGCGCGAAAGACATCGGAGGCGTTCGTCAATGCCGCAGGGCGCACGCTGGAATTGCGGGTGGACGTGGCCGCCGCCAGCCCGGCCGACAGCAACGTGCTGGCCGTTCTGGCATGGGTGCCCACGGGCGGAACGCTGTTCGCCAACGGCTACAGCATTTCGGCGGGAGCGCGGGATGTGAAGCTGCAAAAGGGCGGCGCCACGCTCTGGTCCACCAACTTCACCGCCGGCATCCAGAGCAGCAACACGACCCTGGTGCTGCGTATGACCCCCTCCGGCAGCGCCTTGACCGTCAATGCCCGGGTGTATAAACAGACCGGCAGCCAGGTGCTTCAGAACTACACCGTCCTGGCCGAATACACGGCCACGGACGCCGCCGGCCTGATCGGCACTGCCGGGCATGCCGCGCTGGGCGCGGTGAACCAGGCCTCCGCCAACGGGGTTTCGGTCACGTTCGACAACCTCCAAGTGTTCGAGTTGAACAATGGCACCCTGGACAATTTCAACACGGCGGACGGCCTTTCCGGTTGGAACATCGCCAAAAAGCGTCCGGATGATTACGTGACCGAAGCCGGAGGACGAGTCACGTGCGGCGCGAACATCGCCCCGAACGGCGGTTTCGCCACCGCCTATAACACCTCCAAGACCTTCAAGATCGTGGATGGCAGCCGCGTGGAATTCCGCGTGACGGTGGTGCAACACTCGACGCTGGACAATACTTACTCCCTGTTGGGTTATCTGCCCAGCCCAGGCGCCGGCGATGCGAATGTGTACAGCCTGATTCTCTACCACATCGCCGACAAGGATCCCTCTGGGGCCGGCGGCTCCACGAAGCTGGCCAATGGCAAGAATTACAACGGTTGGTGGAGCTTCATTTCCCCCTCCATCCCTGCGCCGGACGGCACGCGCCGGCTGCGCTACTCCCTGGCCATGACCGGTGAAGGGAGCAATTGCCGCGTCGAAACTCGAATCGAGGACCTGAGCCTGGACATCAATGATCCCGGCCGCGTGGCTTACCAAAACGTGTTTGTGGACTCCCCCGCCGAGGACCTTGCCGCCATCGGCCAGTCGGAGATCAGCGACGCGCCCTACCTGAATGTGAACGGCAACTTCACCATCGGCACGTTCAACGATGGCCTGATGGCCGGCGCCACCGAGGTGGTTTTTGACGACGCCGAATACGGCGAGACGATTCCCGAGAACGCGGACCCCACCATCCAGAACCTGTTCCCTCCCTATCAGGCGAATTTTGCCTTCGGGGCGAACACAGTTTCTTTCAACGTGCTGGATGACACCAACACGCCCATTGACAACATCGAGCTCACCCTCAACGGCGTCCTCTACAAGAACGGGTCTCCCGGCGTGACCATCACCGGCACGGCGCAGAACCGACTGTTCACCCTCACGGGGGTGCTGACTCCGAACGTCAACTACGTGGGCAGCATCAAGGCCACGGACAATGTCGGCGCTTCCGTGGAGTTGGACTACGTGTTCGACACCTTCCACACAAACAACCTGGTGGTGGAATCGGAGGAGTACAATTTCACAACCGACTTTGGCACCAACCTGGTGGCGGGCCAATTCCTCGACGCTCCGTGGTTGATCGCCGAAAGCACCTCGGATTATGAGCATGCGTACAACCACCAGGTGGGCACGCCGGAGATTGACTATCACGACAACCGGAGCTTCCCCAATGGTTTCTCCTCGTTCCGGCTCTACGACAATGTCCGCATCACGCATGGCGGCGATCCGCTGCGGGCCAAGTACGTCCTGGCGGGCGGCACTGCCGCTGGCTTCTATGAGCACGTCATCGAGGACATCTACGATGGCGACTGGCTCAACTACACCAAGACGTTCGCGGCCGGGACTTACCACGTCTATCTGCGGCAATCTCAATACCTGCTGCCGCGGACGCTCGTCACCTTGGAGCAGGTCACCAGCGACCGCACGCAGGGGAATCAAACGACCAAACTGCTGGGGTCGTTCGTGGGCTCAATTTCCGGACTGGACCGTTACGCAAACGTTCCGCTCACCGACGCCGGCGGCCAGGAGGTGGTCGTTCGGTTCGCGGGCGGTCCGGACACCCTCCGCGTGCAGAACCGTGTCACGGGAAACGCCGACGACGAAGTCGGCATTCTGCTTCAGAATTACCTGGTGTTCGTCCCGGTCGCCAATCCGGGCACCCTGCGCCCGGTGGTTGCGATGGCCACGCCGTTGTTTGGCGCCACGGTGGATTCTGTGTCACCCGTCGTGACCGCCTCGATTGTGAACCGGGACACCAGCGTGAACGTGGGCAGCGTGCAACTGAGCATCAATGGAAGTCCCGTCGCCGCCACCGTCACGCCGACTGCCAACGGCGCGGACGTGAACTACGCGATGCCCGCGCCGCTGCCGCTGCCCGGGTTGGTGACCAGCGCCCTCATTTACCAGGATAGCCAGAACGAATGGCAAACCAACACGTGGACTTGGACGCTAACGTATCCCTTCCTGCGGGCCGCGAACAGCCTGCCGGCCGGGGCGCTGACCCTGCGTGGCTGGGAATTGCGGATGGTCCAGACCAACGGTCCGACGCTGGGCAACAACCTCGTCCGCCCCGAGCAACAGTTGGCCATCCCGCCGGAGATTCCCTACGAAGCCACCACCCAGACGGTGTGGCAGGTCCTCAACTGGAATGACGCTGGCGACGGCCTGAATGCAACCGATTTCGGCTACTTCACCGGCGCCACGGGCGTGCCCGGCCTGGCGCCGGATGCCTCGCATGACAACATCGCCTGCGAGCTGTTCGCCTATCTGGAACTCACTGCGGGCGTGCATCGCTTTGGCGCCGTCAGCGATGATGGTTTCTTGCTGCGTTCCGGCGCGAGCCTGCGCGACACCTTGGGCACGACGCTGAAGTCGCGGGATGGCACGTTCAACGGCACGTTTGATTTTGTCGTTGAGGCGTCCGGGCTCTACCCGGTGCGCTGTCTTTGGTACGAAAACGGTGGAGGCGCGAACTTCCAGTTGTTCTCGGTGGATCTGGGCAATCCCGAGGCTCGCGTGCTGGTCAACAATCCAGCGAATCCGGCGGGCACCGTCAAGGCCTGGTTGCCCTACGGGTTGTTGTCCGCCACCTCGGTGGACGGGCCGTTCACCGGCGCGACCGGTCACGTAATCAATCCGGCCACGAAAACCATCACGGTGCCGCGCTCCGGCGCGACGCAATTCTACCGGGTGCTGGCCTTCGACCCGGTGAACCCCAACTACCAACCGTCCATCACGCACATCCAAGTCGGCCCGACGGTCGTGACAATCCACTACGAATAGCCGGACGGCGAAAGACGGCCTCGTCCGCATGGTGCCGGGGCCGTTTCCTTCGTAACTGTTGCGACAGTTGATTCATCGCGGCAGGCGCGGAAAGTCCCGCGCCTGCTTTTTTTGATTCTTGGCAGATTTCCGGCAACTGCGAATCGGCGGCGGCGTGCGTTCGACCGCAAGTGGCTGGTTGGAATACGCACCGGGCATGGTTACCTTGCCGCCATGACGCCACCCGCGTATCGCACGGCATTGACCGCCTACATCCGCCGCCACGCCCAGCCGCCGGACAAGTTCAGCCATCAACCCCGGCTCCACGCGCTCGCCTGCCAGCTTGCGGAGGGACAGCCGTTCGATGAGGACGTGCTCTTCGCGGCGGTCTGGCTGCACGATCTTGGGGTGTTCGTGGGCCATCGGCCGGAAGACCCGCTCGCCTTGGCGGCGTGGGATTGCGTCGCCTACGCCATGCGGGAGGCGCCGGGAGTGTTGCGGTCGCTCGGCTTTCCCCCGGTGAAAATCCCGGCGGTGGTCGAGGCCATTCGCACGCACCAACCCTCCGCGCGACCCACCACGTTCGAGGGCACGCTGATCCGCGATGCCGACATCCTGGAGCAACTCGGCGCGACAGGCATTCTGCGCACGGTCAGCAAGGTGGGGCGGGACACGCGCTTTCTCCGGCTCGGCGACGCGGTCCGCGCACTGCGCCGCAACTTGGAGGAGTCGCCCGGCAAACTGGAACTCGCCTCCGCCCGCCGGCTGGCCGAGCCGCGGCTACGCACTTTGCGGGCCTTCCTCGAAGCCGCCGAAGCCGAACTGGCCGCCGGCGATGAATAGCTGGAATCTTCGCCCGACTGGCACGGGCCGCGTTCGGTGCTATGGTTCAGCCAAACGAACCTGTGATGAAGATGAGAACGATGACGCGCATGCTGGCCCTCGTTACCGCGCTGGGCTGCCTGACCTGGTGGTTGGCGGCGGGCGCGAACCGCGGCTGGACCAAGACCAGCGTTCCCGTGAAAACGGTGGACGCCATCACCGGCCTCGAGAGCGTCAGCTACGAAAGGCGCTTTCTGCCCGGCGCGGAGTTTCTGGGTGGCGGACTGCTCGCCGCTGGCGCGCTGGCTGGCGTCTCGTTTCTCTTTCGCCGCTCGGGCAACCCGCTGAATTCGTCACCATCAAACCCATGAAAAAGACCATTCTCTTTCTCCTCACCTTCGCTGCTGTGGCCGCCACATCCTTGGCCTCCTCGCAAAGCTTCGACTTCAAAGACCCGAAGGGTGTCAACAACGCCGTCTTCAAGCTCGACGCGCCACTCGAAGCCATCAACGGCAGCGCCAACGGCATTTCCGGCACCGTCACGTTTGACCCGGAGAATCCCGCCGCCACCAAGGGCAAAATCGTCGTCAGCGCCGAGTCACTCCACGTTCCCAACCCGATGATGAAGGGGCACATGCAGGGCGAGCAATGGATGGACGTGAAGAAGTTCCCCGAGATCAGTTTTGACGCCAAGGGATTGAAGAACGTGAAGACCGCCGGCGACACCACCACGGCGGACGCGGTCGGCATTCTGACGATCAAGGGAGTGGCGAAGGAACTGACCGTGCCGGTGAGGCTGACGTACTTGAAGGACAAACTCGGCGCACGTTCGAACGGGCAGTTGCAGGGTGACCTGCTGGTCATCCGGGCCAACTTTGAAATCCAGCGCGGCGACTTCGACATCAACCCCGGCGCGCCGAAAGACAAGGTGTCGGAGACGATTGAGTTGACGTTAAGCATCGCCGGCGCCGCCGCGCGGCCGTAAGCGCCGCGCCGAACCGTCTGAGGCCGGAACCGCAAACCGCGGGTGGTTCATGGCGAGGGTTCTTGCAATCCGTGATTCGCTTTGGCCATCTGAACCGTAGCGGCGGCTCGGCAGAGCACCGCAAACTCAGGAGGAAGAAGGCGTAACCATACCGAGACGCGGCCATACCGAGGTTTATGAGGATGCTGCCACCGCTCAACATTGCCGCTTTCGCCGTTTTCTAGTCCATGGCCGGGCCATCTTCGACGGATCAGACATCGCCCGCGGCGGTTTGGTTGTTCTCACACGGACGGCCTGAAAACAGAAAGGCCAGCCCGCGTGTCGCAGGCTGGCGTTTGAGGGAACCGAAAGTGGTGGCGAGGAGTCAGAACTTGTAGGAAACGCCGGCAATGAGCCGGAGGTCATTACCGTCCCGCCCGGGCGCCGGGTCGCTGTCGTAATTATCCTGCAAGACCACGCGCAGGCCCATCTTCTTGGTGATCGCGGCGTCAATGCCCGCCTCGGCCACAAGCAGGTACTTGTCGGTCCAGTCGCCCACGTCCGGGATGTACTCGAAGGTCTGCCAGATCTTGGTGGTTTCGGTCAGCTTGTGCTCGAACCGTTCCCCAAACCGCGCGCCGAGGTAGGTATCCGAGCCGCTGCCCTTGAGCCGCTCGAACACCACCGACGGACCAGCTTCAAACGCCAGCGTCGTGCGGGGATTCTTGACCGCGTAATAGCCCAGTAACGGGCTGACGCGAAAGCGGTAGTCCACACCCGCAATCCCGTCGTACTCGCCGTCCACGCGGAGACCGCCGTAGAGGCGCTCGTTGAAGAGCCGGTTGTATTGGCCGAAGCCTTTCACGTATTCCGTGTTCTTCTGGGTGTCGCCGTTGATCTTGGCTTCGCCAAAACCGCCGGTGATGCCGAACGCCGCTTCGTCGCGCTCCCATTTGCGCTTCGTATCCAAGCTGAGCGTGCCCAGAAAGGTATCGCTGTTGCCGCGGGTCAAGGTCGCGCCTGCCGCGGCGGTGGTTTCCCACGTGGTTTGTTCCGCGGGTTTGTTCTGGGCCAGGGCGGCGCCGCAACTCAGGCTGAGCGTAGCGGCAACGCCCAAGCTCAAGCCACAGCGGTTGATCGAGGTGATTGTCATGTTCTTGTGTTGGTTCCGATGCTATTCCTGCATGCCAGCGCCGGAGCCGCCGGTCGCCTTTTAGTCTGGGGCAACCGATCCCTCGGGGTGCTTCGCACATACCGGTGCGCCCCCTCCGCCGCAGGCAGACAAGGCGGGGAAGGTAGCAGGAGTGACTTCCGATGCAAGCCCGCCCTGGGTTTCTCCCAAGGCAAGGGCGCATCTCAGTTTCTTGCAGGGCAGAGTATGCTGCAGCCATGACAACGCCCTGCCATGAAACTTCAAGAGCCACCCTGATTTCTAAACCCCACTCCGAGCCCCTGGCCGTACTGGCGGCGCCTGCCGCCTGCGCCTTGGAAAGATCGCTGCACCAGTTTGTCTTGGCCGCTGATCACAATCTGGGTCATCTGGAACGGCAGGCCGAGCACGAGGTGAAGGAACGGCCGCGCCAGGCCATCGAAAGGGGCGCTCAAGCCAAAGCCGACGCCATCCCCCCACGTTGCTAGGTCTGCGGCAAACCCTTGAACCGTTTGTCCGGCGGCCACGCCCGCACCTTCGAGTGCCGCTACGGGGTCATCAGGGTCCAGCGCTCCCGGGGCTACTGCCAGTGCTGTGGGAAGTGGCGGGTGCCCGCCGATACCGCGCGGGGTTTGAAGGAAAGCGCGGGGGACTCACCTACTGTGCAGGATAGGGCCGCGATGTTGGCCAGCAAGATGCCGGGGGAAGAGGCCCGTGCGGTGTTGGAACATCTGCCGGGAGTGAAGTTCCCGCGTGCCCCTTGGGATCGGGAAGCCCGTCGCCAAGGCGAACGGGCTCAACGGCTGCGCCCTCGACTGGAGGAGCCCGCCGGGAGGGCGTCCCCGCCGTTGGAACTGACCCTCGAGCCTTACCAGAGGATTATCCAGTTGGATGCCTGGGACATCCGGGAGCGGGAGGACTGGGGGCGGAGCCAGCATTTGCGCCAGGCGGGGCCAGAGCCTGAGTGTGCCGCTGCGCGGTTTTTCGTGGGGGGGTGTTGGGGGGTGTAACTGGACGGCGACGCGTTGGTTCGGGGAGGAAGATCGGGTGACGGGGAAGGATTCCGCGATTGCATTGGCGCTTTGATTGGGGGTTTCCCATCGCATTCCGATCTGCTCCGGGATGTTCAACGGAAACCGGCCCGCCGGTCCCCATGCCTGTCCGGGCCAGGTGGATCGCCACGGCTGGCACGCGCGTTTGGCCCAGGCGTCGGGTGCGGACACTTTTCTCGTGCAGCGTTTTCGCTGTCCGCAGTGTGGGATCACGCGTTCGGTCCTGCCCGATCACCGCCGGCCCTTGTCGTCCAGGTTCGCCGCGAGTTGCTCGGGCGTGACCCTGGACTCGACGCCACCGGCGGGCACGTCGGCTTTCGCGATCCAGAGAATCGCGTTCAGCACCACCTTGCGGAAATCCTCGTGGCCCCAGTTCTTGTGAAAGTGGCCGCCGGTGAAGCCGAAGCCGCGGCCGCCACTTGCCCGCTCCGCCGCCCAGGCGACGTGTTGCGGTTCGCGATTCTTCACGGCCTCACGCACAGCGGGGTTGCCCTCATGCGGGCCGTCGGCTCGGTTCATGGTGCTCTCGGGCGGAATGTCCGTGAGGATGGGCGTGACGCCTTGCATGCCATCGCGGAAGCGCATGTGGAAATACCATTCGTCCCGAAGCGTGAACGCTTTCACGCCGCGGGTGATCGGGTGATCCGGCAGCGACTTGAAGTTCGCGTTCCAGTGCGGGTTGACCGACCAGAAGGTCTCAAAACAGCCGCCGATCCACTCGATGAATTCCTTCTGCCCGTTCTCCTTCGTCGGCTCGCAGGCGTAGTGAATCGCCGCCAAACCCACGCCCTTGTCCATGAGCGCGCCGATTTCTTTGAGGCGGTCGCCGCGCAGGAACGGATGCCCGCCGCCGCCGTCGCTGTAAATCACCACCGCCGCCGCACCTTCAAAGGCGTTGGGGTCATTTGGCCAGCCGTTGGAATAGACGACCGAGGTCACGCCATTCACGCCCTTGAGGCATTCGCTCAGCAGGAGGCAACCCGCGCGGTGTTCGTGTTCGCCGGGCGGGTGACTGGGGGAGCCGGCGATGAACACGATCTTCTTGTCCGCGGCGACGCCGAGTTGCGCGGCGAGGCCCACGACCAGCAGGGAGAGCAGCGATGTCTTCATGCTTCAAGGTGTGGCTTTGCGGAAGACCACCAGCACAGTGTCGGAATAGGATTCGGCCTTGAATTCCTTCGGGCGCGGGCCGCCCTGGATGGAGTAGCAGATCGTGAACGTGCCATCGCCGATTTCAAAAATGCCGGGAACGGGCTGGCCGTCGCTCGTGACGGCGTCCAATTTGCCGGGCGACGCGCTGGCATCCACTTTGAAAGTCCCTTCCGCGGATTCGTCAGCCTCAAAGGAGAACCGGTCCTGGTCAATCGTCAGTTTCATGTTCGCGAGGTCGGCGGCCGGCACGGACTCGCCGTTGCGGACCATGCGGGTGGGCGTCCACTTGCCCTGCAAACGGGCCAGCGGGTCCGCGCCCGCTTTCCGATAGACTGCCAACACCCGGCCCGAGTAGGCAGCGGACTTGAACTCGGTGGGGCGCGAGCCGCCGTCAATGGTGTAGCATACCTTCAGCGTGTCGCCGCTCAGTTCATAGATCGCTGGGGCGGTGTCGCCGGAAGCGGTGGTTACGTTCATGCCTTTGGGCGACGTGCCTTCCAACAACTCGAATGTGCCTTCACTGGTGTCGGTATCGCCGACGATGAAGAAACGATTGCCCTCGATGCGCACGCGCAGACCAGCGAGCACGGACTTGGGCACGACCTCGCCGTCCCGCGTTAGTGACTCCGCCTGCCACAGGCCCTGCAGCTTCGGCAGATCGGATCCCGCCGCCCCGCCGGAGAGCGATTTGATCCGAATGTCTTTGAACTGAACCGTCATGGGCGGGCCGACGTGGATTTGCAGCGCCAGCACGCCGGACTTGGCCGCGCCCGCCTCGTGTTCGTCAATCACGTCCACCGTCTGCATGCCGTTGATGAAGTGCTGGAGGTGGTTGCCCTGGGCGATGATGACGTAGTCGTTCCAATCCTCGTTCTTGATCTTGGCCTGGATGTCTTCGGACTTGCCGAGCGAACCGACGACTTCCTTCTTGAACTTCTTCGGATCGGCCGGGTCGGCCTTCAGCACCACCTTCTCGCCGCGCAAGGCCAGGATGCCGCGCCCGCGCTCTTCGTAGAGGATGCCGCTGTAGGTCTTGCCGGCCTCGAAGTCGGCTTGGTATCCGCCCACGATCGGTCCAAACGCGCCCTGCTCGATCTCCTTGCTGCGGTATTGAATACCGGAGTTGCCGCCCACCATGCGATAGGAAAGCCGCAGCTCGAAATCCTCGGTCGTGCCGTCGGTCCAGACGAGGAACGTGTTGTGCGTGAGCTTCGGGTCTTCCTTGGTCACGCCGGTGATGGCGCCGTCCTTGACGGACCACAGCGCGGGATTGCCTCTCCAGCCGGTCAGGTCCTTGCCGTTGAACAGCGACCGGAAACCGGGCTCGACTTCCGCCGCGGAGAGTGTTTGAGCGAGGAGCAACCCCACGACCCAGACGAAACCCTGCCGAACGAATCTGCTTTTCATACGTGACTTCTGGTTTTTGGTTTTGGCCAAGCCATCCGCCACCGGGCGAAGGGCACGACCGCCGATGTTTGGCACGCCGGCACGAACGCCCGCACCTTAGTCCAAGCTTGCGGGCGCTTCAACGTGTAAATCCCGGTCGAGCCCGCGCGGGTTGACACCCGTGCCATTATGCCGTGAGCCAGAGTTCGTCCCAGTGGCCATGGTCGCGTGCTTCTTCATCGCATCCAAGTGGCGCAACCCTGGTTTCGTCCAGAACTGGCCGGGCCGCTTGTGCCGGCATTGCCGCTTGCAACAGCCCGACTCTCCCGCCCCGCTCCCAATCGGCCCGCCCCGCCGGGCCAGCGCTTGATGATGCATCCGCCCGGCATGACTCGCAAAATAGCTTTGTTCGCACCGGATGATTTTTCCCCGCGTGCCCCGTCGGCGCGGCAGTGCCGCCAATTCCGCCAGCACCGATTTCTCTTGGCCGTGCCGCAGACCATGCAGCCGTGTTTTCACCCACGCCCAGCGCAGGGTCTGGTCTTGCGGATGCAGCGTTTGGCCTAGCGCGGGCCGTAGTCAGACGCTTCCGCGTCGGTGGCGAAGCGGTACCACGTCCGAAGAATCAGCAGGACTTTGTGAACATTGCTGAGGCGAACGCGACGCGGACCAAAGACGTTGAAGTTGCGGCGCTCCAACTTGCGGAGCAACCGCCAGTAAACCGCGCCCATCAACTCGGCGGCCACCATGGCGGGCCGGTCTTCCGGCGGCAGGGTCCTGGCGGCGAGGCGGTAGCACTGCTTCGCGCGCCGGGCAACGTTGGCGGCCAGCGCACAATAGCGGTCCGAGTAATTCCCCTCCAGGATTTCCTGTTCGCCGACACCCGCCTCGGCGAGTTCCGAGCGCGGCAAGTAGATGCGATCGCGCGCGGCATCGGCCTTCACGTCGCGCAGGATGTTCGTCAGTTGGAGCGCCCGGCCCAGCGCCACGGCGTAATCGCGCGTCGCGGGCTTCCCATACCCGAAGATTTCAATGCTCAGCAGGCCCACCACCGAAGCCACCCGGTAGCAGTAGAGATCGAGTTGTTCCCACGAGTCGTAGCGTCGGATGTCGAGATCCATCTCGCAGCCCCGGATCAATTCATCGAACAACTCAAAGCGCAGGTGATACCAGTGGATGGCCGGTTGGAGTTCGCGGTTGACGGCAAATCGAGGTGCGTCCCCGGCACAGGCGCGGCGGATGTCCTCGCGCCAGGCGGCAAGGCGCGTGCGGCGTTCTTCCACGGGCACGGCATCTTCGTCCGCCACGTCATCCACCTCGCGGCAGAAGGCGTAAAGCGCCGACATGTCATCGCGTTTGGTTTTGGGCAGGAGGCAGAAGGCGAGCGCGAGATTTGAGGCGCTCTTGCGGGTGATCGCCCGGCTCTGCTGCATGGGCGTGGCTCAGAGCGGCGTGGGCGGGCGCGGCGCCGGGGACTGCTCCGAACGAGGCGGGGGCAACCCGCCGGTCTCCGCCAAGGTTGGATTGCGGTGATGGAAGCGGCGTTTGCGGCGGCGGTGTTTGGGTTTGAGGAGGGAGAGCAGCCCCTGGTCTTCATTCTGCGCCTGCCGGTAGCGGACCAGCGTGGCCGGGTCTTCCGGTTTGTGATGCGAGCCGTGGCGGCGCCGCGGCTTGCGGATCACCAAAGCCCACGCCAGCAGCAAGGCGGTGAGCCCCAGCACGACGGCCACAATGATGAAGACATCGCGCATGGTTTGTTGACTCAGGTTGGACTGCGGCTCGGGACCGCGATCCGGGATGAGGGCGAGCAGAACGGGAAGGGAGTTCATGGTGAAAGAGGTCAGTCTGGCGCGCCGGCGGGTTCCGGGTCGGAGTCGGCGTTGACCGAGATGTTCAAGCGTTGCATGCGGTACCGCAGCGCGTGGCGGCTCAGCTTGAGGCGGTCTGCCGCGCGGCCAATGTTAAACTGATGCTGTTCGAGAATGCCGAGGATGAGCCGGCGCTCGTAATCGGCGAGCAAATCATCGAGCGGCTGGTCGGCGGCGGGCGGGGGGTCTGGCATTTCCACCGCCCGGTGCAGGCGCGAGGCCACGTCGAAATCCGGCAGGTTGGCGGCCTGGATTTCGGAGGTGGTTTCGAGGATCAGCGCGCGTTCGATGACGTTGCGCAGTTCGCGCACGTTGCCGGGCCAGTGATGGGCCTGCAGCTTCTGCCGGGCACCGCGTGAAAGGGCGCGCGCGCCCCGGTTCAAGGAGGTCTTGAATTGCTTCAGGAAATGCTCCGCCAGCAGCACCACGTCGTTCCCGCGCTCGCGCAACGGCGGGATGCGAAACTGCACCACGTTGAGCCGATGGAAGAGGTCCTCGCGGAAGGCGTTTTCACGGATCGCTTGGACGATGTCGCGGTTGGTGGCGGCGAGCAGGCGCACGTTGACGCGCAACTCCTGCGTGCCGCCCACGCGGGTAAACGAGCCGTCCTCGAGAAAGCGCAGGAGCTTGGCCTGCAAGGGCCGGCTCATGTCCGCGATTTCGTCGAGGAACAAGGTGCCGCCATCGGCCTCCTCCACGCGCCCGGGTTTCTGCCGGATGGCGCCGGTGAAGGCGCCCTTTTCGTGGCCGAAGAGTTCGCTTTCGAGCAGCGTCTCGGGAATGGCGGCACAATTGATCCGCGCGTACGGGGCATGACGCCGCTTGCTCAGGCTGTGAAGCGCGCCAGCCACCAGTTCCTTGCCCGTGCCACTCTCGCCGAGAATCAGCGCCCGCGCGTCCGTGGGCGCCACGGTTTGGATCATCTGGCGCAGCTCGCGCATCTTCGCGCAATCCCCGACGATCTGGCTGAGGTCATGGGTGGCTTCCGTCTCGGCGCGGAGGCGGGCGTTTTCCTGCAACAGACGGTGGCGTTCCGCGCAGCGGGCGACGGCATGGAGCAGTTCCTCGGGAGCGAAGGGCTTGGCCAAGTAGTCCATGGCGCCCGCTTGGATGGCCTCCACCGCGAGCTTGGGCGTCGCGTAGGCCGTGATCATGAGGATCGGGAGTTCCGGCCAGCGGGCGCGCACCTGCGTAATCAATTCGTAGCCGCTCAGGCCGCCGAGGCGCGCGTCGGTGATGACCATGAAGCAGCTCTCTTCGGGGAGCACGCGGAGGGCGGCCTCGGCGGACTCGACGTCGCGCACCGCATAGCCCTCGGCTTCCAAGAGCGTGCGCAAAGAGAGGCGCATGTTCTTCTCGTCATCCACGACTAGGACAGGTGGCAGCGGGAGGCTCATGCGCGGGGTGGGGTGGGTTCGGAAACCGGGCGGTCGGCGGGAATTCGCCCGCCCCGGATCACGCGCTGGTTGCTGAGTACCTTCATGTTCAACTCGGCCGCGACAATCGGGTTGCCGCTTTGGCAGGGAATACTACGGTAAACCGCGCGCCCTTTCCAAGCTCCGATTCCACATGGACAGTGCCGCCGTAGAGCTCGACGTTGTGTTTCACAATGGCCAGCCCGAGCCCCGTGCCTTTGGGACGGGTCGTGTAGTAGGCCTCGAAGACGCGCTCAAACTGCTCCGCCGGAATTCCCGGGCCGTCATCGGCGATCACCACCTCCACGGCGTCATCGGGCCGGCAGCGGGCGGTCACGGTGATATGGCCCTTGCCCTCGAGCACGTCGCGGGCGTTTTGGAGAATGTTCGTGAAGGTTTCGCCCAGATGCCCGCGCTGCATGAGCAATGGGGGGAACTCGCCGTCGTAATCGCGCCGAATCTCCGTGCTGTAGGCCGCGCCCGGGGGAAACACCCGCTCGATGGATCGGTCCAGTTCTTCAAGGACGTTCAGTTTCTCCACCCGACCTTCGCTCAGTTCAGCGTATCCCATGACCTGCGTGATGATGCGATCTGCCTTCTCGACCTCCTCCTGAATGATCTGGATCTGTTGCGCCGGATTGCCGCCTTTGCTGGCGCGCAGCGTGCGATCGAGGGAAAAGGCGGTGTTGTTAATGATGGCCAGCGGGTTCTTGAGCTGGTGCGCGACCTCGGCGGCGAGCCGGCCCGCGGACTGCAACTGGCTCGTGCGGGTGGCGAATTCCTTCTGCTCCTCCTCGGCGCGTTGCTGCCGCGCGGCCAGGACCTGCACGCCGTAGCAACACGGGGTCAGCAACCAGAGGATGAACAACTTGAGGAGAAAAGGCTCGGTGGGGTTGTCCGGCGGCTCCGACGAGGGCTGCGTCACATACCGCGACGCGGGCAGCAGGCGGTTGAATTCATCAACCAGCAGCAACTGCAATTCCGCCGCGCTGTTGGGTTCATCCATCAACCGGTCCAGCCGTTCGCGGACGGGTCCATGAAAGCGGCTCCACAAAATCTTGGCCAACGCATCGTTCGTCCGCCACAGCCGTGTCACCATGGCATGGGGATTGGGAATCTCCTCCGCTGTCACGCGTGGGATGGGCCTCCGCTCCCGCATGGGCCGCAGCGTTGGGACGTCCTGCTCGACGTTGCGGAAGTCCGGCTCCAGCACGCCGGCCAGCAGAAAGAACCCGCTGAGCGCCAGGTTCAGCACCAGTTGCGGCGTGGCCAGCGGAATACAGAACGCGTTGAGCACGATCAGGCCGGGGAACACCCAGTAAAGGACGCTGTCGAAGCCGTTCGTCATCAGCGTCAAGCCGCCCAGCAACAGACCATCCGCCAGGCCGAGCACGAACACAACCCATTGCACCATGCCGGTGGGGAATTGCCGCACCACGAAGAAGGACACCGCGACCAGCAGGTTGAGCAACACGTACACCCCATAAAAATCCTGCATGGTGTCGAGCACCACCCCATAGGAATTCGTCGCTTTGTCCACCCAGGTGGAGCGGTAGAGGTAGTAGAATAGCACGACGATCACGACGAACTTGGCCGGGAGCACCACGTCGCGCTGGAGTCGGAGGATGCGCTGTGCGTGTTGGGCGGGGTCCGGACGCGGCGCCTCCAACAGGCGGGGCACCCGCTTCAGCCAGCGCCACAACCATGCGTTCATGGGAGACGCCTTCCGCCAGCACGGCCCGGTGCGGTCAAGAGCGCGAAGGCCCGTTCGGCGATCTGCTCCACCGGCCAAAGCCGGCCGATGCCCTCATAGCCGCACGACAACAAGCCGTCGTCAGGCCCGATGAACTCCACGCCGCGGGCCTTGAGCGTGGCGACGTTCTGTTGGGTGGCAGGATGGAGCCACATCTTCCCGTTCATGGCGGGCGCAAGGAGCACCTTCGCGCGCGGATTCAAGGCCAGGGCGATGCACGACAAGGCGTCATTGGCCAAACCGTGCGCCAGTTTGGCGATGCAGTTGGCGGTGGCCGGCGCGATGAGCAGCAAGTCCGCCTCGTCGGCGAGTTGGATGTGAGTGGGCGCCCAACCGCCCGTCTCGTCGTAAAGATCCGTGACCACGGGGTTGCGGGAAAGCGTCTTGAAGGGCAGCGGGGTGATGAACTTCTGTGCGTCCGCAGTCAGGACCACGCGCACGTTGCCGCCCTGCTTGGTCAGCAGGCTGGCCAGGTCGGCGGCCTTGTGTGCCGCGATGGAGCCCGTCACGCCCAATACGATGTTTCTGGTCTTGCTCATTCGGTCACGCCTCACGCTTCAGCTTGCTCTCACTCTTACTCCTGATCTTGCTCCCCTCAGCCCCGTTGCCCTCAGCTTCGATCAAGATGCAGATGAAGACCGAGTTCCAGTTCAAGCCAGCGAGGGCAATGGCCTAAAACTCCGGCGGCTGCGAACGTGCGCCGCGCATTTTCTCGGCCTCAATGATCGCCTGCATCCGTCGCAAATCCTCGGCGATGGTGTCGCTGATTAACAGGTAATCGTAGTGCTTCCACTGCGCGACCTCCTGCCGCGCCGCAGCGAGGCGTTTTTGAATGACGGCCTCGGCATCCGTGCCGCGCTTGCGCAACCGGCCTTCGAGCACCGCCATCGAAGGCGGCGTCAGGAAGACACTGACCAACGCCCGGCGCAGCTCCGGCTCCTCCTGCGCCCGGGTCCGAATCGTGGCGGCGCCCTGCACATCCACGTTCAACAGCACATCCTGTCCGGCCCGCAGCTTGCCGAGCACCTCAGACTTCAAGGTGCCATAGCTGTTGCCATGCACGGTGGCGTGCTCCAGGAAATTGCCCGCCTGCACGCGTTTCAGAAAACCCGCCGCGTCGAGAAAATAATAATCCACGCCATCCTGCTCCCCCACGCGGGGTTCGCGCGTGGTGCAGGTGATGGCGCGGGTCAGGCCCGGCCGCGCGGCGAGCAACTGCTGGCAAACCGTGGTTTTGCCGCCCCCGGACGGCGCGGAGATGACCAGCAGCAGGGCGTTGGAAGGAATGTCAGCCATGATTCAGGTTTACGGCGTCGGTGTTCACTCCACGTTTTGCGCCTGCTCGCGAAACTTCTCCAGTTCCGTTTTGAGCACCACCACTTCGCGCGAGATGGCCGCGTCGTTGGCTTTCGAGCCAATGGTGTTGACCTCGCGGTTGATCTCCTGCGCCAGAAAATCCAGCATCCGCCCGACCGGCTCGCGCGATTTCACGCAATCCGCGAATTGCTGGAAGTGGCTCTGCAGCCGCGTCAACTCCTCCGAGATGTCCGAGCGATCCGCGAAGAAGACGACTTCCTTGAGCAGCCGTTCATCGTCGGCGGCGGGGGTGGGGAGTCCGGCGCTTTTGATGCGCTCGATGAGGTGCTGGCGATAGCGTTCCGCCGCCTTGGGCGCCTGGACCTGCACGCGCGCCACGCAGGCGCGCATGGTGGCGATGCGCCGGGCAAGGTCCTCGGCCAGGTGCGCGCCTTCGCGAACGCGCATCTTCACCAGCGCGGCGAGGGCCTGCTTCGCGGCTTTCTCGACGGCCGGCCACAGGTCTTCCGCCCCGGCCAGTTCCTCATCCGTCTGAAACACGCCGGGGGCGCGGACGAGTTGGTCCAGGGTGACCGGGCCGGCGAGCTTGAGTTGCTTGCCCAGGCGGGCGAGTTCGCGGGCATAGGCTTGGGCGAGTGGCGCATTGATGTGCTGCCGGGCCGCCGCCTTGCCGGAGCCGGCGTGCAGCGAAACGCGGCCCGAAATGCGTCCGCGGGCGATGTGGCGGTTGATGAGATCGCGCAGTGGACCTTCGAGCAATTCCAACTCCCGCGGCAGGTTGACCGCGATCTCGACCTGTTTGCGGTTCACCGAGCTCAGCTCCACAGTGACCTTGAGGCCGTCCCGCGCGCACTCGCCGCGTCCATACCCGGTCATGGACTTCATACAGGTCTGACTATGGGAAAAGCGCCGCGGAAAGTCGAACGGGAATTCCGAGCCCTGCTCGCTGAGGCTGGCGAGCGCCCGCTTGCCGAGGCGTCTGCCAACGGGCAAGCACACCCAACCGTCCCCCAGGCTTCTGCGGACATCCCGCCTGCGCGGTCGCGGGGTCGGTTCAGGGCGCCAGCGGCCGAAGTTCCACCTTCCGAAACTCGACCGGATGGCTTTCGGCTTGGAGGGCGATGTAGCCGCCATGCAGCATGGTGTTGCCGCCTTGGATGAGTTTCTTCGCGTCGGCATCGCCGTCGTCGG
>CAZJTM010000140.1:0-17742 GCA_964548925.1 uncultured Verrucomicrobiota bacterium | reverse complement strand
CCTTGTTGACGGACAGCAGCAGAGTCTGCGGGTCGCGGGTGTGGGCCTTGAACTTGACCTTCTTCAGGTTGAGAACGATGTCCGTGACATCCTCAACAACGCCTTCAATGGCGGCAAATTCGTGCATCGCGCCGTCAATCTTGACCGAGGTGATGGCCGCGCCCTCGAGGGAGGAAAGCAACACGCGCCGGAGCGAGTTGCCGATCGTGTGGCCGTAACCGGTTTCAAACGGCTCGGCCGTGAACTTGGCGTAGGTGGCCGTCGCGGTGGTTTCCTCTTTGGTCAACCGCTTGGGCATTTCGAAGCGACCCAGACGTACTGGCATGTTTCCTTTCTTGCAATTGTAATCTGATCGTCCCGCCTGATTCCCGCCGGCGGGACGGTCCATGTAATTGCGTTGGGCCCCGCTCGCGCGAGGCCGGGTTTCACTTAGCGGGAATAAAACTCAACGACAGCTTGTTCGTTGGCGATGGGCTGAATCTCGTCGCGGGTCGGGATGCGCATCACCACGCCCTTCAGGGCTTCCTTGTTCAACGACAGCCAGTCCGGCACCGCCCGGCTGGTGGCGGCTTCCAAATTCTTGCTGGCGAGCTGCCGCGCCACGTTGGATGCCTTGACTTCAATGACGTCGTTCACCCGCAACGCATAGCTGGCGATGCTGGCTTTGCGACCGTTCACTTTGATATGGCCGTGGTTGACCATCTGCCGGGCCGCCGGGCGTGTGTTGGCAAATCCCAAATGATACACCACGTTGTCGAGGCGGGTTTCGAGGATTTGGAGCATCTGCTCACCGGTCACCCCGCGGCGCCGGCGGGCCTTCTCATAGACGCCACGAAATTGGCGCTCCATGAGGCCGTAGTAGTAACGCAGTTTTTGCTTCTCGATCAAACCGAGGCCGTATTCCGTCACCTTGCCGCGACGGCTCTTGGGGCCATGCACGCCGGGGCCGTAGTTGCGCCGTTCGAGATATTTCGACGGGCCGAACAGCGGCAGCCCAAACCGACGGCTGATGCGAACGCGAGGACCAGTGTAACGAGCCATACTTTACGATTTCCAGTGTACGAGTTGAGAGGAGCAATCCACTAGACGCGGCGTTTCTTGCGCGGGCGGCAGCCGTTGTGCGGCACCGGCGTGACATCTTTGATCACAGTGATTTCCATGCCGATTGCCTGGAGCGCGCGGATCGCGGATTCACGACCGGAGCCCGGACCTTTGACGCGCACCTCGACTTCCTTCATTCCGTGGGCCATGGCCTGACGGGCCGCGTCCTGCGCGACCTGCTGCGCCGCGTAGGCGGTGCTCTTGCGCGAACCCTTGAAGCCGACGCGGCCGGCCGTGGACCACCCGATGAGATTGCCGTGCATGTCAGTAATGGTGACCTGCGTGTTATTGAACGTCGCCAAAATGTTTGCGATGCCGCTGACGATGTTCTTTGAGCCCTTGGCTTTGACAATCTTCTTTCCGGCGGATTCGTCGGCAAGAAGCTCGGCGGCGGTGGGGGCGGCCCCGGCCACCGGGGCTTCGACAGCCTTCGGAACTTCCGAAGTCGATTTGGCGTCCGTCGGCTTCACCGCCTCCGCAGCCTCGGCGGACTTGACCGGTTTCGGGTCTTTTGCGGCCTTGGGGGACTTGGGTTCCTTCACCGGCTTCTCGGCCGGGGCGGCCGCAGTTGCCGCAGGTTTTGCGTCTGGCTGCGGGGCAGGCGTCTGTTTGGTTTCTTCGGGCATAACAGGAAACTAGTGAATACCGGTCTTGGCGTTCGGGTTGCGCTGGACGCCGACCGTCTTGCGCGGGCCTTTGCGGGTGCGGGCATTGGTCTGGGTGCGCTGGCCGCGCACCGGCAACCCGCGCAAATGGCGGATCCCGCGATAGCACTTGATGCCCTGCAACCGCTTCAGATTCATGCCGATCTCGCGGCGCAGGTCGCCCTCGATCACGTACTTACCGTCTTGAATAGCGTGAACGATCTGGGAGAGCTGCTGCTCGGTCAGGTCCTTTGCCCGAAGGCTGGGGTTGATGTTGGCGCGAGCGCAAATCTCCACCGCGTTGCTGGGCCCGATCCCGTAAATGTAGCGCAGCGCGATGTCAATGCGCTTTTCGCCGGGAATTTCGACTCCGATAATACGTGCCATAATCTGGTCAAAGCTGCTGCGTTAACCCTGCCGCTGTTTGTGGCGCGGGTTGCTGCAAATCACTCGGATGACGCCCCGACGACGCACTATCTTGCAGTGCTCGCAGAGCCTTTTCACTGACGCGCGAACTTTCATATTCCAATCTGCGTTCGATCCAAAACAATCCGTCCCTCCGACAAATCGTGGGACGACAATAACAAGTCAACTCTCGTTCCCGGCGACCACCGCGGGGCCGTCTGTTTTTTCCGACCCGCCACGTACGCCGTCAATTCGTGGCCGTTGGCCAGCCGTGCGCGATACGTACCGTTCGGCCGCGCCGCCACGATCAACCCTTCGACTTTGAAGGCGCCTGCTCCGGGCATGTCAAAATCTCCGGCGCACCCGCCGTGATTAACACGGTGTGCTCAAAGTGAGCCGATAGTGAACCATCTTGCGTGACCGCTGTCCAGCCGTCGCTGAGGACTTTGATCGCCGCCCCGCCGGCGTTCACCATGGGCTCGATGGCAATCGTCATGCCGGGCCGCAACCGGGCCGAGGCCTTGCCGTCCACGTAGTTCGGCACTTCCGGCTTCTCATGCACCGTGCGCCCAACCCCGTGCCCCACAAACTCGCGCACGACGCTGTAGCCATTTCGCTCCACATACGTCTGAATCGCGCGCGAAATGTCGGTCACGCGATTGCCGGCGACGGCTTGGGCGATGCCTTCGGCCAGCGCGCCCTCGGTCACATCCATTAACCGCTGCGCATCCAGACCGCAGCCGCCCACCGCCACCGTCTTGGCGGTATCACCCACAAAGCCCCGATAGAACACCCCGACATCCAGACTGACAATGTCACCGAAGCGCAGTTGCCGCGGCCCGGCCAACCCATGCACCACCTCGTCATTGACCGAAATGCAAATCTGGCACGGGTACTTGCGGTAACCCAAGAACGCGCTCTTCGCGTTGTAACCCTTGATGCACGCAGCCGCGAACTGGTCCACCTCGCGCGTGGTAATGCCAGGACGGATAAACGCCGCCACTTCGTTCAACACCGCCCGGGCAATGCCACACGCCGGACGCATGGCTTCCAGGTCCCGTTCACTCTTGAGAATGATCATGGCCGCCCCGCCGCGGGCTGTTCATCCCGCCGGCGGATGACTGGCAATCCGCCCGGTCAGAACCGCCCGCGGAGCCGCCCTTTCTTCAAAAAACCGTCGTAATGGCGCATTAACAGGTGCGACTCCATCTGTCGCATCGTGTCGAGCATCACTCCTACCGCGATCAGCATACTGGTGCCGCCAAAGAAGGTGGCGACCGCGTAGGGCACCTGCATGAACCGGTACATCAGAATGGGAATGATGGCGATGATCGTCAGGAAGACCGCGCCCGCCAAGGTGATGCGATGCATGGCGTTGTGCAGGTAGTCGCTGGTGGCCGTTCCCGGTCGGACACCGGGGATGTAGCCGCCATTCTTCTTCAGGTCGTCGGAGATTTGCAGTTCATTGAACTGAGTGGCCACCCAGAAGTACGAGAAGAACAGGATCATGAGCGAATAGAGCACCATGTATAGAAACGCCCCTTCGTTGAGCGCCCGGGCGATCTCGCCGAAAAACTTCACATTCAGCGACTGCCCTAGGAAAAGGAAAACCTTCTGCGGGAACATCAGGATCGCCTGCGCAAAGATGATCGGCATCACCCCGGCGTAGTTGACCCGCAGCGGCATGAACGAAGTGCCGCCGGAATAGACCTTGCGTCCCACGGCGCGTTGCGCGTACTGGACCGGCACCTTGCGTTGGGCTTGCGTGACCGCAATGACGCCCGCGATCACCGCCCCGAGCAACAACACCAGCGCCACCGCGTGGCCAAGATTGAACTTGGCTTCCATGCCTTCCGCCGGGAAAAACATGTCCTTCAAAGAGATTACCGCCGCAGGCAAACGCGCGAGAATGCCAATGGTGATGACCAAGGAAACGCCGTTGCCGATGCCACGCTCGGTGATCTGCTCACCCAACCACATGAGCAGCATGGTCCCGGTCGTCAAAATGAGTGTGGTCTGAACGCGATACCACCAGATCCAACTGTCGTCATAGGTGACGAGCGGTCCGATACCCTCACCAAAAATCTTCGTCGGGTTTTCCCAGCCCAGGGCCATGACGAAACCTTGTCCCAAGCAGAGCACCACCGTCAGGTAGCGTCCATACTGGATGATCTTGGAGCGACCGCCTTCCTCGCGAGCCAGTTTGCTGAGGTGCGGCACGACGGCGGTGAGCAATTGAATGATGATCGTGGCGCTGATGTAAGGCATGATGCCCAACGCGCCAACCGCGCAGTTCTCCAGCGCGCCGCCGGTAAACATGCTGTACAACCCCAGCACCCCTCCGCTGGGATCTTGGGTCTTGGCCGCCTCCTTGAAGAACGCGGCCAGCGCGTTGCCATCCAAGCCGGGGCAATGAATGTAGGCGGCCAGACGGCAGACCGCCAACAGCAGCATGGTGAACAGGATGCGCGACTTGAGCTCGGGAATCCGGAAACAGTTGCTGAAAGTGTTGGCGATCGCGGCAAGCATGGCTCAATCAGGCGTTCACGGCGGGAGCGGCGGGAGCGGCGGCTTTTTGGAGAGCAATGACCTGGCAGACGCCACCCTTGGCCTCGATCTTCTGCCTGGCTGAGGCACTGAACGCATGCGCGCTCACGGAGAGCCGCTTGGTCAATTCCCCGTCACCGAGAATCTTGATTCCATCGCAAGGGCCGTTTGCAAGTCCTGCGGCACGAATCGCCGCCTCGTCCACCGTGCTGCCCTCGTCAAAGCGATTGAGCGAGGCCACATTCACGCCCAAGTAATAAGTGCGGAACCGTTTGTTGTTGAACCCACGCTTGGGCAAACGACGGAACAGCGGCATCTGTCCGCCCTCAAAGCTCGGGCGGATGGAACTGCCCGAGCGAGCGCTCTGGCCTTTGCCACCCCGACCGCTCGTCTTGCCGTGACCACTGGATTCGCCCTGCCCCAGCCGTTTGCGACGGTGCTTGGCACCCGGACGAGGTTTCAGATCATGTAAACGCATAGCTTCAAGCAGTTGTTGCCACAGCCTCGGGAATTACCGGAGTCTCCGGCTGCTTCAACGCCAAACCGCGGCTTTTATAAATCGCCTCGCGCATCCGCAGGCTCAACAGGGCTCGAAGCGTGGCTTTGACCACGTTGGCCGCGTTCTTGGAGCCGAGCGACTTGCTCAGCACGTCACGCAACCCCGCCGATTCCAGCACGGCGCGAACCGTCTTGCCCGCAATCACCCCGGTCCCCGGCGAGGCGGGGCGGAGCAGGACCCGCGCGCCCCCGTAACAGGCAAAAACTTCATGCGGGATGGTCGGCCCATTGAGAGACACACTCACCATGTTCGCGCGAGCCGCCTCGCCACCGCGACGGATGGCGTCGGCCACTTCACTGGCCTTGCCCAAGCCCACTCCCACCCGGCCCTTGCGGTCACCCGCCACCACCAAAGCGCTGAAGGAGAAACGGCGTCCGCCCTTCACCACTTTCGAGGAGCGATTGATGAACACAACCTTCTCGGCCAGTTCCGGCTGCTCTTCGCCGCCAAAGCTCATGGCCGGCGCCTCGGAAATCGGTCGCCCGCGCCGTCCGCGCCCCGCGCCGCGCCCTTCGCCGCGCAGCTCAGTCGCTGGAACAGGAGACGATTGCTGCTGCTTCTCTTCCGGGATATTGGTTTCGTTGTCAGCCACAGTGATTTCTCCGTTTCATTAGAACTTGAGCCCAGCCTCCCGCGCGGCCGCCGCGAGCGCGGCAACCTTGCCATACACCGGCGGTTTCGCGTCCTTGCCCTGGCCGCCTTTCGACCAGTGATAACGCGCGCCGCCGCGATCAAAGACGACCTCCTTGATCCCTTTCTCCAAAGCCGCCTGCGCCGCCAACTTGCCGATGATTGTGGCGCTTTTGACGTTGGCGGCGAGCTTTTCGCGGTCGGGAACAGCCTTTCCGAGCGTGGAAGCCGACGCGAGCGTGACGCCTTTGGTGTCGTCAATGAACTGCACGTAAATGTTCTGGCCCGTAAAGCAGACAGACATGCGCGGCCGTTCGGCGGTGCCGGTCACTTTCCGACGCACACGCCAGTGGCGCCGCTGGGCAAGTATGTGTTTTTTCTCGACTCTCATTTCAATGTGTCACGGATTTTGCCGTGAACTGGTGTTCCCCCGCTATTGAACCGTCTTGCCTTCCTTGCGGATGATCCGCTCGCCCGCGTAACGCACCCCCTTACCCTTGTAGGGCTCGGGCGGATAGAAGCTCCGAAGTTCGGCGGCAACCTGGCCGACGCGCTGCCGATCCGGGCCTTCAACGGTGATCTTGGTGTTGTCCTCGACGACGACCTTCACCTGCTCTGGGAGTTGATAAATGATTGGATGCGAGTAGCCCAAAGACAGCGTGATGGTGCTGCCCTGCACGGCCGCCTTGAATCCCACACCGTGAATCTCGAGTTTCTTGACAAAGCCTTCCGCAACACCCTTCACCATGTTGTTGACCAATGCGCGGCTCAAACCGTGCAGAGCCTTGGCCTCCGCGTCTTCCCCTTCGCGGCTTAGCAGTACGCGGCCGCCGTCCACCTTCAACGCGGTGCGGCGGGGCAGTTCGAGGTCGAGCTTGCCCTTCGGGCCTTCGACAAAAACACGGCGGCCCTTCAACTCCACCTTGACTTTAGGTGGAATGGTGATCGGCTGTTTTCCAATTCGTGACATAACTCCAGTCGTTACCAAACAGTGCAGAGGACCTCGCCTCCCAAATTCTTCTTCCGGGCTTCGGTGCCGGTCATGACCCCCTCCGGCGTGGACATGATTACCACGCCCAGCCCGCCCAGAACGCGGGGAATTTCATCCGCGCCCACATACCGGCGCAACCCCGGCCGGCTTACACGGCGCAGACCCTCGATGACGCTCTTCTTGCCCTCGAACTTGAGCTTGAGCTTCAGTGTCTTCTTGGCGCGCGTCCCCGCGACGGTGCAGTCGGCGATATAGCCTTGTTTGCGGAGGATGCCTGCAATGCTCTCCTTCATCCGCGAATGGGGCATCTCCACCACCGGGAGCAAAGCGCGCCCGCCGTTGCGGATCCGGGTCAACATGTCAGCGATCGGGTCCATAGCAATTACCAACTGGCTTTTACAACACCGGGGATCAGACCGTTCAACGCCGCTTCGCGGAAGGTGAGACGCGAACAGCCGAACTTCCCCAGATGGGCGTGGCGGCGACCACTCATCGAGCAGCGGTTGACCACTCGGGTCGGGCTGGCGTCGCGCGGCAATTTGGCCAAGCCGGCGTAGTCCCGTTTAGCTTTCAACTCAGCCCGCTTGGCGGCGTACTGCTTCACCGTCGCCCGCTTGCGGTTGTTCCTTTCAATCCATGCTTTCTTGGCCATAACTCCTAACGATTCTCGGCAAACGGCATTCCCATGAGTTTCAACAGCTCCAGCGCCTTGGCGTTGTCGCCCGCCGAAGTGACGATGGTGATATCCATGCCCTGCACCCGCTTGATCTTGTCCAATTCGATCTCGGGGAAGATGGTCTGCTCGGCGATACCAAGGGAGTAATTCCCACGGC
Source organism: uncultured Verrucomicrobiota bacterium (assembly GCA_964548925.1). Taxonomy (GTDB): domain Bacteria; phylum Verrucomicrobiota; class Verrucomicrobiia; order Limisphaerales; family MWDV01; genus MWDV01. The sequence continues at coordinate 10,032 of CAZJTM010000140.1, read as the reverse complement.
CATCGAAGCTGCGAGTGGACAGCCCGCGGAAGTCGCGAATCCGCGGCAGCGCGGCGGCGATCAGCCGGTCAAAGAACTCATACATTGCGTCGCCCCGCAACGTCACGTGGCACCCGATGGGTTGTCCCTGGCGCAATTTGAAGTTGGCAACACTGTGGCGGGATCGGCTGATCGCGGGTTTGCGACCGGTGATTTGTGCCAGTTCCCGAGCCGCGTCCTCGATGGCCACCTTCTCCAATTCGGCGCTCACGCCCATGTTGACGACGATCTTCGTCATCCGCGGCACCTGATGCACGTTCGTGTAGTTGTTCCTAGCCTTCAGGGCTGGCACCACTTCTTCGATGTATTTCTTGTAAAGTCTGGCTTTCATCTGCCTTGGTTCCGGATTGGCCTTGCCTGGTCGGCGCGTGGTGGGTTCAGGCGGGCTTGGCCGCCGCAGCCCGCTTTGCGGCCCGCGCGTCGTAGCGTTCGGCCTTCATCACGTTCGAGACGTGAATGGGGCCTTCCCGTTCGATGATCGCCCCTTGCGGATGCTGCTGGCTCTTTCGGGTGTGCCGCTTGATCATGTGCGCGCCCTCGACCAACACGCGCTGCTTCTTCGGGTCGGCGAAGATGATCTTCCCGCGCTTACCCTTGTCCGCACCCGCGATGATGACGACTTCGTCGCCCTTTTTCACATGCAGTCCTGCCATACGTCTAAATCACTTCCGGGGCCAGCGAGATGATCTTCATGAACTTCTTCTCGCGCAACTCCCGCGCGACGGGTCCGAAGATCCGCGTCCCCTTGGGGTTCATTTCGGCGTCAATGATGACCACGGCGTTGCGGTCGAATCGCAAGTAGGACCCATCGCTCCGCCGAATCGCCTGCCGAGTGCGGACGACGACCGCGTTGCAGACCTCGCCCTTTTTCACCTGGCCATCCGGCGCGGCGTCCTTGATGTGGACTTTGATGACGTCGCCCACGCGGGCATAAGTCTGATTGCGGCCCAAGACGCCGATGGCCCATGCCACCTTCCCGCCGGTGTTGTCGGCGACATCCAGATGTGATCGTACTTGCAGCATAATCCCTCCGTCAGGCGGCGTCCTCAGCGCCGATGGCCCGTTCCACGATTTCGGTCAACCGCCAGCGCTTGAGTTTTGAAAGAGGGCGCGTCTCCGTGATGCGAACGCGATCGCCTGGCTTGGCTTCGTTCTTCTCGTCGTGAACGTAAAACTTCTTGTAAGCGGTGACCACCTTCCTGAACCGCGGGTGCGGGAAGCGCCGCTCCACGCGCACCACGATGGTCTTGGTCATTCGCGCCGCGATAACTTCGCCGACGCGTTCCTTGCGGTTACCCCGCGCGGGGACTGGTTGTTGGGTCGTCTCAGCCATAGCCCTCGGTTTCAAGCTTGCTTGCGCCGCAATTCGCTGGCGCGGGTTTCCAGGCGCGCGATGTCGCGGCGCAGGGTTCGCAGACGGGCCGGTTTCTCCAGTTGCGCGCTCGCCTGCTGCAAACGCAGGTTGAACATCTCCTGGCGCAACTCCCGGCTCTTGGCCTGCAACTCAGGCAGGGTCATCTCTTGAATCTTCTTGCGGTCTTCTTTCTTCATACACGCGACGCGGCTCAGCCATGCTTATGCCGGGAAACAAACTTGGTCGAAATTGGCAGCTTGGTGGCCGCCAGACGCATGGCTTCCCGGGCGGTCGCTTCCGACACTCCGTCCACTTCGAAGAGGACGTTCGCCGGACGAATCACCGCGACCCAGGATTCCAACGGGCCCTTGCCTTTTCCCATTCGGGTTTCCAGCGGCTTCTTCGTAAACGACTTCTGCGGGAAGACGCGAATCCACATGCGCCCGTGCCGCTTCATGAAGCGGTTGATCGCCACGCGCGCGGCTTCGATCTGCTTGGTGTCCAACCAGCACCGCTCCAAGGATTGCAGCCCGTATTCACCAAACGCGACAGTGCTGCCGGCATAGGCCAGCCCCGCGCGATTGCCACGGTGCATTTTGCGGTACTTGACTCGTTCGGGCATCAAAGGCATAGGCCAGTCCTCATCTCAAATTCAACTTGCGGCCGGAGCACCAAGCGGCGCCTGCGGGCGCGCGGCTTTCGCTTCGGCACGAACGTCCCCTTTGCAGATCCAACACTTGATGCCAAGCTTCCCGTAAAGGGTGCGGGCCTCGGCAAATCCATAGTCAATGTCCGCCCGGAGCGTATGCAAGGGCACGCGACCCCAGTGATACTGCTCCACCCGGGCGAGTTCCGCTCCCCCGAGCCGGCCCGCGCAGCGGATCTTGATACCCTGTGCGCCAAAGTCCTTGGCCGTCTGCAGGGCCTTCTTCATCGCGCGGCGGAACGAAACCCGACGTTCCAACTGCAAGGCGACGTTCTCAGCCACAAGCTGCGCCTCGATTTCCGGCTGCTTGATCTCCACGATGTCCACGTAGATTTCCTTGCCCGTCATCTTGCTCAACTCTTCCTTGAGCTTGTCAATCTCCGATCCCTTGCGACCGATTACGACGCCGGGACGGGCGGTCTGGATGGTGACCCGGCACCGGTTGGTCGCGCGTTCGATGAGGATCCTAGGCACGGACGCGGACTCGAGCTTTTTCTTGAGCAGATCCCGGATCTGGCGGTCTTCGGTCAGTAGTTTGCCGAATTCCCGCTTGTCCGCGTACCACTTTGAGCGCCAGTCTTTGTTGACCGCGAGGCGCAGACCGATTGGATTCGTCTTCTGTCCCATACCGATTATTCGTCCGACAAAACAATCTTGACGTGGCAGCGGCGCTTGAGGATTGGGCCGGCCGACCCACGCGCCTTCGGGGTAAACCGCTTCAGGGTGGTCCCGGTTTGCGCCACCGCTTCGCGCACGCGCAACAACTCCGGCTTGACCGCCGCAAACTTGCCTTGGCGCGCCAATTCCTCGGCGTTGGCCAGCGCGGATTTCAATGTTTGAGCCACCACGCGCGCCCCCTTGCGCGGCGTGAAGCCCAAGGTAGCCTGCGCCTTCAAGGCGGGCAGGCCCTGAATCTGTCTCACGACTTCGCGCATCTTCTGCGCGGACATCGGCACGTTCTTGGTAATGGCCTGAACTTGCATGCTACTTGGCCTCCGCCTTGGCGGTGTGCGCGCCGTGTTTCTTGAACGTCCGGGTCAGCGAAAACTCCCCCAGCCGGTGGCCGACCATGTTCTCCGTGACAAACACCGGATTGAAAACCTTCCCGTTATGCACGTTGAAGGTGATCCCCACGAAATCCGGGGTAATCATCGAACGCCTCGACCAAGTCTTGATCGGCGTCTTTGATTGCGTCTCCTTCGCCTTGAGGATCTTGTCCATCAAGTGCTGGTCAACGAAGGGGCCTTTTTTGATTGAACGTCCCATAGGTGATTACTTGTTCTTCATGGGCCGGCCATCGCGCCGGACGACAATGAACCGATTGGAAGCCTTGCGCCGGTCACGGGTGCGGTATCCCTTGGCCAACAAGCCCCAAGGCGAGGTCAACTGCTGCCAGCCGCCGCCAGACTTGGCTTTGCCGGCACCGCCACCGTTCGGATGGTCCACCGGGTTGCGCGCCACGCCCCGGCTGATCGGACGTTTACCACGGTGACGGCTGCGGCCCGCCTTGCCCAAGACAACATTAAGGTGCTCCGTGTGCCCGACTTGCCCAATGGTCGCGTAACAATTCTCGTTGACGCGACGAATCTCCCCCGAAGGAAGCCGGACAAGCGCGTATCCCTCGGCGCGCGACATGAGAGTGGCCGCCCCACCGGCGCTGCGCACCATCTGGGCTCCCCGCCCCGGCAGGAGCTCGAGGTTGTGAATCGGCAGGCCGACCGGCACCGTGCGAAGCGGCAGACTATTACCAACCTCCGGCGGTGCTGTTGGACCACTGACTACTTTCGCGCCCACCTGAATGCCGTTGGGGGCGACGATATAGCGCTTCTCTCCGTCCTTGTACTGCAAAAGGGCCAAGCGCGCGGAACGACCGGGATCATACTCGATGGCCGTCACTGTGGCCTCAACGCCATGCTTCTCGCGCTTGAAATCCACGAGGCGGATCTTCTGCTTGTGGCCGCCACCGATGCCCCGGGCAGTGACCCGACCGTAAGCATTGCGGCCACCGGTCTTCTTGCGGATCTGGACCAGTGCCTTCTCCGGCCGCGTCTTCGTAATGTCGCCGAAGTCCGCGATCGTGATGTATCGCGTGGACGGCGTCAGCGGTCTAAATGTCTTGACTGGCATAAAACCAAAACTTCCAAGTCAGCAACTCTTGGAGCGGCGAACCATCATTCCCGGCCCTGGAAGGCTCGGTTATCGGCCCGCAATCATGCTGTCCGGGCGCCGTTTAGGGCGCAACGGAGGGCGGAGAATAGCAGGGACCACCGGCAGTGCAACAAGTTTTTTTGAGAAATTTTGCAGACGCGAAAGCTCCTTCTCCACCAGCCCGTAAACTACCGGATCTTCAACCACAACTCGTCTGCGTTCCAGGCCACCGGGGACGGCGCCAGTATGGCAGGCCGCAAATTCGCCAAGCTCGCGCTCACAGCCACGTGCCGTATGGGCGTGACGGTGTAGATCATGGGCAACTGCTCGGCCAAAATGGCTTGGACCTCGTCGAAGGCCTGTTTCCGCGCGGCGAAGTCGAGCGTGCGCATCTGCGCCTCCATGAGGGCGTCCACGCGCGCCTCCCAGTCGCTGGCGGGCTGGGGCTGGTTCGGAAACCACTGGTGCAGCGGTTCGGCGGATTGCAGGACGTTAAGATGAGAAGCCGGGTCGGCACCGCCACCGCTCAAGCCCATAAACGCGCTTTCATAGTCAAACTCCTCGTTGATCTTCCGTTCCAAGGTGTCGAACGAAACGAGGTGGACGTTCAACCGGATGCCTGTTCGCCGCAGGTCCTCGGCGATCAGCGAGGCCACCTTCGCGCGCGTCGGGTTGCCCGCATTCGTCAGCAACGTGATTTCGCAAACCCGCCCGGCCTCATCCTCGACGATGCCGTCGCCCGTGCGGTCCTGCAAACCGGCTTGCGCCAGTAATGTTCGCGCGCGGTTCGGGTTGAAAGCAAAGCGTGGCACGTTCGGGTTGTACCACCGGGCCGTTTCGGCTCCAAGGTAAGTTTCGCAGGGCACCGCGCGGCCATCGTAAGCCTCGCGGGCGATGCGTTCGCGGTCGAGCGCGCACGACACTGCCTGGCGAAAGGCGGCGTTGCGAAACCACGTCAGCTTGTGCGGCGCCACAAACGGTTGGCCGGAAATGCGGTTGACGTTCGTGTTCTGGTTGAACCAGAGGAAATCCCGTTCCGTGGCGGGGCCGAGTTCGATCAAGCGGAAGCGGCCCTCCGCGGCGGCGGCTTGGAATCGCGTGAAATCCTGCGACCGGATGCGCTCGCAGACATCGCTTTGCCCGGACAAGAACCGCTCCGCAGCGTCGCCGGCATCCGCCGTCACCACGATTTGCAACTCGTCGAGATAGGGCAGCCGCCGGCCTGTGCGGTCGGTGGTCCAGTACTCCGGGTTGCGTTCCAGCAGCGTGTACCGGCCAGGACGGGATTCCTTCAAGCGGAACGGCCCGGCGCCGACAATCTTGTCCGGAGAGCTGTCCACGCCGTACGCGAGCAGGAAGTTGCCGCCCCGGGCGAGGTCTTGGAGCTTGTGCTTGGGGAGCAACGGCACACTGCCGAAGAACTCCAGAAACGGCGCGAAGACTTCCGGCGTGACCACGACGACCGTATGCTCGTCCGGTGCGGAAACCGCGAAGCCCCGTTCCTTCAGGCGGAACACGGAGGCGAGCGGAACTCTGATGCGCGGGTTGTAGATGACGTCGTTCCATGTGAAAAGCACATCCGCCGAAGTCAGCGGATGGCCATCGCTCCAACGCAGACCGCGACGCAGCTTGAAAGTCCATTGCCTGCCGTCGGACGTCACGGACCAAGATTCGGCCAGCCCGGGTACGACTTCCTGACTTGCGAAATCGAACTGCACCAGCACGCCGAACAGCAGGCGCGCGATTTGATCGGAAGCGTTATCCAGAGCAAAGACCGGATTGAAAGTGCGAGGCGGAGCGGCGGCGACCAGGACAAGCCGGCCGCCGGGTTGTCCGGGTTCGCACGTGGCCACCCGTGGCGGTTCGGGCAGAGCATGTGGAATGGCAGATTGGGGCGGCGAAGACCTGCCGCATCCAACCACCCAAGCCCAGGCGCACACCACCGCCAGCACGCGCACAAGGTTGGCCTTCATTCGTTGCGAAATGGGTTCATGAGCCGCCGAACAGACGAAACAATCCGCGCGAGCGGAACGGACTCTGCGGACTGAGCAACGCGGCCTTGGTGCGCTCGAGGTCAATCTGCACAAGCAGGCCGATGGAATGCGCGCCGGACCTGCCGGATCGCAACGCGTCCACCCCATAGGCATACCCCAACACCATCTGCCACGGCGACGAACGATACAGCAAGCCCCCGCCAATGCCGCTGTGCCAATGGCCGGGTTGCTCCAGACCCGGCAGGTAATCCACCCAAGCCGTCGAGCCCACCAAAGCCAGGTTCCAGCGCTTTTGGGCGTCGAGGGGCAACGAATAGGTGCCCGTGGCGAGCACGAAGCGCTCCGCGCTCAACTCTTGGTAGTAGTACCCGGGCAAGGTCAGCGCAAATTCCGAAACCAGCGGCAGCAACGCCCCCAGCCGGAAAGCGCTCAGCCGATCCGCCTCCAAACTGTAGCCCGCCGTCAAGCCCAGCGAGAAGTTGTGTTCCGACTCCGGCAATGTGTAGGCGAACAGCGCGCGTCCCCAGAACAGATGCGTGCGCGCCTCCAGCCGCCGATCGGCGTCGAAGCCGTACAGTCCGGATTCGCTCCGCGCTTGAAAGGCGTACCAAACAGAGAGCTCCAGGGCCATCTCGGGCAGCATCACCGGTTCGCGCCCGCCCCAGCGCAGGCCCACACGCGTGTGCAGGCTGGTGTCGTCGTCCGGGACACGAAACGCGTCCGCCGTGTCGCTGTCGGCGCTGAACGCGGAGTAGTGCGCCCCCACCCGCAGCAGGCCGCTGAGCGGAATCCGGTCGCCGTCGTTGAACAAGTGATAAACGCTCGCGGATACTTCGCCGCCGTGCCCCAGGAAGGACTCTTCGGGGAGAAACCGGCCGGCCCGGATTTCGTTGTAGCTGTCCGCGAACCCACCCCCCGCCAGTCCCACCCCCAAATCCGTGTGCGGACCAACCGCTGATCGGATACCGAGTTCCGAATCGAGGTAAACCGGGGCGACGGCCAGCCTGAGCGTCAGGTTGGAGCGGACAAACTCCGGCTGGTTGCGATAGTAGAACGCGTAGCCCGAAAACGGGGCGCGGCCTTGGAGCGCCTGGTTGTAACCCAGTTGCACAAGTTCCCGTCGGACGGGGTCAATCTGGGCCGGCGACACCACCGGCAACGCAAGCGCGAACACCCAGACCCCGAACCGGAAATGCAAAACGCGAAACACGGTGAAGACCTAGCCCAAGCACCCACTTGCGGCAAGCGATTTGGTTTCCTTCGGGCAGAATGCGACAGCCCCCGAGTGTCGCTCCACCTCCTTTCCCGTGCGTCGCCGGGCTCGCCAGGCCGCTGCTCAGAAACCGTTGTGAAGGGCAACCAGGCCCTTGGCGACGGCGAACTTGGTCAGCCCAGCAACGGAGTGAATGCCAAGCTTGCCCATGATGTGTTCACGATGGCTCTCAATCGTGCGCACACCGACCCCGAGACGATCCGCGATTTCCTTGTTGCTCAACCCTTCGGCGATAGCCACCAGCACCTCCCGCTCGCGGCTGCTCAACTCCAGCACTGTGTCGGCTCCGGTCGGCCCGCGCACAAACTGATTCAAAGCGACCCGCGCGGCGTCCGGACTGAAAAACGCATCGCCGCGCTGCACTGCCTCGATGGCATGGACCAATTCTCCCGGGTCTGCTTCCTTGAGCACGTAACCTTTCGCGCCGCTGTGGATGATACGGAGGATGTATTCGGTGTTGGCGTACATCGAGAGGATGAGGACCCGGGCGGAGGGCACTTCCTTGCGCAACGCGTCGGCCAAGGCCAGCCCGTTCATGTGCGGCATGTCAATGTCGGTCAGCACCACGTCCGGCTGCAGTTCCTTGGCCAGGGCGAGGCCCTCAACGCCGTCGGAGGCTTCCCCGACAATCTCGATGTGCGCATGCGAGGCCAAGCTGAAGCGAATGCCGCGGCGCACCACCGGGTGGTCATCCACCAACAGGACTCGGATACGCCCATTCATGCCATGTGACCTATCGCGCTTTGCCATGCCGCATCCCCATCCGATCCAAGCGCGCATCCGAACTGTAACGCCAGCCGAACTTGCGAAGGAGGCGACGCTGGATCACGCCCAGTATTTCACCTGCAACCACCCTCAAGTTGTGAGGTCCTTCTGCAATCAAACCACGCATCTCGCCGCTCGCTCTCAATTCTCCATCCAGCAACCAACGCATTTGGCGAGTCAGGAACCCGGTCGGCTCATCTTGCCACAATTCCCGCGGTTCCAGACTGCTCGAAACCAATGAAATCAGCGCTCGCCGCTCGCCTGGGTCTCTTGGTTTCGATTTCACACCTACCTTAACTAATTGCGATTCCAACGCACAATCAGGGCGCCCACGCGTTCACACCCCGGCGCCACTCCTCAACCACGTCCAAGGGAATCCCCGGTTACGGGTGGGAATCCAATCCACAACAGGGTTAAGTTGACCCGAGCCGGTTGAGCAAAGGAAAAACCGATGGCAAGCTGGCGTCGCTCACAGTTCCGGAACTGCCGAAACCGGTGACAGGCCACGACGCCAACCGAATGCTGACGGTAGAACGCTCCGGGAAGAACCACCGGATGCGATTGCGGAGTGATTCAGGTTGGACTCTCTCGCTGCACCCAGGAAGTTGCGTGCTGGGTCAACTCCGCAGCGCCTTTCAGGTTGAGCTTCCGTTTGATCTGCTCCCGATAGTACTCCACGGTCTTGATGCTCAGGTGCAGCTCATCGGCAATCTGACGCGTGGTCTTCCATGCCCCGATCAGTTGAAAAACTTCCAGTTCGCGATCGCTCAGCAGTTCCGAGGGCGAACTCTGGCCGTTGCCTTGCCCGCGAATCTGTTTCTGTAGAAGCTTCACCGCCATGGCGTCGCTGACGTAGATCGCCCCACTCAGCACCCGGCGAACGGCCACGAGCAACTTGTCCAAAGCCTCGTCTTTCATCAGGTAGCCCAGGGCGCCCGCCCGAAAGGCGACCTCTGCATAGACCGACTCGTCATGCACGCTGAGCACCAGGACCGGCAGTCCCGGATGCCGGGCGCGCACATTGCGAATCAACTCCAAGCCGCTGCTGTCCTTGAGCGAGATGTCGGCAATCACGAGGTCCGGCTTCGTCTGCTCGATGGCGCTCAACGCCCGCGCCGCGTCCTCTTCCTCCCCGCACACCAGCAAATCCGGCTGCCGGCTGATCAGTTGGGAGATGCCGAACCGCACCACCGCGTGGTCATCCACCAGCAGGATGCGCGTTTTCTTGGCGGGTTCCCCGCGCCCAGTTGTGTGCGCCATAGCTTTCTTATCCATAACCGCGACCGCGTTCCAGCCCGGGCCACCGCGGAGCACGCACGTTGCGGACGCCGCCAGTGTGCAAGAGAGCCGAACCGGATGCAACCCTGGACGACACCCGCAAATCACCCTTCCCGTCAGCGCGCCCCCAACTTTGTTTGAACGCAACCAGTTCGAAGATTGCCTGTTTATAGGACTTGTGAAGACGAATCTGAACAAACGAAGGAGCGGGCACTGGCTCGTCCGTTGGCCATTGGTTCTCTGCGCGGCGGCATTCGGGACGGGATCGCAGGCGCAAGTCACTCACGCCGAGCCGCGCGACGACGTGAGACGCGACGCCACCGTTGAGGCGACGGAGAAGGCCCTTCCCAGCGTCGTGAACATCGCCACCACCCGCATTGTGGAGTACCGCGATCCCTACCAGGACATGTTCCTGCGGTTTTACGGCCGCCGGGCGCCCGTGGAACAGCGGGAGAATCCCGAGGGTATCGGCTCC